>DHGT01000007.1:0-37496 GCA_002402905.1 Desulfatitalea sp. UBA4791 | reverse complement strand
AAGGGTTTCATATTCGGCGTCGATGGTCAGGGTCGTCTCGGCCGAAGGGCCTTCATCGGAGAGCAGGACGATCTTCCTGACTTTCTCGAAGCGTCCCTTGACGGCTTCGAGCATGGGTAGAAACTCTTTGTTGACCAGAATGATGTCGTCTTCCGCATGGTTGATGGTGTAGATAAGCTGCTCGGGCGTCAGGCGGATATTAATGGTGTGCAGAACGGCCCCCATCATGGGAACGGCGAAGAAACACTCCAGATAGCGGTGGCTGTCCCAATCCATGACGGCCACGGTATCGCCGGGTTTGACGCCGATGCGGGTCAAGGCATTGGCCAGGCGGGCCACCCGTTTGCCGAGCTCGGTGTAGGTGTAGCGCTTGAGGTCGCGATAGACGATTTCCTGGTTCGGCGAATAGATGAGCGGCGTGACCAGCAAGTGCTTGATCAACAATTGGTAATTGTAAGCGGACGGCGTGGGCTTAAGAATCTTGGTCGTTACTGCCATGTTCCCCCCCTGGAAAGTTGTATGTTGACATAAGGGCATTGGTTGAACATTGACGCAAATATCCGTCTATCTGGAAATACGCTCACCGGTTCTTTGGGAAGGCGTGGAATATGCCGCCGGTCAGCTATCGGAATGCTGCATGTTGTGGTTCCTGCGAAACGCCGTTTGCCATTGTGGAACGTGAAAAACTTACACCATCCCTGCTCGGATTTCAATATTTGACGGCGCCGTCCAGCGATTCCAACTGAACGCGATTCATTAAACCCGGCTACACCATCCCTTCGACCTGTTTGAACATGGCGTCGAGACGCTTTTCGGAAACCGGCTGGCTGGTTTTGATCTCCTGGGCGAAAATGGAGATTTTAAACTCTTCGAGCATCCATACGAGGGTTTCCAGGAGGTGTCGTTTTTCGGCGCTGGTCTGAGTTGTCAGGCCGGCGATCGCATTCTGCAGGCGCGTTTCGTAAGGGGCCAGGCGTTTGGCCTTGGCGCGATCCTTTTCCAGGTCCAGGACGCCGCGCTGGGCGCGCAGGGAAACGCCCTTGAGATAGCGGGGCAGGTGCTGCAGGCGGTCGGTGTCGTAGAGGGTGATGAAATTGTCCGGCACGAGGTGCTGCAGGGCCCGGCGCTGGGACTCCAGGAATTCCTGGAGCATGGGTTTGCCCCGATGACGCTGTTCGATATCCGCCAATTGCGCGCGCACGCCCTGATAGGCCTCCAGGATGTCGATGACCAGGGTTTTTTCGGTTTGCCCCCAGCCGGCGATGCCCGCTGTGTGCAGCGTTTCGCAAAAATCATCGAATGCCTGCTTCGTCCGGATGTCGATGCACAGGTGGTGATCCAGGACCCGCTCGACGAGTTGCTCTTCCAGGGCCCGGCGCCCGCCGAAATAGCGGCATTGGGCCTCGCAATGATAGGGCAGGGCCAGGTTTTTGCGCAAAAACTTGATGTCGGCGCCGAGCTGCCGGACGAGCAGGGCCTTCACTCCCCGAAGATGATTGCGGGTGGCGGCGGCCCTGTCCGCGAAGACGGTCAATACCACCATCGCGCCGCGTGGCATCAATGCCGGATAGGCGGTCCAGCGCCGTCCACCAGGCCCTTTCAGGGCAATTTCGTCCGGCAGGTCCCCCACATCTTCCCAGCTTTCGATGGGGCTTTTTTCCCATCGCTGCTGGGCCTCCCTGAAATCATCGATGGCGCTTCCGGTGGAGACGCGCTGCAAAATGCCGGGGTCGCGTGCAGTTTGTACCACGTTGCCCTTGGCGTCGGTGACGGCGATGCGCATGCGCAGATGGTCGGGCAACTGGCCTTCGTCCCATGCGGCCGGCGGGATCTCCACGTTCCAGCGCGCCTTGACGAAGCGGCTCAAGGCGGAGCTCAACCCGATCCGGCGCTGGATCGGCATGTCCCGGGCGATGATGGCGACCGTGTCGGCGACAGGCACCAGTTGCTTGCGCAACTCCTTGGGCAACGCCTTGATCATGGCTGCGATTTTCTCTTTGAGCAAGCCGGGAACCAGCCACTGAAACGTTTCCGGGGCCACGCCGGCGGCCGACGGGGCGGGTACGTGCACGGTGACGCCATCGTTCTCTTTCCCCGGGTCGAAACGATACTCGCAACGCAGCTGCACGCCTTCGGCGTCGATGCGCTCCGGATAGAGGGCGAGCTCATCGGGGTCCGGATGACTGGCGAGCAGATCCTCACGCCGCAGCCGCAGGAATCCATCGTCGCCCCGTTGGCTGATCGTTTTTTTGAGGGTGCGCATGTCATAGACGTGGCCCAGGCGTTCGGCATAGAACGCCATGAGGAACTGTTCGTCCACGAGCAGGTCCCGACGGCGCAGCCGGTCCTGCATCTCGTCTATCTGTTCGACCAGTTCCAGATTATGGGTCATGAAGGGCAAGGGCCGCCGCACATCGCCCTGGACCAGGGCATGGCGGATGAAGATCTCCGCGGCTTCGGCCGGATTGACCGGTCCATAGGGCCTGGTGCGGCGATCGATGATCAGCCCATACAGCGTGACCTGTTCGGTCGCCACCACCGCCTCGCGTTTGCGCTCCCAGTGGGGATCGAGATAGGCATATCGGCACTGGGCCCGGCCGATGGGTTCGATCCAGGCCGGATCGATGGCGGCCGCGCAGCGGGCGAACAGACGCGAGGTCTCGACCATTTCGGCGGCCACGATCCACTGCCCCGGGTTTTTGAATATCCCCGAGCCCGGAAATACCATGGCTTCGCGCTGGTGGGCGGCCTGGAAGATCTGCTTCTCTTTTTTCAGAGCGATGTTGGAGAGAAAACCGCTGAGGATCGATCGGTGAATTGACGCATACCAACTGTTGGCGATATCGCCGGGTTCGTCGGAGAGTTTCGTCGGCGCCTTGGCCCGGATGCCGTGTTCGTTGAGCTGGCCGAGGATCTGGTGCAACACCTCGCGCCATTCGCGCATACGGCGAAACGATAGAAAATTCTCGCGGCAGAACTGCTTGACCTGCTGCCAGCTCGTGCGTTTGGCGGTGACCTGGCGGTAGCGGTGCCAGATGCGCAGCAGGGTGATGAAGTCCGAGGTCGGGTCGGCGAAGCGGGTATGGGCCTGATCGGCTTCGGCCTGGCGCTCGGCCGGTCGCTCCCGGGGATCCTGGATGCTCAGCGCCGCGGCGATGATGGCCACATCGGCCAGGCAGCCTTGCCGGTCGGCCTCGATCAGCATGCAGGCCAGACGCGGGTCCAGGGGGAGCCTGGCCATGAGCCGACCCTTTTCGGTGAGCCGGTATCGGCCGCCGGTGCGATGGCCGGGGCCGGCCGGTTCGATGGCGCCCAGTTCGAGCAGCAGGCTGTACCCGTCCTGGATGCTGCGCGGCGCAGGCGGGTCGATGAAAGGAAAGGCCGCCACGTCCCCGAGGCCCAATGCAATCATGCGCAGGATGACTTCCGCCAGATTGGCACGCAGAATTTCGGGCAGGGTGTAGCGCGGCCGCTGGAGATAATCCTCCTCGCTGTACAAACGGATGCAGATCCCGTCGGCCACGCGGCCGCAGCGTCCCATGCGCTGATCCGCGCTGCTCTGGGAGATGGGCACCACGGGCAGGGTGTTGGTGCGTGAGCGGGGCGTGTATTGGGAGATGCGCGCCAGGCCGGTGTCGATCACATAGCGGATGCCGGGGATGGTGACGGCGGTTTCGGCCACNNTTGGTGGCCACGATGATCTTCAGGCCGTTGGCCGGCTGGAAGACCCGCTGCTGGTCGGCGGTGGAGAGCCGCGCGAAAAGAGGAATCACCTCGGCCGAGGGATAGCGCCGGCCGCGCAGGATCTCGCAGGTGTCGCGGATGTCCTGTTCGGTGGGCATGAAGACGAGCACATCGCCCTTGAGTCGGCCGCGATGGAGCTGATCCAGGGCGCTGGCCGCCTGTTCGATATGGGTGGCGTCGTCCCCGTTTTGGGAGCGCGATTCGGCATACCTGATTTCGACCGGATACATGCGGCCCGACACCTCGATCACCGGCGNNGTCGATGGTGGCCGAGGTGATGATCAGCTTGAGGTCCTTGCGCCGGTCGAGCAATTGCTTGAGCATGCCCAGGATGAAATCGATGTTCAGGCTCCGTTCGTGGGCTTCATCGACGATCAGGGTGTCGTAGCGGTTGAGAAAGCGATCCGATTGGGCTTCGGCCAGAAGGATACCGTCGGTCATCAGCTTGATGCGGGTCTCTTCGCCGGTATGATCCTGGAAACGAATCTTGACCCCTACGGTCTGGCCCAGGGTTTCGTGCATCTCTTCGGCGATGCGCCGCCCCACGGTGAGGGCCGCGATGCGGCGCGGTTGGGTGACCCCGATGACGCCGTCCACGCCGCGACCGGCCGCCAGACAGAGCTTGGGCAGCTGGGTCGATTTGCCCGAGCCGGTCTCGCCGGCCACGATCAATACCTGATGATCGCGAATGGCGGCCAGCAGCGCTTCTTTTTTGGCGCAGAGCGGCAGGTCGGGATCGAAATGCAGCAATGGTTGGCTTTCCAAGCGCCGCTGCCGGGCGGCCACCGAGGCCGAAACGCGTTGATCCAGGCGTTCGCAGCGCGCGCGCAGCTGGTCGTCCGAAGCGCGCCCTTTGGCCATGGCCCGGATGACGCCTAATTCCCGACGGGCTGCCACGCGATCCGCAAGCAGGGCGTTGGACAGTTTTGCCTGGATGGCATTTATCAAGCTACGTGTTGACGTCACGGTCTGACCTGCGATAATCCCTTCATATCATTGACCGGGCATCATTATCATGCCTGGCGGTTTTTTTGAACCATTCCCCAGCGGCTGGATGAAGATCCTGATATGCGGGCGGATGCGTCGGTCAGCGAATCGAATCGGTCAGAGCTTTGAATGGAAAAATAGGAGGTCTTATGAAATTCGTGGTCATCGGCGGCGATGCCGCCGGCATGAGTGCAGCGAGCCGAGCAAAACGCAACGATAGCGGGCTGGCGGTGACTGTTCTGGAGCGCAGCACGACCGTCTCCTACAGCGCTTGAGGCATTCCGTACAATATTTCCGACCCCCGGCGGGCGGTCGCAGATCTGGTGGTCAGAACAGCCGACGTATTTCGTAAAAAATCGGGCATCGACGTGCGGACCGAACATCAGGCCGAGCACATCGACCTGTCGGAAGGTCTCGTGAGCGGGCACACCCGCGAGGGCAAAAGGTTCGAGCTGCCGTTCGATCGTCTATTGATCGCCACAGGCGCGGATCCCATCGTTCCGGCCCGGCCCGGTTTCGATTTGCCCGGCGTGATGGTGGTGAAAACCCTTGACGATGCCCAGGCGATCAAAGAGCGCATCACTTCCCACCCGGTCAAGCGTGCGTTGATACTGGGCATGGGCTACATCGCCATGGAGATGGCCGAGGCCTTGCGGGAACGCGGCATCGAGGTGGCCATGGCCAAGCCGCGTGCCCGGTTGTTGCCCTGGCTGCCCGAAGAACTGGCCCAGCGTGTCGGGGAGGAGTTGGCGGCCCACCAGGTGGCGCTCCACACCGTCTTTTCCGTGGATCACATCGAGGAACGCGGCAACCACCTGGCGGCCGTCAGCGCATCCGGTGATAGGCTGGAGGCTGACCTGGTGGTCGTGGCCATCGGCGTGACGCCCAACAGCCGACTGGCCAGGGATGCCGGTCTGGCACTGGGGCCGGCCGATGCCATCGCCGTGGATCGGCAGATGCGCACCTCGGACGACCGGATCTATGCGGCCGGTGATTGTGCCGACGCTTTTCATGTCGTCACTGGGGAGCGTGTCTGGATACCGTTGGCGTTGCGTGCCAATCGCGCCGGCTGGGCCGTGGCAGACCATCTGTGCGGCCGCGAGGTGTCGCTTCAGGGGGTTGTGGGCAGTGCCGTCTTCAAGGTGTTCGATCTCGAAGTGGCGCGCACCGGCCTGACCGCGGCCGAGGCGTCCGAGGCCGGTTTCGACGCGGCCACTGTCACCATCAAGGCCTCCTCGAAAGCCCACTCCATGCCGGGCGCATCGCCGATCCTGGTCCACATGGTCGGTGATCGACGCAGCGGCCGGTTGTTGGGCGCTCAGATGGTTGGCCGCGAGGGGGCGGCCCACCGCATCAATACAGCGGCCGTGGCCCTGCATGCCGCGATGACTGTGGCGCAGTTCAGCGAATCGGATCTGGCCTACGCCCCCCCCTTCGGCCCCACCTGGGATCCGCTGCTGGTGGGGGCCAATCAATTGATCAAGGCGATGAAGTAGTGGACAGACACGAATTAACATCGCGGAAGGAGCGAAGATGAAAAGCTATCGGCAAGAATTGTGGTTTGAAGTGCCGACACGGCGTGCCTTCATCAATATCACGCCTCAGGTCGAGGCGTGCCTGCGGGACAGCGGGATACAGGAGGGGCTCGTGCTTTGCAACGCCATGCATATCACGGCATCCGTCTTCATCAATGACGATGAAAGCGGCCTCCATCACGATTACGACCAGTGGTTGGAACGTCTCGCCCCGCATGCTCCCGTGTCCCAGTATCGCCACAATGTGGGCGAGGACAATGCCGATGCCCACATGAAGCGTCAGATCATGGGGCGGGAGATCGTGGTCGCCGTGACCGACGGCAAACTCGATTTCGGGACCTGGGAGCAGATTTTTTACGGTGAGTTCGACGGCCGGAGACGCAAGCGTGTCCTGGTTAAAATCATCGGCGAGTAAGCTGTTGCAACGGTCTTGCCGCCGATGGCCTTTTGCGGCAAGACCCCCAATCCATTTCCGATTCCATCCACCGATAGATCAAGACAATCGACGTCTCGCTTTTTTCTTTTCCGTTGACAGATACGAGTTGAATTAATATATGAACAAATAATCATATGTTTTGAAAAAGGAGCGCACTCATGTCCGCCCGACACCTTTCATCCGATGTCGATGTCTGCGAAACCAACTGTATTCATGCCGACATCGTCGCACGTGTGGCCCGCAATCTGCCCCGGGGCCATTGGCTCGATCCCCTGGCCGATTTTTTCAAACTCTTTGGCGACGGCACGCGGATTCGGATTCTCTGGGCGCTCAGCGAATCGGAGATGTGCGTGTGTGATTTGTGCGCCTTGTTGAGCATGCAGCAGTCGGCCGTCTCCCACCAATTGAAGAATCTGAAACAGTCCAGGGTGGTGAAAGCGCGCCGTGAGGGAAAAGTCGTCTACTACTCCCTGGACGACGATCACATCCGCCGCCTGTTGGACCTCGGGATGGCGCACCTCCAGGAACCGTAACAGGGAGTCGATGGGACACATGGAAACGGCAGGCATTGAAAAATATCGGATCGATCACCTCGATTGCGCCGCTTGCGCGGCCCGGATCGAAGCACGAATCCGGCAACTGGAGGGCGTGGCGTATGCCGCCATAGATTTTGCGACCCAGACGTTGCGTGTCCAAACGGATGATATGGAAAACGTCGTGGCGCACGTGCGCGCCATCGAGCCTTCCATCGAGTTGACACCGATGGCCCAATTTGCCGGAAGCGAGACGCCCGGAAACGCACATACAGATTCTCCCATCGGCAGGGAGCTCGCCATCCTGTGTGTCTCGGTGACGTTTTTCGCCGGTGCGCTTCTCATCGAATACCGTTTCTCCGATCACACCCTGTCCGCTTTTTTCCTGCCCTTCGTCATGGCGGCCTACTTCCTGGCCGGCTGGAATGTCTTCGCCGCCGCATGGCGCAACCTGCGCCGGGGGGGATTTTTTGATGAGAACCTGCTCATGGTCATCGCCACCGGCGGCGCCATCGCCATCTCTGCCTATGACGAGGCCGTGGCAGTGATGGTGTTCTATAAAGTGGGAGAAATGCTTCAGGCCATGGCCGTGTCCGGTTCGCGGCGGTCCATCCGGGCGCTTTTAGACGCCAAGCCCGACAGGGCCTGGTTGCAAACCGAAGAGGGGCTGCGGCAACTATCCCCGGAAGCGGTATCCGTTGGCGCGTCCATCGTGGTGCGTCCAGGAGAAAAGATTCCACTGGACGGCAAGGTGATCGAGGGGCGTTCCCTGGTGGACAGCGCGGCCTTGACGGGCGAATCCGTGCCCTTATCCGTGGGGCCGGAAGACGAGGTGCTGGCCGGTCAGATCTGCCAAACCGGTGCACTGACCCTGAAGGTCGTGCGTCCCTTTTCCAGCTCGTCCATCGCCAAAGTGATGACCCTGGTGGAAGAGGCCACGGCGCGCAAGGCGAAAACCGAACGATTCATCACCACCTTCGCCCGATACTACACGCCGGCCGTGGTGGTGTCGGCGGTCGCTATTGCCGCGATTCCCCCGCTGTTGACCGGGGATGCCTTTACCGTCTGGCTCTATCGTGCCCTGGTGTTGCTGGTGATCTCGTGCCCATGCGCCTTGGTGGTGAGCATTCCCCTGGGCTATTTTGGCGGCATCGGTCGCGCTTCGCGGCGCGGTATCCTGGTCAAGGGCGCCAATTTTCTCGATTCCCTGGCAGCCGTGAAACAGGTTGTGTTCGATAAAACCGGGACCCTTACCCAAGGCGTGTTCGCCATCAGGGAGGTGATGAGCCTGAACGGTTTTTCCCGGTCGCAGCTGCTGGAGATGGCCGCTGCGGCCGAGTGCCGTTCCAACCACCCCATCGCCGGGGCGATTGTGGCCGCCTATGAAAAAAGCGGCGGGCGCATTGCATCCCTGGCGACCGCCGAACACGCCGAACAGCCGGGCAGGGGGGTGAGCGCAACGTTTAAAAACAGACGGGTCCTTGTCGGAAGCGACACGTTGATGCACCAACATGCCATCGCTCACCCCCGGTGTGAATGGGGAGCAACCGTCGCCCACATCGCGGTAGACGGTACCTATGCCGGCTACATCGTCATCGGTGATGAATTGAAACCGGATGCCGCCGAAGCCATCCGGGATTTGAAAAAGTTAGGGGTCGAGCATGTGGGTATGCTGACCGGTGATAATGGGTGTGTGGCAGAGGCGGTGGCGCGTCGTCTTCGGCTCGACAGCTTTCGTGCGGGTTTGCTTCCCGAAGACAAGGTGGAGGCCCTGGAGCGAATCCAAAGCGAGCACAGCGGTCATGGGAAGGTGGCCTATGTGGGGGACGGCATCAACGATGCACCGGTGATCGCCAGGGCCGATGTGGGGGTGGCCATGGGGGCATTGGGCACGGATGCCGCCGTAGAGACCGCCGATGTCGTGCTGATGACCGATTCGCCCCGGAAAATGGCGGAAGCCCTCTCCATTGCCCGATTGACACGTCGAATCGTCTGGCAGAATATCGTTCTGGTTTTTGTGGTGAAGGCGATTTTTTTGGGCTTTGGCGCCGTGGGACTGGCATCCATGTGGGAGGCGGTGTTTGCCGACGTGGGTACGGCCTTGTTGGCGGTGGCCAATTCGGCGCGCATCGTTGGAAAAAGGCCGCACTCCACACCGATCGGTGTCTGACAAGAAACCACCGATCGAAAAAAAGCGCCATGCCCCGGACCAGAGGTGTCATGGCGCCTTTTCAGGTTGAAGCTTTAAGCCCTTTTAACGTTTTTGGCTTCCGGACCGCGTGTGCTCTCCTCGACTTCGAAGATGACTTTCTCCCCTTCATTCAGGGTTTTGTAGCCATCCATGGTAATGGATGAAAAATGCACGAAAATGTCGCGACCACCCTCTTCGTTAATGAAGCCATACCCCTTTTTGTTGTTGAACCATTTCACCGTACCGTTTGCCAAAGCTCTTTCCTCCTGTGTCGTTACGTTCCTACTCCAAAAAGGCTACCACCCCCCGATGTCACCCAGTAGGTTGAACACCGCCTATAAAAACATAGATATCATTATAGTCTGAGTAACATTCATTTTTAGAATAAGCGATGGCTGTCCGATAGGTCAAGAAAAAACATTTGGCCTATCACTTCAAGGATTTGAACCGTGCCGAACGATAGTTGCCTGTCGCTTGAGCGCAGCGACATATTTTTGGGCCGCTGCATTCTCTTTGTTGCGCCTTAGGGTGAGTTCGATTTTTTCCCGGACATCCCTATAGCTCTCGGTCGCAGCGGGCTGGCGATCGATCATTTGAATCAGATGATAGCCGAACCGTGTGGTGACGATGTCGCTGATTTGACCGGGTTCCAGTTCGGCGACGGCTGAGGCGAAGTCGCTCACCATTTGGTCAAGGGAGAGGTATCCCAGGTCGCCTCCGCGGGCTTTGCTGGGGCAATCGGAATAATCGAGGGCAAGGACGGCGAGCTTTTCACCCGCTTCAATCCGCCGCTGAAGCGTTTGAATGGTATTCAATGCGGTCGTTTGATCGTCCTTGTTTTGCGGGTCATTCACCGCAACCAGGATATGGCGCACCCTGATTTTTTCACTCGCATCGAAGAGGGCGGCATTTTTGCGGTAAAATGCCTGGACTTCAGCCTCACTGACGCTTATGGTTCGCAATGCTTCACGTCGTAACAATCGTCGAACGATCAGCCCTTTGCGAATACGCTCTTCGAGTTCTGCCTGATTCAGGCCGCTGTTGGCGAGATAGGTTTTTAAGGCCGATCTACTTCCCAGTTGATCCTGCAACTCTTTGAGGGTGGCGCCGATCCACTGGGATCGGATTTGGATATTCTTCTGCTGGGCGTGCTGGTAGAGCAGTTCGCGTTCAATGAGATTTTCGATGAACTGGCTGCGCAATCGATCGAGCTGCCGATCGGACAAGGGACTATTCCGCAGGATCATTTCGGCGCGCAGTTGGCCCATCTCCCGGGCCAGATCTTTTGGGTAGATCGCCGTGTCGTTGACGGTGGCCAGGGCGGGTGCCGAGGCGCGGTGGTTTTCCGAAAAGCAGAGCGGCGTATGGATCAGGGGGAACAACAAAATTGTAATGGTCAGCAACCCCAAACGAAAGTTGGTCATGGCAGCCTCGATATCAGAATCCCAGTGCTTCATTGATTAAAACGACGCTCGTAGGGGTCAACATGGGTTGACGATGCAAGATGGTCGTGATGCGACAGATACGTTGCGGCGAATGGCAATCCGTGCAAATGCCGGTTTCCGCGCACGGCGTCTTCATGTTGAGGCTTTTGGCGCGCATGGGGCCTGCCACTTGACGCACCCGTTGCAAGGCACCCGCAAGATCGTCCGCCACTTTATTCATGCCGGCCACGATGATCACCCGGCAAGGGCCGAATGCCATGGCGCTGGTCCTGTTCCCGGCGCCGTCGACGTTGACGATCTCACCGGTCAGAGAAATGGCATTGGCGCTGCAAAAGAAGCAATCACAGGTCAGTTGGGACTTGCGGATGGCCAGCGTATCCTTAGGCGAAAGATTCGGTTGCCAGTGGTCGAACACGGTTTTTCCCCGGGCGCTGAGATGTTCCACCAGGCCGAGTCGCCGGACACTGTCCGATCCACCGAATCCAAAACTTTGATACGGTTCGATCATGGAGAGGATCAGGTCGGTGCCGGCCTGCGCGTCCGCCACCCAGTGGGCGTCGAAGCCATTCTTTTTCAGGTTTTCCACACACCGCTGGCCGCGTTGTTCCCAGAGCCACGCTTGATAGGATGACTGCATTGTTTCCCCTTCTCCTTGTTGAAGACCCCAATTCAATCTGCCGTCTCGTAGAACTTAGCCTGCCATTTCAATCTTTGTCAATGTCAGCATTTTTCAAAACAGCAGGGCAGGCAGTCGCCTATCAGGTTGTGCAGTTTCTGCCGCAACACTTTGTAAGAATAGTAGTGGCTTCCAATTTCGTAATTGTGCGCCACCATTTGCTTCTCGAAATTTAGATCACGAAGTACTCGTTTGGCCAATTGAACGGCCTTTTTGGTCACGTAACCGTCGATTTCAATCACCTCGAACCCTTTTGGGCGGATATCGGTGGCATAGATCGAGTAGTTGTTCACCAGAATGGGTCTACGAAAGTAAACAGCTTCCAGAAAAGCGTTGCCGAAGCCTTCGAAATTGGAAGGGTAGGTCACCAGGTCGGCGAAAGGATAGATGTCTTCCAGGGTGTATACCTTGCGACCGTCCTTGGTGATGCCGCGTTTGTCGTTGATGATATCCGACACGAATAGGGTGTCGACACCGAGCATTTGGGAGTATTCCCAGACCCTTCTCTCGTAATCGTGGCCTTCGTCACCAGAAGCGTGCGAGATGACCAGTTTGGCCCGTGCGCCGAGTCGTTTCACGAACTCGATGGCATGCTCGATCCCCTTGCGCTTCACCACTCGGGTCGGCTGCAGAATTAACAGTTCCCACTTTTTCAGTCCCAGGGCGTGGCGGACGTCCTGGGAATATTCATCCGGCGGCGGCGGCGGGTTTTCAAAGTCCATGACATTGGGAATGATCGTCGATGAGATGCCCGTACGCAATGCGAGTTGATTGGCCCCTGATGAATTGATGGTGACATGAGAGATACTCGGCAATTGCGGCGGGAAAGCCATGCTCAGGTATTCCCACACCGCGTTGACCGAGAATGCTTGCCGCTCCCAGACAAAATCGTGGTGGTGGGCGATGGTTTTGATGCCGGTCTCGGAAATGACCTCGGTCAGTGCGATGCCCAGCGGCAGGTTGAGTGGGATCGTCAGGCAGTTTTCGGCGACCAGCAGGTCAATCTCGAATTGTTCGATGAAGCGGTAGAGGTGGTCCTTGAGATGGCGTTTGATCTTCTGAATTTTTTCGGTGACTTTTCGTTCACGCAGAGGGGCGCCAAAGCAGTGATGGTGGATATGTTTGATGTCGGGATGCTGAAAGTGGGCTTCGGCGACCGTATAGCTGTGCGCCGGATCTCGATCGATCTCTCCGCCGAAATAGAACGGGGTGATGCCGTAGGATTCGATGATCCGGGCCCATTTCTCGGCCTCCAGCGAGACGCCGTCGGTTCCCGCGAATCGGGTGGAAATAAACCCCGCACGGTGATTGCGTTGACATTGGATGCAATAGGCCATGGTTCCAACACGCTACGACATCAGATAGAAACCCAGGGCGGGATCGTCCCCTTGATTCGGGGCAAAAGAGGTGCCGACGAGATTCTTATGAACGTTACGTACAACCACACTCCGGTTGATCAGGGTTCGGCGCTTGTCGTCGAGGTGAAATTCGACCCGAATCATATCGCCGATGTCAAAATTACGCTCGACATTCAGCTTGAGTTTGACACCCGTGGTAGAGATATCGACCACCCGCATGTTGCCCTTATCCACATCGCCGTTCTCGAGGCGGCAAAAGTAGACGCCGGCAAGGTTGGTGGATTTCCGGTACTGACGCCTTTTTTCAAGGGAGACCTTAAAACGGTGCCCACAGTTGCAGGTGCAATTGACGGTGATTTTTTTGTTGGTGGATGCAAACTTGGAGACATCGGCGGTGGTCACATTGCCGCATTGGGGACAGACAAAGGTGGCGCTGTTGTTGCTGGTAATGAAGACCTTTTCAATCATGCGGAAAAGCCCGATCATGTGTTAGGGGTTTGAGAAGGACACCCGGTCGCCTCCATGTCGGTTGGATGGAGAGCGCCGGTTCTCAGGATCCGTCTGATTTTTGGTTGATACGCTTCCTTATGGGCCATACGGCGGCCCTTGATGCGTATGACTACCAGCGCAGCCCCAAAGAAAATAAATGCAACTATAGCGGAAGCGACCGATGGGTGCAAGCCCAGTCCCGTCGCCATCCGGTCGCCAAGGAAGCCGCCGGCAATCATGCAAAGAATCGGGAAAAGGTAGAGCAGGAAAGTGGCTTTGAGCATGGCGCCCGTAGCGATCACGAGCTGGATCTGGTCGCCGACCTTCGCACCTGCAAGGTTGATGGCTTCGACCTCTTGGGAGGCTCCACCCGCACCCGGATTGCAGCTGTCGCGTGAAGCGCAGTGCTCACATGCGCTGGAGCGCGAGGTTTTCACCCAGGCGGTGGCGGGACCCTGGGCCCCGATTCGAACGACGACGCCTTCTTCAATAGCCATTGGCAATTTTTTCCTTCAAATAGCAGATCAGACCACATTGCAGGCAACGATCTGCCTCGATCTTGGCCATCTCGGCCGTAAACCCCTTCTCCAATTCCTCGCCGAGCGCCGTTTGGGCCGGGCTGGCCAGCGGCATGATCTGGCGCACCTTGTGCGACACACCGGCCACGTGGGCCACGTTCTGGACCAGTGTTTCCGGCGTCACCACATTGTCGGGGACTTCCAGGGGCAGCTGGTACAGGCTGAGATGAATCGATGCGGCTGCCCGGCGGCCGGCCGCAATGGCCTTGATGGCCGCTTGAAAGTCGGTCAGGTTGTCACCCCTGGACATCAATCCGGTTTCATGGTGAAAGGCCGGCTGTTTGTATGGCGGCAGGGCCTCCCAGGATGCGGCGGCCGGTGGCGCGTCTTCCGTGTCTTCCCCGGATGCAGTGGCCGGCACGAAGATCAGTTCGGGAATACGCCCGGATGCAAATACCAGGTGATCGACCTGCACGATGTCGGTGGTGCCGCTGTCCAGATCGGTCAATTCAACCGCCTTGAGCGTATGACCCTCCCCATAAAGGCGGCTGATGCCCTTGTCGACGGAGATGGAAATTTTCTCCGGGTCGATGTCGCTCATGGCCGCTTCGCGCACCAGCAGGGTGATGCGGCTGGCCCCCAATTGTTTGCATCGATCGATCAATCCCGGTGACAGGTTGGGGTTGCCCACGATTATCACGTGACCGTTGAGTTCTATCCGGGGATAATCGTCCCGGCCGGCCTTGGCGACATCGATGAGCAAATGGCATCCCGGTGCAGGGCTCACGTCGCCTTTGCCATGGGTTCGGGCCAGCCGGCTGTCCCATCCACCGACCGCCAGAAAGACGGCCTGGTATCCTTCGGCCAGCAGATCGGTCACCGACACATCCCGGCCGAGCATCTTGCCGGTTTCGGTTTTGACGCCCATCTGCTCGATGCCTTCGATGTCCCAATCCAATATGCTGTCCGGAAGACGGTATTTGGCAATGGCGGTTCTCAACAGCCCGCCCAGTTTGGGCTGGGCCTCGATGACCGTGGTGGTGTGGCCCAGGCGGGTGGTGAAGAAGGCGGCCGACAACCCCTGCACACCGCCACCGATCACGGCCACCCGGCGGCCGGTTTCCGGTGCCTTGTAAGGTTGTACGTGGGTGCCTCGCGCCATTTCCTGGTCGGCGGCGTAACGCTTCAGGAAGTTGATGGCCACCGGCTCATCCACGTATTGGCGTCGGCAGTCGTTTTCACAGGGGCGCGGACAGATACGGCCGATCACCGTGGGAAAAGGATTGCGCTCCTTGATGATCTGAACGGACCGATCGGTGTCGCCGTCGGCGATGGCTTTGATGTAGCCGCTGATGTTGATGCCGGCCGGGCAGGCGCGCTGACAGGGGGTGGTGCACTCTTCGGTGGTGTACTCCCTGAGAATGCGACGGGTGACCGAAGATAGGGTGATGATATGCTTGGGGCAGGCGCGCTCGCAGGTGCCGCAACCGGTGCAACGGCTTTCGTTGACGATGGGCAGCCCCTTGGGGCCCATGACGATGGCGTTGAACGGGCAGACCCGCGCGCAGGTACCGAGACCGAGACATCCGATGGTGCAGACTTTCATGCCGCCGTTGAGCAGGGCTGCGGCACGGCAATCGTTCAAGCCGTCGTAAACATATTTGGTGTCCGCGTCGGCGACGCCGTAGGTGCAGCCGGGCAGGGCGATATCCGGCTCCTTGGCCTCTACGCTCACGCCCAGAATCGCGGCGATGGCCTGGGCGGTTTCCGGACCGGCGGCCACGCACGAGTTGGGTGCTGATTTGCCGGCCACGATCGCCTCGGCGTTGGCCGTGCAACCCGGGTAGCCGCATCCACCGCAGTTTGCACCGGGCAACGCGGCCTCGACTGCTAATATTTTAGGGTCCACGTAAACATAGAAGATCTTCGAAGCTATGGCCAGGCCGATGCCCACCACCAGCCCCAAACCGCCCATCAGCACGATCGCTATTCCCATTCCCATCGGACTCTTCTCCTCTACATGATGGCGCCAAACTTACATTTATCATAGCAGGTCAGGCACTTGATACATTTTTCTTTGTCGATGCGAGCAACCTGCTTCTTCTCCCAAACGATGGCTTCCACAGGGCATGAGCGGGCACACAGGCCACAGCGGGTGCACAGCTCCGGATCGATTTCGAACTTGAGCAAAGCGACGCAGCGCTTGGCCGGACAGCGGCGCTCGTAAATGTGGGCCTCGTATTCATCGCGGAAATAACGCAAGGTGGAGAGGACCGGGTTGGGGCCGGTCTGGCCCAATCCGCACAGGGCGGTTTCACGGATGACCCCGCAAAGTTCCTCCATGGTGTCGATATCTTCGGGCTCGCCCCGCCCCTCGGTGATCTTTTTCAGCAATTCGAGCAGTCGCCGTGTGCCTTCCCGGCAGGGGGTGCATTTGCCGCAGGATTCTTCCTGGATAAATTCCATGAAAAAGCGCGCCATATCGACCATGCAGGTGTTTTCGTCCATGACGATGACGCCGCCGGAGCCCATGATGGCGCCGACCTTGGCGATCTCCTCGTAGTCCACTGGCGTATCGAGAAGATGCGCGGGGATGCAGCCGCCGGAAGGACCGCCGAGTTGTACGGCCTTGAATTTGCGATTCTTGGGGATGCCGCCGCCGATGTCGTAAATCAGTTTGCGCAGGGTGGTGCCCATGGGGACTTCCACCAGGCCGATATTGTTGACATCCCCGGACAGGGCAAAGACCTTGGTCCCTTTGCTCCTTTCGGTCCCCACCGACGCGTACCAGTCTCCCCCCTTGAGAATGATCTGGGGGATGTTGCAGAGAGTCTCGACGTTATTGAGGATCGTGGGCTTTTCCCAGAGGCCCTTGTGAGCCGGGAACGGCGGCCGCGGCCGCGGCATGCCGCGACGTCCCTCGATGGAACGCATCAAGGCCGTCTCTTCACCGCAGACGAAAGCGCCTGCGCCCTGGTAGATTTCGATGTCGAAGTCGAACCCGGCGCCCAGGATGTCTTCGCCCAGCAATCCCCGCTCCTTGGCCTGGGAGATGGCGATTTGCAGGCGCTTGATGGCCAGCGGATACTCGGTGCGCGCGTAGATATACCCCTTGTGGGCGTTGATCGCCTTGGCGGCGATGATCATGCCTTCCAGCACCGAGTGGGGATCGGCCTCCAGGATGCTGCGATCCATGAATGCACCTGGGTCCCCTTCGTCGGCATTGCACAGGACGTATTTGATCTCTCCCGGACTCTTGCGGGCGAAATCCCATTTGAGTCCGGTGGGAAATCCGGCGCCGCCGCGGCCGCGCATGCCGGAGCGCTTGACCTCTTCGACGATATCTTCGGGCGTCATCTCCTTCAGCGCACGAGCCGTCCCCAGGTAACCGTCCCGGGCGATGTAATCGTCGATGGATTCGGGATTGATCAGCCCCTTGTTGCGCAATGCCCGGGGCATCTGATGGGCGAAAAACGGAATCTCGGTCTGGGCCGCGATGTGTTTTTTGGTGGCCGGGTTTTTATACAGCAGCTTTTCAACCGGCTTCCCGCCGATAAGATGTTCCTGAATGATGGTGGGAATGTCCTCGGCAGCGATTTTCTGGTAGAAGATGTCGCCCGGGTGAACCACCATGATGGGACCCATGGCGCAGAAACCATTGCATCCGGTCTCCACGACCTCGACCTTGTCCTGGAGTTGCTTGGCGGCCAATTCGTCGAGCAATGCCTCCTTGACCTTAATGCTGCCGGTGGCATGGCATCCCGTGCCGCCGCAAATCAGCAAGTAGGTTTTATCCGAAAAGGCCATCCGGTCTGCGTGTGCGGCTTTGATCGATTGAAGATCGTCCAAGGTGAATTTCGGCATGACGTTTTTCCTTCGGCTTAACGATCGATAGTGTGATCCGTTACCACGATCCGTCCAATCCTCTGATCCCATTCATATAAAGGCGGCCACAGGCCACGAACAGGGAGTAGTCGGTCAACAGCAGGGGGATGTTGTAGGTGCGGGCCAGATCGATGACTTCCTGGGGGGGCTTTTTTTTGCGCACGATGACGACGACGCAGACCTGGGCGATTCGGGCGGTCTGGATGACCTGGGGCGTAATGACGCCTGTGAGCAGGACACAATCCTTGGCTGCCGCCGCCAACACATCATCCATCAAATCCGCCGCGCCGCCGCCCATGATGACGCGATCCATCTGGTCCTCACCGATCAGGATCCTGGCTTTGAGAATTTCTTGCAGTTCGCTGATTTTCATATATGCGTCCCTGTGAACGAATCCTTTTTTGAATGCCTTGCGGAGTTTATTGGTATTTTTCAATAATATCGATGACTTTATCGGAGCTTATAGCGCCGTGGGTGTCGTGGTCCACCACCATGACCGGTGCCAGGCCACATGCGCCCAGGCAACGCACCCCCTGCAGGGAAAACCGGCGATCCTCGGTCGTCCCACCCTCCTTGACCTTGTAGTGGTTTTCGACCCGGGTCAAGACCTCTTTGATGCCTTTCACATAGCAGGCCGTTCCCAGGCACAGCTTGATGGTGTGACGGCCCTTGGGCGTCATGGAAAAAAGCGCATAGAACGACGCCACGCCATACACCTCGCTGCTGGGCAGGTTCATCCCCAGGCCGATATAGTCGAGCAATTCCACGGGTAAGTATCCCACGATGTCCTGGCATTCCCGGAGCACCGTGATGATCGAGCCGGGAACGGATCGATGGGTTTGGATCGATTGGTCGATTTGGGGCCACATCTCTTCGGTCACGTCGGGGTGGTCAAGGTGTCCGAGCGCGTTCATACGTTTCTCCTCAGTGGGTATGCCTTGCAGGAACCAGGCTTCGGAATCGGTGGCGGTTCACTGAAATGGCCGCCGTAGGGAAATCTTTTTTCAGTCCGGCAACATTTCATAAACCTTGGAAAAAGTCAATTAGACCAGGGACAAAAAGATCGATTAAATCGCTGGCGGTCAGGCGTTTCTTTCGTCATGGATGCACGGGTCGCCGGCGCGGCACGGCAACGTTTCACACGCCGGGTTGACGTTCGGCAATCGCTGGCATATACAGCATCTTCGCCGCAAGGGTAGCGGGTATACACCACACGATAGGTCGCATAAAGACGATGGCAGGCGGGATTTCAGGCACCTGCCGATAATCGACACCCGGGACGTTTACCGGGTTTACCCAGGGTATTCAAAGAAAAGATGAATGCAACCGCACGATACGGTTTGAAAGAGGTCAACGAGGCCGTCGCAGCCTTGAGGGGGCGAGTGGTTTCAGCGCCTTTGACCGCCATCCTGGCCGGCACCGGTCTGGGCGATATGGTCGACGCCTGCGAGGTGAACGCCCGCATCGCGTATGGAGAGATTCCCCATTTTCCCGCCTCGACGGTTGAATCCCATGCCGGCTACCTCGTTTTCGGTGGATTGGACGGACAGCCGGTGGCCATTCTTCAGGGAAGATGTCACCTTTACGAGGGCTACGGACCACGGGCCGTCACCTTCCCCATCCGGGTGTTGCACTCCCTTGGCGTTAAAAATCTAGTGATTACAAATGCTTCTGGCGGATTGAACCCTGAATTCGCCGCCGGCGACATCATGGTCATCGCCGACCATATCAATTTGACCGGCGAAAACCCTCTGGTCGGGCCGAATGAAGAGGCGTGGGGCGGGCGTTTTCCTGATATGACGGCCGCCTATGACCCATTCTTGCGCCAATGGGCCCTGGAGGAGAGGGATCGGCAAGCCGGCCGGTTGCGGGAAGGCGTCTATATCGGTTTAAAGGGGCCTTCGCTCGAAACCCCCGCCGAGATGCGTTTCCTCAGAACGATCGGTGCCGACGCCGTCGGTTTTTCCACGGTCATGGAGTGCATCGCAGCCGTGCACGGCGGCATGCGCGTGCTGGGGCTCTCCACCATCACCAACACCTGTCGACCCGACGACCCGGCGCCCGCCCAACTGGAAGAGATCATCGCCGTGGCGCGGGATGCGGCCCCGCGACTGGCGGCCATCATCGCCGCTGTGCTCGGCCGTCTTTCCGAAGCCGGTGTCGATACCGGCCGATAGAGGATGGTGGCATGCATCGGGACGACACCCCTCTAAAGCCTGACTTGGATCTGCTGATTTATAATGGAACGGTGATCTGCATGGATGCGGCCGGCACGCGCATCGAAGCGGGTGCCGTGGCGGTGACCGGGGATACCATCATGGCGGTCGGACCGCGCGGCGCGTTCGATCCGGGCACGGCCAAACGATGCATCGATGCCCGGGGCGGTTTGATTTTGCCGGGATTGATCAACACCCATACCCACGCCGCCATGGCGCTTTTCCGGGGATTGGCCGATGACCTGCCCCTGATGACCTGGCTCAACGACCATATTTTCCCGGCCGAAGCGAAACTGACCCGGGAAATGGTGGGGATCGGCACCCGGTTGGCATGTGCCGAGATGATCCGGTCGGGCACCACCTGTTTTTGCGACATGTACCTGTACGAGGAGGCCGTGGCCGAGGCGGCGCGCGCGTGCGGGATGCGGGCGGTGGTCGGCGAGGTGCTCTATGACTTTCCCTCGCCAAACTACGGCCCCATCGAAAAAGGCTTCGAATACACGGTCCGCATGTTCGAACGATGGGCCGGGGATCCGCTGATCCGCATCGCCGTCGAGCCCCATTCGCCGTATCTCTGCGCGCCGGCCCTGCTCGAGCAGGCCGCCCGCCTGGCCCGGGATCACGATGCGCCGCTGGTGATCCATCTGTCCGAGACCCGCCACGAAGTGGATCAGATCGAAGCCGCCTACGGGGCCACACCTGTGGGGCACCTGGATCGTTTGGGCGTGTTGGGTCCCCATGTGGTGGCCTGCCATGCCGTGGTGCTGACGCCGGAAGACATCGACTTGCTTGCCCGACACGATGTGAAAGTGTCGCACAACCCGGAGAGCAACATGAAGCTGGCCTCCGGTATCGCGCCGGTGCCCGAGCTCCTCGCGGCCGGGGTGTGCGTGGGATTGGGCACCGACGGCTGCGCCAGCAACAACACCCTGGATCTCTTCACGGAGATGGATATGGCCGCCAAGCTGCAAAAGGTGCGGCGGTTGGATCCCGCCGTGATGGACGCCGCCACCGTGCTGCGCATGGCCACCACCGATGCGGCCCGGGTGCTTGGGCTGGGACGGTCGATCGGCAGCCTCGAGGTGGGCAAGAAGGCCGATCTCATCGTGGTGGATACGGCCAAACCCCATTTGACGCCCATGTATGACCCCGTTTCCCACCTGGTCTACGCCGTGCGGGGCAGCGATGTGCGTCACAGTGTGATCAACGGCCGGGTCGTGATGGAAGAAAGGGCGCTCCAGACCATCGAAGAGGCCGGGCTGCTGGCCGACGCCAGCCAACAGGCCGCCGTCATCGCGCCATGACCGGCCGCGGACCATCTCGGTGCGTCCCTGTTTTTTGGCCTGCGATGAATATGAACCGGAATCGAATACAGTGACATACGACACGATCCTATATAACAGTATCGTCATCACCGTGGATGCAGCCTTTGACGTCTACCAGGGCGGCGCGGTGGCCATCGCGGACGGCCGGATCCGGAAGGTGTGGCAGCCCCATGCGGGCGAACCGCTCCCATCGGCCGGCGAGACGATCGATGCCTGCGGCGGCATCGTGATGCCCGGCCTCGTCAACCTGCATACCCATCTGCCCATGTCCCTGTTCCGCGGGCTGGCCGACGATCTGCCGCTCCAGCAGTGGCTCGAAGACCATATTTTTCCGGCCGAAGCCGTCCACATCGATCCGGTATCGGTCCGGTTGGGCGCACGGCTCTCCTGCGCCGAGATGCTGCTGGGCGGGACGACGACCTGCTGTGACGGCTACTTTCTCGCCGATGACGTCGCCGCGTCCGTGGTCGCTATGGGCATGCGGGCCGTGGTCGGACAGGGGGTCATCGATTTCCCGGCACCCGGCGTTCCCGATCCGTCACGAAATATCGACGTGGCCGGGGATTTCGCCCGGAAGTGGTCCGGCCGATCGGAGTTGGTGCGGCCGGCCATCTTTTGCCATGCCCCATATACCTGTTCGGACCAGACCCTGATCAAGGCCAAGGAGACGGCCGAGTCGCTGGGGGTGCTTTTTCAGATCCATGCCGCCGAAACCCGCAGTGAATTGGATCAGATGCAGGCATCCCACGGCTGTAGCGTGGTGGCCTATCTCCATGGATTGGGTATTTTGAATGCCAGGACGCTCCTTATCCATGCCATCTGGGTGGATGCGCGTGACATCGAACAGATCGCGGCCAGTGGGGCGCCCATCGCCCATTGCCCGGAAAGCAACATGAAGCTGGGGTCGGGCGTGGCGCCGGTCCCCGATTTCCTGAAAGCCGGTATCACCGTCGGCATCGGCACCGACGGATGTGCCAGCAACAACGATCTGGACCTGTGGGGCGAGATGGACACCCTGGCCAAGCTGCACAAGGTACAGCGTTTGGATCCCACGGTCATGGACGCGGCCACGGTCGTTCGCATGGCCACCATGGGGGGGGCCGAAGCCCTGGGCATGGCCGACGAGATCGGCTCCCTTGAACTCGGCAAACAGGCGGACCTGATCGTGATCGACGTCGATCAGCCGCATCTCACCCCCATCTATCATCCGGCTTCGCACCTGGTGTATGCGGTTCGGGCCGGCGACGTGCGCCACGTGATGGTCGGCGGGAAATGGGCGGTGCGGGAGCGGCGCTTGGTGCGGTTCGATTTGGACGGGCTGCTGGCAGAAGGGATCCGATTCGCGGAAAAGGTAAAAAAGATTAAGGGAAGAAAGTAAGAAAGTGCGAAAGTATGAAAGTAAGAAAGTAAGAATGTAAGAAGATGATGGAACGGGGGCGATCGATGGATATCCAGCGACTGTTGGAGGCGGCTCGCGGGGATCGGCCGGTGGACCTGCTGATCCGCAATGCCCGGTGGGTGAATGTGTTCAATGGCGAGGTCATGGAGACACCCATAGCCATTGCCGGTGGATACATCGTTGGATGGGGTGAGCACGAGGCTGAAAGGGTGCTCGATCTGGGCGGGCGCTATGTGTCGCCGGGATTTATCGATGCCCACGTCCACATCGAAAGCGCCATGGTCGGGCCGTTCGGGTTTGCCGCCGCCGTGGTGCCCCATGGGACCACCAGCGTGGTGGCCGATCCCCATGAAATCGCCAATGTGCTGGGAACGGAAGGCATCGCCTATATGGTCGATTGCGGGGAACATAGCCCGCTCAACATCTATTTCGCGTTGCCCTCCTGCGTGCCGGCCACGGGCATGGAGAGTTCGGGGGCGGTCCTGGACGCATCGGCCCTCAAGCCCTGGGTCTCCCATCCGCGCATCGTGGCACTGGCCGAGATGATGAACTTTCCGGGGGTGATCCATGGCGATCCCGATGTGCTGGCCAAGATCGGTCAGATGCATGCGGCCGGCAAACCGGTGGATGGCCACAGCCCGGGCTTGAGCGGGGCCGGTTTGCACGCCTACCTGCTGCCCGGCATCGCAAGTGACCACGAGTGCACCTCCCTGGCGGAAGCCCGCGAAAAACTCGATGCCGGCATGCACATCATGATTCGGGAAGGCACCGGCGCCCGCAATCTCGATACCCTTCTGCCGCTCATTACCGCGCGCAATGCGCGCCGCCTGATGTGGTGTACCGACGACCGCCACCCCCACGACCTTCTCGGTGAAGGCGGCATCGACAGCATGGTGCGACGGGCGGTCAGGGCCGGCATCGATCCCGTATGCGCCATCCAAATGGCCACCTTGAATCCGGCGGAATATTTTCGCCTGAACGCCGTGGGGGCCATCGCACCGGGCCGCCGGGCCGACTTGCTCGTCATGGAAAATATCGAGGACCCCGTGGTGCAGCAGGTCTACATCGCGGGACGGCAGGTGGCCGTTGATGGCCGCATGGTGGTCGACAGCCGCGGGCCGGCGATCATGCCGCCGCCGGCATCGATGCATGTGGCCATGGATCGTCTCGACTTTGCGGTGGCCGCCAGGGGACGGCGGATAAGGGTCATCGAAACGGTGCCCGATCAGATCGTCACGCGCAGTTTTATCGCCGATGCCCGCATCGTGAACGGCCGGGCGTTGTCCGACCCGTCGCGCGATCTGCTGAAGATCGCCGTCGTCGAGCGCCATCACGCCACCGGACGCACCGGGGTCGGATTCGTTCGCGGGTTCGGCCTGGAGCGCGGCGCTCTGGCCGCCACCGTGGCCCATGATTCCCACAACATCGTGGCGGTGGGCGTCGAAGACGGCGACCTGGCGGCGGCCGTGCGGGCACTGGTCGACATGGGGGGCGGCCTGGTGGCCGTGGACCAGGAACGCGTGATCGCCTCGCTGCCCCTGCCCATTGCCGGGCTGATGTCCGATCAGCCTGCGGAGCGGGTCTGCGCGGGACTCGACGACTTGTTGACCGCCGCGCGTCATCTGGGGTCGCGCCTGGCCGATCCGTTCATGACCCTCAGTTTCATGGCCCTGCCGGTGATCCCGGCGCTGAAGATCACCGATATGGGACTGGTGGACGTGGATCAGTTCAAACAGGTCCCCTTGTTCGTAGAGGATGAGGTATGATGCGGCTGACGTTAACAGAAAGGTCGACGACATGAATGTGGATGGTCAACCGATGCGCCCAATATGGCTGGATGCCGATGGAACGACGGTCAAGGTGATTGACCAGCGCCGGCTGCCCCACTCGCTGGAGATTCTCTCCATCTCCACCGTGGATCAGGTGGTGGGTGCCATTCGCGAGATGGTGGTGCGCGGGGCGCCGTTGATCGGGGCCACCGGTGCCTACGGTGTTCTGGTCGCGCTGCTCAACTCCCGGAACGATGCCGATTTTCTCGACATGTGCCGTCGCGTCAAAGATGCCCGTCCGACCGCCGTCAATCTGGCCTGGGCCGTGGAGCGCACGCTGGCCGTCGTCATGAGGGGCGATGCGCGGGCGGACCGAGTGGCGTTGGCCCGGCAGGAGGCGGCGGCCATCGCCGAGGAGGAGGCCGATCGCTGCCGCCGCATCGGAGAGCACGGGGCGGCGTTGGTCGAGAGTCTCGGTCGGGCAAAAGGGGAGCAGACGGTCCACATCCTCACCCACTGCAACGCCGGGTGGCTGGCCTGCGTCGAGTGGGGCACGGCCACGGCGCCGATCTACGTGGCCCACGAGAAGGGAATCGATCTGCATGTGTGGGTGGACGAAACCCGTCCCTTGAACCAGGGGGCGCGCCTGACCGCCTGGGAGCTGGGCAAGGCAGGGATTCGACATACCGTGATTACCGACAATGCCGGCGGCCATCTCATGCAGCATGGCATGGTGGACATGGTCATCGTGGGCACCGACCGCACCACCTACACCGGCGATGTGGCCAACAAGATCGGGACTTACCTGAAGGCCCTGGCCGCCAGGGACAACGGCGTACCCTTTTATGTGGCGCTGCCCTCCTCGACATTCGACTGGCAGTTGCGCGACGGCATCGCCCAGATCCCCATCGAGGACCGGTCGGCGGACGAGGTGCGCTATGTCCAGGGACTGACCCCACATGGCGTGGCGCGTGTTCTGGTGCCGCCCGAAGCGAGCCCGGCCGCCAATCCGGCTTTTGATGTGACACCGGCCCGCCTGGTGACCGGCTTTATCACCGAGCGGGGCGTTTGCGCGGCCAATGAAGCCGCCATCCTGGCCTTGTTCCCCGAAAAGAAACAGGAGTCGTCCGTTGCTTAAGACACCTTCGCTAAACAAGTGGGATGATGCCGATGCCCGTTGAACTGACAGAGCTGGAAAAAAAGGTGATTGCTTGGATTCAGGGGGATCTGCCCGTCGTGGCCCGTCCCTATGCCGAAATTGCGGAGGCGCTGGGCGAAACCGAGGAACGGCTGCTCGAAATCCTGCGGGACCTGGTGGACAGGGGGATCATCCGCCGTTTCGGCGCCACCCTGCGCCATCAGAAATCGGGCTTCCAGGCCAACGCCATGGCGGCCTGGAAGGTCGAGGAAGCGCGCATCGACGCCGTGGGGCGGATCATGGCCGGTTTCAAGGCCGTATCGCACTGCTACCGCCGTGACCCCACCGATCAGTGGCCCTACAATTTGTACACCATGATCCATGGCAAGGATGAAGAGGAGTGCCGGCGTACGGCCCGGAAGATGGCGGCCAAGGCCGATGTGCATGACTATCGATTGCTTTTCAGCCGACGGGAATTGAAGAAGACCTCGATGCAATATTTTTCCGATACCGCTTCCGGCGAGCCCCCCATCAAATAGGCCGTTCGTCCGAAACTCCGAAACTGCTGGACAAGGGGACTCGCATTGCTATCCCACGCACCTCATGTACTTCTGGTCAATCCCTGGATCCACGATTTTGCCGCCTATGATTTCTGGGCCAAACCGTATGGCGTGTTGCGTCTCGCGGCCATTTTGAGACACCACGGCGTGCGCGTCTCCTACATCGACTGCCTGGATCGATTTCATCCCGGCATGCCGGCGGCCGATCCCCGGGCGCGCCATGGACGGGGACCTTACCTGAAAACGCCGATTCCAAAGCCTGCCGGTCTGGCGGATATTCGGCGCACTTACAGCCGGTACGGCATCCTGCCCGAATGGTTTCGTGCCGACCTGCAGGCATTGCCATCGACCCCCGACCTCATTCTGGTGACCTCCGGCATGACCTACTGGTATCCCGGCCTGTTCGAGACGATCGCTGTTTTGAAGGCGCATTGGCCGGGCACGCCGCTGGTGCTGGGCGGCATATACGCCCGGTTGTGCGCGGACCATGCCCGTGCCCATTCGGGAGCCGATCGAGTGGCCACCGACGACGGCCGATCCCTGTTCGATCTCCTCCGGCGCTACACCGGTTTCGAAATCGACGCCCCACTGGACATGGCGGATCTGGACGCGCTGCCCTATCCGGCCTTCGATCTCCAACAGCGGATCGGCTACATTCCGGTGCTGACCGTTCATGGCTGCCCGTTCGATTGCGCCTATTGCGCCTCGCGTTTTCTGGCGCCGGCCATGCGCCGGCGTTCGCCCGAGGGGGTGATCGCGGAGATCGCCTACTGGCAGGACCGGCACGGCGTTTCGGATGTCGTTTTTTACGACGACGCCCTCCTGGTCGATGCACCCCGCCACGCCGCGCCCATGCTGGAAGGCATCGTGCGCTCCGGTCGCAAGCTGTTTTTTCACACGCCCAATGCGGTCCACATCCGTGAGATCGATGGCGAAACGGCTCGCTTGATGTTCCGGGCCGGTTTTCACACCCTGCGCCTCGGCCTGGAGACCACCGCCTTTGAAAAACGCGGCAATCTGGATAACAAGGTGACGGCGTCGGAGTTTCATCGCGCGGTGGGCCACCTCAAATCGGCAGGGTTCGAGGCCGGCCGGATCGGGGCCTATTTGCTCGTCGGGCTCCCGGGTCAGTCGGTCGCATCCGTGGCCCATTCCATTGAAGTGGTCAAGGCGGTCGGCATCACCCCGGTATTGGCGCATTACACACCGATTCCCCACACGCGCCTTTGGTCCGAGGCGGTCGCTCACTCCCGATATGACCTGGCGGCCGACCCCATCTATTGCAACAATGCGATATTCCCCTGCCAGCGGGAGGATTTTTCCTGGCATACCCTGTCTCGGCTCAAGCAGTTGATCCAGGCCTGATTGAATGAATAGCCTAAAGTGAGGATCGCCGATCCGGCAAAAGAGGGTTTTTTTAACCGGCGGGTTGGCTTATAATCCTTTCGGCCGGTGTTGTGGTGATTGCCACGATGGGTTGCCAGGCCGATTCCCTCCTATATTGAGTTGGGCTTCGATACAGGGACAGACGAGGTATTGCCATGGCGCTGGATGCCTTGATTGTCGCCGACTATGGTTCGGAGAGCTTTTCCGGAACCAACCCGCTTAAATTGTATATCGATGGCCGCTTGGCCGATATTCAAACGGTGATGAACCTGGTTCAAAACCACGGCCGCCTCTCTCCACCGATTGTCGGCGAAGGGCGCCTGAGCTGGTCATCGTCACCCAAACTCAACGGCATTCATCTGTTCAGCTATTTGGCCCGTCAGGGGTTGGACGTGGCCGTCGTCGACGACTTTTCAGCGGACAAGGAGAAGGTGCGGCGGTTGTTGAGAGAAGCACCGCGGGCCGTGGTCATTTCCACCACCTTCATTACCCGAAAGCAGGCCCTGGTCGAGATGGTGCGAGAGATACGCGCCCTTTCGGATGATGTGAAGATCATCATCGGCGGGCCGTTTGTTTATACCTCCTACCTCATCTACCAACGCTCCCGGGCGGAGACGGGCTACCTTCCCGAGGAAGCAGGCCAGGATTTTCTTTTCATCGAAAATGACGGACAGCCCGAAGCCGACCTGTTTATCATGGCATCCCAGGGCGAAGATATTCTGTCTCGGGCCCTCAGACGGATCAAACGGCGCGAAGATATTGGCGATTTGCCTAATACGGCGGTTTTCAAGGATGGCGCGATTGCCTTCGGCGTGCGATCCGAAGCCGTCATCCTCCAGAATCATTCCATCGACTGGGAGAGGCTGCCCGATGAGGTGTTTAGATCCGGGGTCGTGCCGCTCCAGGCCAGCAGCGGCTGTCCCTACCATTGCGGATTCTGCAATTTCGTCAAAGACCGACGCCTCACTGCCGTCAAACCGTTGGACCAATTGCTCACCGAGATGCGGCAGGTGCGGGCGCGCGGCGCGCGATATGTGTGGTTCGTGGACGACAACTTCCGGCTGGGTAAGGGGGACCTGGAAGGGGTGTGCGAACGGTTGATCCAGGAAGACCTGGGCCTTCGATGGATGACCTTCATCCGGGCGAGCACCCTGGACGCGGTGGACCCCGATCTTCTCCGACGGGCCGGCTGCGTGGAGGTGCAGTTGGGGCTCGAATCCGCGGATCCCCAGGTCCTGCGGAACATGAACAAGCGCGCCACGCCCGAACTTTATGACCGCGTGTTGCCCAAGCTGCTTGCCAGCGGCATCAACTGCTCCTGCTATCTGATTTTCGGGTTTCCCGGCGAGACGGAGGAATCGGCCCGGCGTACCATCGATTTCATGCGTCGGCACGAGGCCGCCAGGCACCCGGGGTCCCTCAGCTGGTCGATTTTTCCCTTTTTGCTCGCACCGCTCAGTCCCATCTATGAAAAGGAGGCCCGGGCGGTTTACGCCCTGTCCGGTTACATGAAGAAATGGCGTCATGCCACCATGGATGACGAGCAGGCCATGGGGTATGTGATCCGGGCATTTTTAGACATGGAGCATTCGGGAGCGATTTACAGGGATGACAATCAGGATCTGCTCAGCGGCCTCGACCCGCATCGCCGCCAATGCTTCATCGGCGTGCGCCATGCGCTGTCCAAAGCGGCCATGCAATCGGAACTCACGCTGGAGGCGCTTCAGGAGGCGTTCCAGCCGCTCTTTGAATGATGAATCCCCATTCGGCGGATCAAAGTTTCCGCTTTTCCGCGCAACGCCGATATCGGGGAAATTGCCCATTTGTGGATGGTCACTAAAACAGGACCTGGATGCTTTTCAGGCGTGCCACCATATCCGACAGCTTCTGGGCCAACTGCTTGGTGAACACCTGGGCCGTGGGCGTTTGCTCAGGGTCGAAACCGTCGGCCACCCCTGCCACGCGCAATTGCACCGGTACGCCATTGACCTGCATCGGCATGGCGTGAAGCACCCGAAGCACCCGGGCCAAAGCCTTCTTGGCTTCTTCTTCCGGCGCCATGGGCAACAGGGCCAAGATTTTGTTTTTACCGATCTGGCCGATATAGTCCATGGCGCGAAACGTGGTGGAGAGTTTATCCAACGCCGCTTCCAATACGGCTTCGTTGGTGATTTGACCGCTGGCGGCTTTGTTCTGCGGCTTGGCCGATACAAACGTAAAAGCGAGGGCCGACAACGGCGAGGCGTAACGTTCGGCCCTGGCGATCTCTTTTTCCAGGATGAACATGATCTCCTCGGAGGTCAATACCCCTTCGGGCAGTTCATCGCCGTCCCCACTTTCCCTTCGCTTACTCTTCAAATGGACGATCGCTTCATAAATCTGGCTGAAGTTGTTTTCCTCGATTTCGCCGGTTTCGACCCTGAGACGGATCTCCTGCAGGATCTCCACCAGGTCTTCGTCTTCGCCGACGTTGTGCTCCAGGGTTTGCAGCACGCTCAGTTGCTTGACCGGCGCCTCGGCGGCCTTTTGACCGGCCTGCATCTGCAGCCACTGCACGCGCATGTTGTCGAGGGCCGATTCCATTTTGGCATTGAGACGCGCCTCCATTCGGGAGAGCACATCGGCATTGACGTTCATCTCTCCCAGCTTTTTAAGAATCGATGACTCGACACTGCCCATCACCTGTTTGACATGCGCGTCCCCGTCCGCCTCACCGGACTCGGCTGCATCCTTGGCCAATTTCTGTCCCAAATGCTCCACGTACTCCACCAGGATGTCTGCCAACAGATTTTCGTCGCCGCCGCCTTTGCGAAGTTCAGACGCCAGGTAGATCAGTTCCGCGGCCTGGGTGGGGTTGCGCTTGATCTCTTCGATGAGTCCGTCGCCATCCAGGCCGATGCTTTCGGAACTCTCCTCGAGTATTCTGGAGAGTTCGTCACTTTGCAGTTCGTTGCGCAATTCGTGCAGCAGATTGAGGAATTCGGCCATGGGCATGCCGGCTTCGAGCAACGTTTTGCGGATCTTGGGCAGCAGGCGGCGCAATTCGGCGGCTTCGGGAATCATGCGCCGGATAATGTGGGCGAAACGCTGAAGGCTGATCTTGCCGTCCTGGTACTCTTCCTTGATCAGTTCGAGCAGGACCTGGTCGGCCAGCTCGTTGGCTTTTTGGATGATGGCCGCCTCGTTGGCATAGGCGATGCCGAGCGCTTTCTGGGCCTGGATGCCCTCGAGCAGCTGCTTTTTCATGTCAAAAATGGCCTGGGCCAGATCGGTAAGGCCCACTTCACCTTCACCATGGAGGTGTCGCTCCACCTCCTCGTGCATCAATTCGAGTTGATGCAACAGCATGGGGCCGGGTTGCTTTCCGGCGCCCTCTTGAGCGCTTGTCGCGCTTCCGGGTGAACCGGCGCCAGCCATCGCCGGCCCGGCTTCCGCCCCGGTTGCGGCAGCGGGATGGGCGCCTGCGCCGCCCGGGCCGCGCAGGTTGGCAGCGACGGATGGTGCGGCGCCCAAGGCCGCGATCGTCGCCCCATCGCCTCGGCCACCCGCAGTCCCTTGGGCGCCGGTGGAAAGTCCCGGGCCAGCCTGTCGTTCGCTTCCCAGTGAGGTGTCCACCAGCGTGTCGGCCTCTTCTCCCGAAAGGGTGTCGTCGGCATTGCCATCGGCTGCTGCGCCTCTGCCCGTTGTCGCGCCGTGCGGCGGTGCGTCTCCCTCCTGGGACGCGCTGTCGCCGCTGGTCACGCCCCCACCTCCGGTACCGGCCTGAAACTCTTGCGAGGCGGCCAGGTCCGCTTCGATCAGCTGTTTTGAAAAGGCTCCCGGGTTGGCCATCAGGTTGGTGATGCTGAGGGTCTTGGCAAACTCCTCGGACAAGACGCTCTCCAGCAAGGTGTCCATGAAGCGTTTGCGGGTCTCCTGGTCCTCCGAGTCAAGCAACGGCGTGACCTTTTTCAGCGCATCGCGGGAAACCACCTGGTCGTCTTCGGTCACTTTTTTAAAGATCACGTGGTTGATCTTGATATTGAAGACGCCCTTTTTGATCAGGGTCTCTTTCGCGGCATCGATATCGGTGATCTGGGGAAGCGACGATGCGAGCTGTGAAAAGAGGGTGAGTTCGCTCTCGGTGACCCCCTTTTCAAAGGAGATGGATTGTATCCCCACTTTTTTGAACAGGACCGCGACGCGGTTGACGTTGATGCGCGGGTCCAGGGGTTCCTCATCGATAAAAAACTGCCCCCGATTGAGGATGAAGACCAGCGGCGAGATCTGATCGAGCAGACGTGCGGCCGTGACGCAAACATCGGCGACCGATTGTTTGATGAGCGGATGGGTGGATTGGTACATGAGCGTGCGGTTGAGCAACAAGGCGAACGAGCGTCCGAAGTAACCCAATTTGATCTTCAGGTTGGCGATATGCTCCATCGTCGCTTCCTTTTCAAGTTTTGGATGACCTATTAGCGAGCCAGTTTTCCAGCGCCTCGGCAAAATCCCGGCAGGCCGGGTAGCGTCGTTCCGGGTCGTAGGCGACCGCCCGCAGCACGATATCGTCCAGCTCTTTGTCGGCCTGCGGATTGACCTGGGAGGGTGTCTTGCTGAAAATCCGGTCCTGCAGGCGCAATTTTATTTTAAGCAGTTTGACGGCCGAATCATAAGGGGGGTAGGGCAGGCCGCCGCAAAGCATCTCCAGTAACATGACGCCGGTGGCATAGACATCCGCCCGGCCGTCGACGACGCCGGAAATGATCTGCTCGGGCGCCATGTAGGTGGGGGTGCCGACCATGATGCGATGGTCGTCATCCGATCCGCCATAGGAGCGCGCCACGCCGAAGTCGGTGATGATCGGGCGTTTGGAGTGGCTTTCGATCAGGATGTTGCGCGGCTTGATGTCGCGATGCACCACCCCGAGGCGGTTGGCGTAATCCAGGGCATCCAACACCTTGAGAACGATTTTAAGGGAGGTCTGGACCGGAATCATCCGTTTGGAGGGCAGCACGTTACGGCGCGCCTGGCGGATGTAATAGGCCAGGGATTGGCCCTTGATCAACTGCATGGTGAAATAGAGAAAATCTTCTGTTTCCCCCACTTCGTAAACCGGAATGATGCTGGGGTGCGAGAGGAACGCGGCCGCCTCGGCCTCCTGCTGGAAAAGTTCCGCGATCCTGGGTGTCATCAACGCCTTGGGCAGGATCTTCACGGCGATCTGGCGTTTCAACGATTTCTGGAAGGCCACGAAAACCACGGACATGGCGCCGCGATCGAGCTGTTTCAGCAACCGGCTGGTGCCGACCGTCTGCCCCACCAGATGGTCGAAGTTCATTGTTCGGATGGAAGCCATACGCAGGTCTCCGCGCCGTTCGCAGGGCCGCTGCCGCTGCACTTGTTTTTGCATCACATGCGAGGCCGAAAAGGTCCCCACCCTTCTTATCGGCCAGGAATAGTGAAACCTAAAATAGCAACAAGGCCTTTGTATCGTCCATGATTTTAATGCGGGCCGGGGCGTTTATTGGTTTCCGAATCCGTTCAAGTCGCCGCAGTCCGGGCATTGCCAGGTGATGCCGTTGCAAGACATACCCCAGAGGTTTTCCTGCATGCACGCTTGACAGATTTCGAATCCGCATCTGCAGCGCCAGCAAAAAGGAAAGGTCTGACCACAACAGTGGCATGTTTGTTCGGCCGGCCTGCGCCAGCGTCGTTTCCGGGGGGAAGATTTGGAGGTATCTATTTTTTCCATTTCGATCGGTATCGCATCAGATCCATCATGCCGGTGAACCACTGGATGCACCATGCGCGCGCCTTGTCGTTTCCCGGTATCCATGTTAGTAAGGCGTAACCACCGGATGTTGCAAAAAAGCACCCGGTCCGGCCACAGGCCTGAAGAAGACGCGAAGCTAACGCAGTTGGATCACACTGTCAAGCAGCGCGCATGCGGTCAGCCAGTATACCCAACACTTCCAACGTGCGAGAAAATCATGGCCCCTGAAGATACACCGTCACCCGTCGCCGATACGGCCCGACCCTGTCTTTATCTGATCGATGGCAGCGCCTATGTCTACCGCGCATTTCATGCCCTGCGTGACCTGGCCAACTCCGAGGGGTTGCCCACCAATGCCGTTTTCGGTTTTACCCGTATGCTGATCAAGCTGATCCAGGAGTGCCAGCCCCAACACATGGCCATGTTTTTCGACGCCAAGGGGCCGACCTTCCGCCACGAGATCTATCCCGAATACAAGGCCAACCGGCCGCCCATGCCCGATGAGCTGGTCGTTCAACTGCCCTATATCAAAGAGGTCACCGCCGGTTTCAACATCCCGGTGATCGAGATGACAGGGTACGAAGCCGACGACCTGATCGGTACCTATGCCCGGTTGGCCGAAGCCGCCGGCTGCGATGTGGTGATGGTGACCGGCGATAAGGATTTCATGCAGCTGGTCAGCGACCATGTATCGATCTGGGATCCCGTGAAGGACAAGGTGATCGATCGGGACGGCATCGTGAAAGAGTTTGGGCTCCAACCGATGCAGATGATCGACGTGATGGGGCTCTCCGGGGATACCGCCGACAACATTCCCGGGGTGCCGGGCATCGGACCCAAAACGGCCGTGGCTCTGATCCAGCAGTTCGGCAGCATGCAGGCCCTCTACGAGCGCATCGACGAGGTCAAGGCCGCCAAGCAGCGCGAGAAGCTGGCAGCCAACAAGGAACAGGCGCTGCTCAGCCGGGAATTGGTCACCATCAACCAGACCATTCCCCTGGAACTCGATCTACAGCAGTTTGCGGTGCAGTCGCCCGATGACAAGGTGTTGAGCGGCTTGTTCCAGAAGCTGGAGTTCAGACAGCTGCAGCACGAATTTCAGAAGGGCCGGACCGAGCCGAAAACCGACTACCGCGCCATTCTCGACCGCGAGGCGCTCCAGGCTTTGGTGGATCGTCTGGGCGGCTGCAAACGTTTCGCCATCGATACCGAAACCACTTCCCAGAATCCCCTGGAGGCCATGTTGGTCGGTATTTCGATCGCACTCGAGCCCCATCGTGCCTATTATATTCCAATTGGGCATCGCTACGTCGGCGTGCCCAAGCAGCTCAAAAGAGACGTCGTGCTCGAAAGCCTCCGGCCGGTGCTGAACGACCCGCGGATCGACAAGATCGGGCAAAACATCAAATACGACTGGATCGTGTTGAAACGGCACGGCGTTGATCTGGTGGGGGTGCGCTTCGATACCATGCTGGCCTCCTATCTGCTCAATCCCGCCAAGCGTTCCCACGGCCTCGACCAGATCGCCCTCGATTTCCTGGATCACAACAACATCACCTATGCCGATGTGGCCGGTACGGGCAAAGCAGCAGTGACATTTGACCAAGTGGCGTTGAAGCAGGCGGTTCCCTATGCCTGCGAAGATGCCGACATCACTTTGCGGGCCTATGAAGTGTTGCGCCCCCAGTTGGAGGAGTTGGGGTTGATGCCCCTGCTCGATCAGGTGGAGATGCCCCTGGTGCCGGTGCTGATGGCCATGGAGATCACCGGCATCCGCATCGACCAGGAGAAACTGCACGAGTTGTCCAAGATGATGCAACACCAGCTCCAGCAGGTGGAGGGCGATATCTACGCCATGGCCGGCGAGAATTTCAATATCAACTCTTCCCAGCAGCTGGGGCGTATCCTTTTCGAAAAGTTGGGCCTGCCCACAGTTAAAAAAACCAAGAAGAAAACCGGCTATTCCACCGACGTGGAGGTATTGACCAAGCTGGCGGAGCAGCACGAACTGCCGGCCCTGCTCCTGCGTCATCGCAGCCTCTCCAAGCTGAAATCGACCTATGTGGATGCGCTGCTCGACCAGGTGGATCCGGCCACCGGACGCATTCACACCTCGTTCAACCAGACCGTGGCGGCCACCGGCCGGCTGAGCAGTTCGGATCCCAATCTGCAGAATATTCCCATCCGCACCGAAGAGGGGCGGGAGATCCGCAAGGCGTTCGTGGCACGGCCCGACTGGTACCTGCTCTCGGCCGATTACTCCCAGATCGAATTGCGCATCCTGGCCCACTATGCCGACGATCCCATCCTCATCCAATCCTTCCAGCGCGACGAGGATATTCATGCCCGCACGGCCAGCGAGGTGTTTGAAACGCCACTGGACGCGGTGCCGGGCGAACTGCGCCGGCAGGCCAAGGCCATCAATTTCGGCATCATGTACGGCATGAGCGCCTATGGCCTTTCACGGGAGCTGGGCATCAGTCCCAAGATGGCCCAGACCTACATCGATCACTATTTCGAGCGTTACAGCGGCATCAAGGCTTACATGGAGCGCACCATCGCCGAAGCGCGCGAAACCCGGCGCATCAGCACGCTTTCGGGCCGCATCCGCCTGCTGCCCGATATCAACAGCAGCAATACCAATCTGCGCCAGTTCGCCGAACGCATGGCCATCAACACGCCTATTCAGGGGACTGCCGCCGACATGATCAAAATGGCCATGATCCGCATTCACGATGCGCTGAGGGAGAAAAAGCTGGAGACCGTCATGTTGCTCTCGGTGCACGACGAGGTGGTGTTTGAAGTGCCGCCCGGGGAGTTGGCCACCATCGAGCAGCTGGTCCCCGAGATCATGGAGAACGTCATGGCACTCAAGGTGCCGTTGAAGGTGAACGTGGCCTGGGGACGCAACTGGGCGGAAGCCCACTGACGCATGCGGGTCCAGCCAATCATGCGTGTTGATTTTGATTGCTATGCAGAAAATTATTATAGGACGGCACCGTAAGAAGTTCAAGATCAAGGCGCGCGAAATTCCGTGTCCTGAGGCGTACTTGTCGTACGCCGCAAGGACGACGGGATGAGTGCAACGCAGATATTGGGATTCTTACGGTGTCGTCAATTTTGGATGCCTTGCATGATCTGTTATAAATTCTTATCGTATTGATCCACGAGAGTGTGTGGAGAAAATGGAGGTTGGGCATTATGAGTAAAACAACTGTCACGCTGTTGGCAACACTGGCCGCCTTGATCTTCGCGGCCGTCGGCTGCTCCATGCCCAGGGTCACGCTTTTCGGTGACCAGGCCGAGCCGCTTAAAGAATTTACCCTGCAAGGCACGGCCCAGGGAAAGGTGCTGGTGCTGCCCGTTGAAGGGACCATTTCGGATAAATCCAGGAAGCAATTCGTTCGCACCCAGCCGAGCATGCTGCAGCAGACGGTAGCTTATCTGCGGCGCGCCGAGAAGGACCCCGAGATCAAGGCGGTGCTGATCAAGGTCAATTCACCTGGCGGAACCGTTACGGCCAGCGATATTCTCTACCATGAAATCAGCGCTTACAAGCAGCGCACGGGGGCCAAGGTCGTGGTCGCCATGATGAATGTGGCCGCCTCCGGGGCATACTACATCTCCCTGCCGGCCGACCATATCCTGGCCCATCCCACCACCGTGACTGGGTCCATTGGGGTGATCTTCATGCGGCCGGGCGTCAGCGGACTGATGGAAAAAGCGGGGCTTTCGGTGGAGGTGAACACCTCCGGCGAGCAGAAGGATATGGGCACCCCGTTTCGACCTCCGACGGAAAAAGAGAAGGCCATTTTCCAGGAGTTGACCGATGAAATGGCCGAACGGTTTCTCTCCCTGGTTGTCAAACATCGCAATTTGACTCCGGCCCAGCGCGAACAGATCGCCACGGCGCGGGTCTACCTGGCACCCCAGGCGCAAACCCTGGGTCTGGTGGACGAGATCGGTTACCTGGACGATGCGGTGCGCAAAGCCAAAGAGATCGCAGGTCTGCCCGCGGATGCGCGGGTGGTCACCTACCGCCGTTACGAAGTGCAGGACGACACCATCTACAATCCCAACATCGTACTTCCAGGCGGCGACATCGAATCGATGTTGCCGTTGTTGTCACCCCTGTCTGCGGCCGGCGAGGCCGA
>DHGT01000137.1 GCA_002402905.1 Desulfatitalea sp. UBA4791 | reverse complement strand
GGCGCTTTCCTGCAGTTGATCAATTTTTTTATCATACTCAGCGAGCTTGGTCTCCGTCGCCTGCCGAAAGGCCTGGACCTGCTCCTCGGTGTATGCCTTGGTGGCTTCATAAGCCTTCTTGGTCTCCTGCTTGACATCTTCCTTGGACACGCCTTCTGCCTTGCTCTGAGGCTTTTCCTTCTCGCCGCATCCGGCTACGACCACCAGGGCCGCCATCAACATAATTGTCAATAACCCTTTTTGAAACATTGCTCTGTTCATTTTGATTTTCTCCTAGTTTGTGATTTTGCCGGCAAAGATGATTTGAATGAGACGCTCTCGATTCTTGAATAGTCGATTTTTTTAAGCATCAAGTAGTCGTCTGGACGGTCACATCATCTCCTTTAACGTTTGAACGATTTGTTCTTCTCTTGAAGCTGCCGTGAAGCAACCAACCGAGAATCATGCCCACCGCCAGTATCAAAAACATCAACAACGCCCCGGACATGGACAGCGTCCAGAACAGGAATCTCAGATCCATGACCGTGGTGTTCTGGACGATAAATACGACCGCCAGTGCAGCCAGGATTGCTCCGATGATGAGTTTAGGCTTCATGGCTATCCTCCTATGCCCCGTTTCGCGGGAGTTTAAGGTTAAGTATAAAGTGTGAAGTGAAGGAATCATGTCAAGTCAAAAGTCCATCCATAGCAGATGCTCAGGCGGCGATGGCCGGTGCGGCGGCCGATAACATCTCTCTGAGCTCATCGCCCTGCACGCTTTCCTGCTGGGAAAGAAGATGGGCCAGATCATCGAGGATCCCTCGCCGCTCGGCAAGGATTTTGCGCACCCGCTGATGAGCCTCATCGATAAGGCGTGTGACCTCTGCGTCGATCTGGGCTGCTTTGGCCTCACTGTAATTCTTACCTGAAGAAAAATTGTCCGGGTGAAACATTGACCGGAGGGGACGCTCGTAGCTCACCAGGCCGATGGCATCGCTCATGCCGTATTCCGTGACCATGGACCGGGAAATGTCGGAGGCCCGCTGCAGGTCGTTCTGTGCGCCGGTGGAGACCTCATTAAACACCAATTCTTCAGCCACCCGGCCGCCTAAGAGTACGGCCATTCGATCGATCAGTTCCGAGCGCGTCAATAAATAGCGGTCCTCGGTGGGCTGCTGCTGGGTGTATCCAAGCGCCGCAATGCCGCGGGGAATGATCGAAATTTTATGCACCGGGTCGGCATGCTCGACCGACTCGGCCACAATGGCATGACCGGATTCATGAAAGGCGACAATCTCTTTCTCCCTAGCATTCATTACCCGGCTCTTTTTCTGCAGACCGGCAACGACCCGGTCGATGGCTTCGTCGAAATCCGCCGGCGCTACAGTTTCTTTATCGTCGCGGGCCGCCAGCAGTGCGGCTTCATTGATGATGTTGGCCAGGTCCGCGCCCACGAATCCCGGGGTGCGGCCGGCGATCTTGCGCAAATCGACATCGGGTCCCAACGCCACGTTTCTGGAATGAATTTTTAAGATGGCCTCCCGTCCGTTGATATCCGGGCGGTCCACCAGGACCTGTCGGTCCAGGCGTCCCGGGCGCAGCAAGGCGGGATCCAAAATTTCGGGCCGGTTGGTGGCGGCCATGATGATGACCCCTTTGTTCGTTTCGAAGCCGTCCATCTCCACCAGGAGTTGGTTCAAGGTTTGTTCGCGCTCATCATGTCCGCCCATCACATTCATTCCACGGGCTTTGCCCAGGGCATCCAGCTCATCGATGAAGATGATACAGGGCGCTTGAGCCGCGGCTTGGGAAAATAGATCGCGAACACGCGCCGCTCCGACGCCGACGAACATCTCCACGAATTCGGATCCGCTGATGGAAAAGAAAGGCACCTTGGCTTCGCCTGCCACGGCCCGGGCCAAAAGCGTCTTGCCGGTTCCCGGCGGGCCGACCAGCAGCACGCCCTTGGGTATTCTGCCTCCCAATTTTTGGAATTTCTCCGGCGTTTTCAGAAACTCGACCACCTCCTCGAGTTCTTCCCTGGCCTCATCGATTCCGGCCACATCGGCAAAAGAGACTTTGGTGTCGCTTTCCGCAAAGATTTTGGCTTTGCTCTTGCTGAAAGACATGACCCCCATTGCACCCCCCATCCTTTTTATGGCAAACCGCCAGATCAGGAAAAAAATGGCAAGGGGCAGTATCCACGAGAGAAGGCTTCCCAGAAATTTATTGTCATAGCGCCCGGAATAATCGACCTGGCGCTCATCCAGCTCCTTGACCAGGTCGGGGTCATTGACGCGAACGGTGGTAAACGCCTGTGCCGGCGCCGTGGTCAGCGTTCCTTTGATATGATCAGGTCCGATGGTCAATTTATCGACGGCCCCTTGGACGACGTGCTGCTTGAACTGGCTGTAGGCAATCGTTTCCACTTTTTCCGAAAAAAAGTATTGCTGCATGTAAGTGAAGAGAAACATGGCGATCACGAAATACCAGATGCTGAAACGTGTCTTGCCCGGCAGCGACCCCGTGTTCTTGTGCTGGTGGCTGAAACCGAGGAAGGCACGCAGCTTGTCCCCAAAATTGCCCGTTGGATCTTTATGCTCATTGGACGTCATTGATCTTTTCCTGTGTTTTTGGATCGATTGCGTGTTGGGCCGAGATCAAGACAGGTATTTTTTCAATTCCTTCGTTGCCTTGACAATCTCAAGGAAAGCCGCATGCATGCCATCGGCGGCCGAGCCAATTGTCCATTCAGTTTTCTTGCCGATCTTGGCCTCGACCTCGGCTTTGCTTTCCCGCAACTTCCGCGCGTGGATTTCCAATTCAAGCCGATGTTCTTCTTTCAGCGCTGCGAGGACGTCGGAATTGATCCGTTGGATGAGTTCATCGGCCTCCGCCAGTATCTGCTCGATGTCTTTGGGTTCAAATTTCGTCGGCATGGCGTTTCCTTTCCGACGGGTCCTTTCCCGTCCCTTGTGACATTCCCGGCGATAGGCGCCGGCCTTTGCGAGATCCACGGTCATGCTGGTCCGGCAAGCCTTTCAGCGCCCGCGATTTCCCGCCGGCGGCGAAGGCCCACCCGATCACCGTGCCTGGGGGACCTTCGCCTGGCCGGGATTCGCCTCTTTGATGTATTGATAAAAGTCGCTGTCCGTCGTGAGGATCAGCACGGCGTTCGTATTGGTTTTCTCCTTGTAGCTTTCAAGGGTGCGCAAAAAGGCGTAAAATTCGGGATTTTTATTGTATGCTTGTCCGTATATGCGCGTGGCATCCGCGTCGGCCTGGCCCTGAACCTCCTGCACCCGGCGGTAGGCCGTGGAGCGAATCTGGCGCAGCTCTTTCTCCATGGTCCCGAGAATTTCGGCGCTGCGTCCTTCGCCTTCGGAACGGAACTGCGCGGCAATGCGTTTGCGTTCGGAGATCATGCGCTCATACACCTTTTCGCGGACACTTTCCACGTAGTCGAGGCGCTTGATACGCACATCCACCAGTTCGATGCCATACTGCGGTATGATCTTGCGTGCTTCCGCCAGGATCGTTCGGGTGATCTCCTCCCGGCCGCGGGCAATTTCCCTTTTCAGCTCTTCTTCGCGCTCTTTTGGGATCTCTTTCAATGCTTCGTCCTCGGGCACCTCCCACGATGCGCTGCGCACGAGTTCCACGAGTTCGCTGCTCGACACCTGGTCGCGCACCACGGAATCGAGAATATCGTTCAGGCGGGACTGGGCGCCCTCTTCGCTGGCAACGTTTTCCAGGAATTTTTTAGCGTCGGCGATCCGCCAGCGGGCCGTGGTGTCCACCCAGATGAACTCGCGTCCCTTGGTGGGTACCTGATTCGGGTCACCGTCCCAGACGAGCAGACGCTTTTCGAAGCGCCGCACCTCCTGCACGAAGGGCAGTTTTGCGTGCAGCCCCGCGTCGGTCACTGTTTCGCCAACGGGACGGCCGAACTGCACGACAATGGCTTGCTGGCCCTCTTCCAAAGTGTAAAGACCGCTATAGAGTGCGATAGCAAATACCACCGCTATCGCGATGAGCGCTACTTTTAAAGTGTACTTCATGGCTGCCTCCCTTGCACTGGTGGTTGCGGGCCGGACTCCAGCGGGAGCCAGGGCACCATGGCCTTCTGGTCATTATCGACGATGTAGAGCGCCTTCATGTCGGCCAGCAAGCCGGTCATGGCCTCCAGATAGAGCCTCCGGCGCGTGACTTGGGGCGCCTGCTGATACTGCGAAAGGATGGCCTCGAAACGGGTGGCCTCTCCTTCGGCCCGGTTCACCCGCTCGAGGGCGTAGCCTTCGGCCTCGCTGATACTTTGCGCCGCCACGCCCCGGGCCTTGGGAATCTCACGGTTGGCCTGCTCCTGGGCCTTGTTGATCGTGCGCTCTTTGTCCTGGCGCGATTCGTTGACTTCATTGAAGGCGGGTTTTACGGTGTCCGGTGGCGTTACATCCTGAAGTTCCACGGTCACCAGGCGCACCCCGGATTCGTAGGCCGTGAGGATCTTCTGGATCTCGATTTTCGCTTCACTGGCCACTGCCACCCGTCCGGTGGTCAGCACGTCGCTGCCCAGGCGGTTGCCGACCGCCCGGCGCATGACCGCCTCGGTGGTATCGCGGATCGTTTTGGGGGCGTCGCGGACCTGGAACAGGTAGCGGATCGGGTCCTCGATACGGTACTGGATGATCCATTGCACATCGATGACGTTCAGGTCTCCGGTGAGCATCAGCGACTCGTCTGTATACGAGCCGCGCGCGTCATAACGGGTCTTCTCGCCGGGGATGGCGGCCACCGTGCGAAACCCGAACTCCTCTTTAAGCACCCGGGCCGTGGGCAACCGGCGCACCTTTTCGATGCCGAACGGCAATTTGAAATGCAGTCCCGGGCCAGCCTCGCGCATGACTTTCCCGAAGCGTTGCACGATCCCCGTCTCTTCGGGCTGGACGGTGAACCAGGCGGTCCAGAAGACAGCCACCAATACGACGATGGCGAGGATAAGGAGCGGACCGCCTTTGAATCTTTTAAACTGCTGGCGGACGTTCTCCAGCATTTCTTCCAACGTGAGTGCCGATCCCCCTGGGGGTTGATTCCACTCGGTCATCGCTAATCTCCTTAAAATTATTTGCTATTGTGCTCCTAAAATATGAAGCTCGCATATTCTCCGATAATGGTAGCCATAGATGGCCAGGGTCACCGCCAGGGGAAGCATTCGTGGCCTTCTCACCAGTGTCCAAATCATGAGCCGCCAGTATTGGTATCTTTCCTTGCCCAGGATCCCGAGCCGCAGGCAGGCCCGCCAAAATGCGAGGAGTCGCTGCCAATCGGCCGGAACGGTCGCCGATGGCGACTTGAGCTCTTTTAAAATCCCTTTGACCCGCTGGTAATAGCCGCGGGGAGAATAGATGTGTTTCATGATGGCGAGATATCCTTCGGTGAGGCGCTCCAGGCCCATGGCCGGGATGATATTGGTCCGGCCATCCACGTTGTCGCCGGAAAACTCCGCGCTGATGCGGCGTTCGCCCGCCAGGCGATCAAACAGCCGGGTGCCCGGAGGCGCCTGCAGCAGGCCCACCATGGCCGTTACGATACTGCTGTTCTGAATGAAATCGATCTGGCGTTGAAAAATAGACGGCGTGTCACTGTCGAAGCCGACGATGAACCCCCCCATGACCTGCAACCCGGAGCGGTGTATCTTTTTGATATCCTGGATCAAGTCCCTGTTCTTGTTTTGGATCTTGCAACATTCGGTGAGGCTGTTCTCGTCCGGCGTCTCGATGCCGATAAATACCGAATCGAATCCGGCTTTGGACATCAGTTCCAAAAGTTCCGGATCATCGGCCAGATTGATCGAGGCCTCCGTAAAAAATACGAATCCTTTTTTATCCTTGCGCCACTCGATCAGGGCCGGAAGCAAATGGGTCTTGAGGGAACGCTTGTTGCCGATAAAATTGTCGTCTACAAAAAAGACATTGCCGTGCCAACCGGCCGCATACATGGCGTCCAGTTCGGCGATGATCTGTTGCGGCGTTTTGATGCGCGGCGTGCGGCCGAACAGCGCCGTAATATTGCAGAAATCGCAGTCGAAAGGGCACCCTCTGGAGTACTGGATGTTCATGGACGCATAGCGACGCATGGAAATCAAATCCCACAGAGGCACAGGGGTTTCGCGTATGTCGGGGTAGCCGTCGGCCTGGTAAATTCGTTTCGGACAGCCGTCGTTGAGATCCGCGATCAATGCGGGCAAGCTGAGTTCGGCCTCGCCCAGAACCAGGTGATCCACCTGCGCGAAGGCCTCCGGTTCCGCTGTGAAAAGCGGCCCGCCGGCAACGACTTTCAATCCCTTGCTGTTGCAGCGCGCGATGATGCGATCCGCCCCTTTGCGTTGCAGCGCCATGGCACCGATGAGGGCCAGATCCGCCCAATCCAGATCGTCGTCGGTGAGCGCCTCGGTGTTCTCATCCACCAGGCGCTTGGGCCACTCCTCGGGCAGCAGGGCGGCCACGGTGAGCAGGCCAAGCGGTGGGAAGGCCGATTTTTTCTTGATGAAGCGCAGGGCGTAGGTGAAGGACCAGAATGTCTCCGGAAATTTCGGATAGATCAGTAAAATGTTCATGGCTTAACCCCCTTTTAAAGCGCCGTCTTGATGTTTGCCACGCACGCCGAGCACGGCATTCATCCCTTCTGATTGCTGAACCGTGTAAATATGGATACCATGCGGTTGGTGCAAAAGACTTTTGGTTCCCAGCAAAACTCCGAAAATGTCCGATTTCAAATGGTGGTCCAGCTTTTTACGATTCTCCCACTCCTCGAGCACACACAGCAGATTCTGGTTTTTCATGTCGCACAGGAGCGCATAGCTGAGACAGCCGGCCTCTCTTTCCATGGGGACCATCAGCGACTGGAGCGTTTGCACCACCTCTTTCTGCTTTTCAGGCAACACATGCATGATGATTCGAACGATGATCATGGCATCTACTTCCCGGCAAAGCCGATCTTCGGGTTTACTCCATGATTTCAAGAACGATGTGCTTTTTTGTTTTGGCCGAAACCGCATTGACAATCGTCCTCATCGCGCCAGCGTTCCGTCCATGCTTGCCGATGATCTTGCCCAGGTCTTCCTTGGCGACCTTGAGTTCCACGATCAACGAATGGGCACTGCTGATTTCGGAAACCGATACCGCTTCCGGTCGATCCACCAGCGCGCGGGCCATGATTTCAACAATCGCTTTGATTGAAACGCCGCCATTGCCAATTCCGGTCAGGTTCAACGTGTCCGTCATGTTTTGATCCTTTGAATGGGGTTGATGCCATCGGTTCTCTGGCAGTGAGGAAGATGGAAGCTGAGAAACAAGTCGGTGTTGATATATGACAACTCAAGATTCGTGCCGGAAGTCGGACCCCCGGCTTTTTTAACGGTATTGATTCGATTTAATTGGAATATTTGGGATATAGGGTTAACCAGGCGTGGGAGGGGCGAATCAGAAACCGTGAACACCGCCGGTCATATGCGACCACTGATCATATATGACCACTTTTCTATGTCCGTATACGGTTAATTTCTGGGTGCAACCGATGAATTCTTGATGGATTGGTAAACAGTCTTTTCAGGACGGCGCCGTAAAACGTTCAAGATCAAGGCGCGCGAAATTCCGTGTCCTGAGGCGTACTTGTCGTACGCCGCAAGGACCACGGGATGAGCGCAACGCAGATATTGGGCGTTTTACGGCGCCGTCAATTCTTGGGTTCGAAGGTGCGCATGGCATACAGAAAGCCGGGCAGGTGCTTGAACATGTACCACAGGCTGTGGCGGTGCTGCCAGGTGCGCCGCATGAAACGCCGCCGCCAGGCCGGGTCCGAATAGAAGCGCTTCACGTGCGTGTTATAAAGACGATCCAGGGTCTCCTTGGAGTCGATTGCCTTGGGAACGAAGACGAAGTTGAGGCAGTTCATCAGCCGCCAATCCTCTTCCACCGTCCCTTCCTCGAAAATGGTCCGCCACACCGGCGCGCCGTGAAAGGGGGTGAACTTGGCCATGTTCATGTCGTCCAAACCTAAAGAGATCACAAAGTCGCTGGTCTTTTGAATGGATGCCGCCGTTTCGCCGGGCAGCCCCATCATGAACAACCCCTTGACCCGCAACCCGGCCGCCTGGATCCGGCCGACGGTGCCCTTGACCTCGTCCAGGTAGACCCCTGGTTTGTGGACCGCCAGCAAATCGGGATCGCCGCTCTCGATACCCAGGGAGACCATCAGACAGCCGGCCGCCTTGAGCATGCGCAGCAGCTCGTCGTCCACGTGCCCCACGCGTACCGCGCAGTTGAACTGCATGCCCAGGGGTCGATCGACCAGCAGGTCGCACAGCCCGGCGATACGCTTGCGGTTCAGCGTAAACAAGTCATCGTAGACGTTGAGGTGTCGCACGCCGAAACGGGTGCGCAGGTACTGCATGTGGGCATAGACATAGTCGGGCGAATTGTAGCGAAAGCCCTGATGAAAGACCGAGCGGTCGCAGTACGAACAGCGGTACGGGCAGCCCCGGCTGGTGACCATGGTGGCGCCGGGCGCCAGGATGTAGCTGAACAGGGGCAGGTTGTACCGTTTGGGGAATCCGGCCAGCTTTTCGTAGGCCGGAAAGGGCAGGGCATCGAGGTCAGGCAGATGGGCCCGCGGCGGGTTGACGACGATACGCTCTCCATCGCGCCAGATCAGGCCGACGATCTCGCCCGGAGCGCGGCCGTCGGCCAGTTCGGTGAGGGTCACCTCGCCTTCGCCCGGACACAGGTAGTCGATCTGTTCGAATCGTTCGAGCAGGCGGCCGCCCAGGGCGGAGACGTGCACCCCGCCGAAGACGGTGCGAACCTCCGGTCTGATTCGCTTGATGGCGACCGCCATGTCATAGCCGTCCAGGAATCCGGACGTGGTGGCCGAAAAGCCCACCAGGTCGGGCTCGTTATCCATGATACGGGACACATTGGCGGAGATGCCGCTCGGCGCCTGCGGCCCGAGGCAGTCGTGGACGAAAACCGTGTGACCGGCACGTTCCAGATAGGCGGCGATGGAGAGCAGGCCTAAGGGGGCCATGCGGTTGGCCACGGCGGCCATGTCTTTTCTGCCGGGGATCCAGTTGGAGCCGGCCGGATGAACCAGGACGATACGCATATCAGTTTCCGGGTATCTGCTTTTTATCTTGATGAGGCGCTTGCGGGACGAGCAGTTTTTTCATCAGGATCCGCGTGGACCAGCGTAAAAAGGCATGGGCATACTGCGCACCGGCCACATACGCACCCAGGATAAAGACGAGGTGGGACAGGCCGTAGGCCACCGGCCCGCCGACGGCCAGAATCAAGGGTCGTCCGGTGCAGGCGGCAACGAATCCCAGAAGGGTGATCAGCGGCCAGCCGATGGTGTAGCTGATGCCGACGATGATCAGACCCCAGATCACCCGGGGCGTCGGCTTCTGCTTGAACAGGGAGAGGTCCGTCTGTTCACTGAGGGCCGAACGGACATACCGGGTGTCGGCGATGCGTCTGACAAGGCGTTTGATCATCCTTTTCGCTATGACCTTCAAATCGGGTTGAGTTTTTAAGAACCCCCATGTAGTAAGGGGGACGCGTCCAGCACCATTTAGTTCCCATCCACAAAGGGCCGATGGGCCTATTTGTGCACGGACACTACCTATACAATTCCGCAGGCCGGGAGGAAAGGACTATTTCAGCCGTTCGGATCGATATGGAATCGCATGGTGGGGCCTCGGGCTGGGATTTTTTCGATAAGATATATTGCATTTCTCTGATCGAGCGGCCGGACCGCCGGCAAGATGCGCTGGCCCAGTTCGCCCGGGTCGGACTGGCCGAACGGGTCGAGTTCGTCATCGTTCCGCGCCACCCCACCGACTGCGAGCAGGGGATTTACGAATCCCATATGCGGTGCATGACCCAGGGGCTGCAGGCCGGGGCCGAGCATATCTTGATTTTCGAGGACGACATCGAATTCGAGCGCTTTTCGCCCCATATTCTGCGCAACTGCGTCGCGTTCATGCGCAGCCACCCGGAGTGGCACATGTTTTTTCTGGGCTGCATGGTCAAGAGCAGCCGGCCCACGGTCAACCCATCCGTGGTCAGGATCCGCTACCGCAGCCTGACCCAGTCCTATGCCGTCAACCATCGGTTCGCCCGCCAATTGACGCAGCATCCTTGGCGCGGCGTGGCGTACGACGAGTTCTTGAACAAGCTGGACGACGCGTGTACCTATGCCGTTTATCCTTCCTTTGCATTCCAGAGCAACTCCCCCTCGGACAACTTGCGCTACCTGCCTTTGGACCGGTGGCGCCGGATGCTGGGCGGCCTGCGCCGTCTGCAAAAGAACAATGAATTTTACCACCGCTACCGCAAGTTCATCATCGCCGCCCACGCGCTGGCGCTGTTGCTGCTCCTGATGGCCCTATGAATGCGATGACACCCCAACGGTTCAACCTCCCCCTGCTGCTCGTCACCTTCGGCCTGATCGGCGTGCTGTTTGCGACAGCTTTCCAACTGACCCATATCGACACCGATGTGATCCGTTACCTGCCCCAAAACGACCCGGTCCTCGCCGATGCCGGCGAGATTTTCAAAAACCATCCCATGCAGGGCGAACTGGTCGTGGACCTGGGTACGGCCACCGCCGATCCCGATCGGCTGGTGCAAAGCGCCATCTGGGTCACCGAGCGGATGAAGGCCAGCGGCCTGTTCAGGCAGGTGGGCACCGACGCCATGCAGGCCGTGGTTCCCGCGCTGCTCGACCACGTCGTCGATTCCCTGCCGGTACTTTTTTCGGCGGATGAACTCGACAGCCAGATCCGGCCGCTGTTGGCCACCGACACCGTGCAGCGCCAGCTGGTCGAACTGCACACCCAGCTGCTCGGCCTGGACGCCATCGGCCAGACCCGATTCATCGCGCGGGATCCCCTGGCCTTTCGGAACCTCATCATGGCCCGGCTGGCCCACTTGGCGCCGGCCGAAAACATCGACATTTACAAGGGCCAGCTCCTTTCGGCCGACCATCGCCATCTGTTGATCCTGGCCACGCCAGCGGCGGCCGGCACCGACACCGCCTTTGCCGGCCGGCTGACCCGTTTCCTGGAAGAGGTGTCCCAAGACCCGGAATTGGGTCCCGTGGTCATGACGCCCATGGGCGCCTATCGCGCCGCCCTGGACAATGAGCGCATCGCCCGCAGGGACGTGCAGCAGGCCATCGTGCTCTCCACCGTGGGCATCGCCCTGCTGCTGCTGTTCGCTTTTCCACGCCCCTTGCTCGGGTTGTGCGCCTTTCTGCCGGCCCTGGCCGGTACGGTGACCGCCTTTTTCTTGCTGGCCCTCTGGCATGAAGCGGTCTCCATCCTGGCCCTCGGGTTCGGCGGTGCGATCATTTCAATTACCGTGGACCACGGCATCGCCTATCTGCTTTTTCTGGATCGATCCGAAACGACCACCGGCCGCGCGGCCGCCAGGGAGGTCTGGGCCGTCGGCCTGATGGCGGCCTTGACCACCATCGGCGCCTTCAGCGCCCTGAATCTGACCGGATTTCCGGTGCTCGAACAGCTCGGCCAATTCGCCGCCATCGGCATTGCCGCCTCGTTTATCTTCGTCCATTTGGTCTTTCCGCGAATTTTTCCGCAAATGCCGCCGGCCCGGCCCCGTTCGTTGCCGTTTCGGAGGCTGGTGGCCAGACTCCCGGTCGCCGGTCGGCGGACGGCGGCCGCTGCCTTTGTCTTCATGGGGGTCATGCTCTTTTTCGCCAAGCCGGTCTTCAATACCGATCTGAGCCGCATGAACACGGTGAGCCGGGACACCGAGGCGGCCCAGGCGCTGATGAACCGGGTGTGGGGCGGCGGCATCTTCAACAAGCTCTTCGTGATGGCCACGGCGGACTCGCCGGCGGCGCTGCAGGCGGCCGGGGATCGGCTCTTGAGCCGAGTGAGCGAAGATGTGCGGTCCGGCCGCCTGGGCCCCGGATTCCTGCCGGCCATGGTTTTTCCCGGCCCGCAGCGACGCGCCGAAAATTTTGCGGCCTGGCAGGCCTTCTGGCAGCCGGAACGGATCGCGGCACTCGATGATGCCCTGGCGGCGGCCGCCGAACTGGGATTCAGCGACGAGGCCTTCGCACCCTTTTTCGAGATGCTTGGCGCCTCGAAGCCGCCGGTCGATCCCGGTTTGCCCGAAGAGATCCTGCCCCTCATGGGCATCGTGCGGCAGGCGGACGGCACCTGGATGCAGTTCGCCACCTTGACGCCGGGGCCGGATTACACAGGCGCCGACTTTTACGGGCGTTACAGGGAATTGGCCCGGGTGTTCGATCCGGCCTATTTTTCCGAAACCTTGGGGCGCCTGCTCTTTTCGACCTTCATGAAGATGCTGGCGGTGATCGGTCTCAGCGTGGCCCTGCTGCTTTTTGTCTTCTTCCTGGACCTGAAGTTGACCGCCATTACCCTGTTGCCGGTGATCTTCGCGCTCGTCGGCACCCTGGGCACCCTCCATCTTTCCGGTCATCCGCTGGATATTCCGGCCCTGATGCTCGGCATCATCGTGATGGGCATGGGCATCGATTACGCTCTCTTCATGGTGCGCGCCTACCAGCGTTACGGCGGCATGAACGATCCAGCGTTTGAACGCATCAAAATGACGGTGATCATGGCCGCAGTGTCCACCCTGATCGGCTTCGGGGTGCTGTGCACCGCCGACCATGCGTTGCTGTACAGCGCGGGTATCACCTCGTTTCTGGGCATCGGCTATTCGCTGCTGGGGGCTTTCCTGCTGCTGCCGCCCATGCTGGGGTGGTATTTCGCCCGGCAGAGCGCCAAACCCGCCACAGGTTCGGACCCTCACCAGCGGATCCTGGCCCGCTACCGTCCCCTGGAGACCCATCCCAGGCTCTTTGCGCGCTTCAAGCTGAAATGGGACGTGCTCTTTAACGAGCTGCCCCCCTATCTCGACGACGCACGGCCCTTGGGAACCGTGCTGGACATCGGCTGCGGCTTCGGCGTGCCGGGCGCCTGGGTGCTCGAACGCTTCGACGGCGCGCGGGTTTACGGCATCGATCCGGACCCCGAGCGCATCCGGGTGGCTGCCCGGGTGCTCGGCGAGCGCGGCCGCGCGGTTTGCGATCTGGCGCCCAACATCCCCGAGGCGC
>DHGT01000123.1 GCA_002402905.1 Desulfatitalea sp. UBA4791 | reverse complement strand
CCATCGACCGGCCGGTCCCGCCTTTACCCCCATGGCGGCACCGGCCGATTTTATTTTTGAGGTTCCCGCTAAAGCATATTCCCAACCTGCCGATAAGATGAGTGCGCTTTTCTTGCGCGATTTTGGGTCTTCATAGTCGGTTACCTGCCGGTTCATGAATCCAGAAAGTCGATCGTTCACACCAAAACCGAAAGGAATGAAAAATGCGGAAATGGATGGTTGTTATGGCAATGGTGCTGATGACTGCGCTGGTGGGCAATGGTTCCCAGGCATGGGCGGCCGAAGGATTTTATGCGGGAATTCAGGTCGGGGCAGTAGAACTCGAGGATACCGAAACAGATTCGTCCAAAGGCGAAATGAAAACCGGCTATGTTTTGTCCGGTTCGGCGGGATATGATTTCGGGTATGTTCGGCTCGAGGGGGAGATCGCTTACCGGGAGAACGATCTCGACAAGACGAACATTTCAAACACCAATGCGGATTCCAATGGAGACGTGAACGCATTTGCGTTCATGGTCAACGGCTATTTCGATTGGGAGAACCGCACCGCCTTCACGCCCTATATCGGTGCCGGACTCGGCTATGCCCGCGTCGAGATCGACGGGAAGGCCACTTACGGGAGCAATACGACCGTTGAGTGGGATGACCATGACAGCGGATTGGCGTACCAGTTGATGGCCGGTCTCGCCTGGGACCTGTCGGACACCATCGTTCTGGACATTTCCTATCGCTACCTCGACTGCGATGACATCGAAATCGCCGGGACGTCCAATTGGGGGTTCACCGCTGAAGACGAGATCGATTATGAGAGCCACAATTTCATGATCGGGCTCAAGTGGTTTTTTTAAGCCATAAGGCCGGGTGACCGGTCAGGCTATAAGTCGTCGGTATCGAAGGTGTTGCAGGCGCCATAGCTGCCGGTGGTGAATCCGCGCTTGAACCATTTGACGCGCTGGGCCGAGGTGCCGTGGGTAAAGGCGTCGGGCACCACATACCCCCGGCTCTGCATCTGGAGGCGGTCATCGCCGATGGCATTGGCGGCGTTGAGCGCCTCTTCGATGTCCCCCTCTTCGATGATCTGCCGCGTCCGATGGGCGTGGTGGGCCCACAGCCCGGCAAAGCAGTCGGCCTGGAGCTCCAGCCGGACCAGCAGTTCGTTGGATTGGGCCTGGGGGAGCCGCTGGCGTGCGGTCTGAACCTTGTCCATGAGACCCGTCAGGGTTTGCACGTGGTGCCCTATTTCGTGGGCGATGACGTAGGCCTGGGCAAAATCGCCGGGCGCCCGGAATCGCTGCTTCATCTCCTGGAAAAAGTCCAGGTCGAGATAGACTTTCTGGTCGGCCGGGCAATAAAAAGGTCCGGTGGCCGATTGGGCATAGCCGCAGGCGGATTGTACGGCACCCGAAAAGAGCACCAGCTTGGGCTCGGTGTATGGATGGCCGCTCTTGGCGAAGATGGCGTTCCAGGTATCTTCGGTATCGGCCAGGACAACGGAGACGAATTCGACCAGTTCCTGTTCCTGGGCCGTCTGTTCATAAGGCGCGTTCGGGGACGAGGTGGAACTCAGGGTGCCGGTTTGCTGCAACAATTCCGAAGGATCCATGCCGAAGTAGAGCGCCACCAGAACCAGGATGAGGGTGCCGATGCCACCGCCCGCCACCTTGCGGGAGACCCTGCCGCCACGTCGGTCCTCGACATTCGAACTTCTGCGTCCGCTTGTCCATCTCATCGTTTTTCTCCTTATTGGCGTTTCGTGCTTCTCCGCATTCCGTCTGAATAGCAAATAGGTTTCGTTTTAACAATGGGATGAATCGGAGGGCGCCAAATTGTCTCAGCACCCGCCGTGCATTTTACCGGCACGTGACTGCTTGGCGGCTGGCATCGGCCACCTGTCTATCCTCGCAGGGTGTAATGAAAAGCATTCATTAGAATCCCAACTTCGTCACCTTTCGAGTTGCGGTTTTTTATGAAATCTGGTCTTTTGTAATGGATGACTCACCGGATAAAAACGGAATTTTTATCATTCCTTAGTCAAAGGAGGCGATTTCTATGAATAAAACCTTAAACGACGTGGTGGTGGTGGACGCGGTTCGCACGGCATTCGGCCGGGCGGGCGAAAAAGGCATTTTCTGGACCACGAGGGCCGAGGATCTCTGCGTGCCGTTGCTTCAGGCGCTGGTCCAGCGCAACCCCGGCCTGAAGCCCGCCATGGTGGAAGACGTGCTGTGGGGTGTCACCAATCAGGTCAAGGAGCAGGGGGGCACCATCGGCCGAATGATTTCCATGCTGGCCGGTTGGGGATGGGAGGTGCCCGGATGTTCCATCGACCGCATGTGCGCCAGCGGCCTGACGGCCGTGGGACTTGGGGCTTCCTACATTGCCACCGGCATGGCCGACGTGCTGGTGTGCGGGGGTGTCGAACACATGGGGCACCTTCCCATGGGATACATGCGCGACGCGCATCCGCGCTCCGAAGAGGTAATGGGGGATGCATCGGCCTTCAACATGGGCATGACCGCGGAAAATATTCACGACCGCTTCCCAAAATTTACCAAGGAGATGGCCGATGCCTATGCCGTGGCGTGCCAGCGCAAGGCCGACGAGGCCATCAAGGCCGGGAAGATGAAGGAGATGATCATTCCCGTGGAGGCGACCCTGGCCGACGGCACGCGGCAGATCATGGACAAAGACCAGCACCCGCGACCGGGTACCGACATGGCCGGTTTGTCGACCCTCAAAACCCCATTCCGTGAGAAGGGCGGCCGGGTGACGGCCGGCAATGCCTCCGGATTGAACGACGGTGCGGCCGCCGTATTGGTGACCAGCGCCCAAAAATGCGCCGAGCTGGGACTCAAGCCCGCCATGCGCTGGATCGCAACGGCCGTCGCTTCGGTGGATCCCCGGGTCATGGGCATCGCCCCGGTGCCGGCCACGGAAAAGGCCCTGGCCAAGGCGGGCATGACCATCGCCGATATGGATATCATCGAGATCAACGAGGCGTTCGCCGTGCAGGCCCTCTACTTTCTCGATCACTTCGGTCTTAAGGCCGATGAACCCAGGGTCAACATCTGGGGCGGCGCCATCGCCTACGGCCATCCCCTGGCCGCCTCGGGCCCCCGGCTGATCGCGTTCCTCAAAGGGCTTTTCAAGGAAAACCCCAAGGCGCGCTACGGATTGACCACCATGTGTGTGGGCCGCGGTCAGGGCTACACCATGATTTGGGGAAACCTTTTGCGATAGAAGACCTTCTCGTTTCGAACCGCGTCGGGGCGGACGTACGGCCCGCCCCGACGTCCCCATCTGTGCGGATTTGCCTGAATCGCCGCCCGCCGGCGTACTTGCAGGATGCATGATACTCCCCCTTGACACGGCCATCTGCAACATTACTGTTTTTGCAAATTTAGAAAAGTAATGGATCATTAACAGAGGAGGTGGCTCATGGACCTTAAAAAGTGGGTTCCCTGGAAGATGTGAAGCAGACCGAAGTGCAGAGCGACTGATCGATGATCCGCCCGGAGCCAAGATCACCAATCACAATTATCGACGACAGGAGGCGAAAATGAAACTTTGGGATAGAGTTCAAAGAGGCATGGAAGCCGGTTTCGACGCAGCCATCGCGGCCGTGCACACCATCACCGAAAAGGCCGGGGAAGGGATCGAGCTGACCCGTCTGCGGCGCGAAAAGGCGCGGTTGGAGACACAGGTGACCCGACGTTTAGCCGAACTGGGCAATAAGGTTTTTGAAAGCATCTCCGCGAGCCAGAATGACGAACTGGCCAAGCAACTGGGCGTCAAGGAGATGGTCTTTGACATCGCCCAAAACGAGGCTCGAATGGTGGATGTGGACATGCGTCTCAAAAAAGAGATGAAGGATCGGTAATAGAATTAAGCCTGACCTTGAAAAAGTGGAACCGGAGCTGAAGTGGTGCGGGGAACCGATCACTGGGTGTGACCAGCCGGACATCTGAGTGCCCTTCGCGTTGCTCCGGTTTACTCTATATTAAGCACAGTCCTGCCGAAATCAAGGCGTCTCAGGCGAATGCGAGTGCGACTTTTTTAAGATATCGTTGTATACTGCTTGCATCGCGAAACGTCGAACGTCTGTTCCGGAAACTCACAGGGAGCCTGTCCCCCGTTTATCCCTGCATCGTCGCGTTCGATGCGGAATGGAAACCGTCCCAACCCCAAGAGGTAACTGATGACGCTGATCAAAATTGACGAAACCAGATGCAAAAAAGATGGATTTTGTGTGCAGGCGTGTCCAGCCAACATTATCAAGCAGACAGATGAGGACAGTGTTCCCTTCATGATCGAGCAGGGCCGCCAGATATGCCTTCGGTGCGGTCATTGCGTGGCGGTGTGCCCCCACGATGCCCTCGACCACCAAGAGGTGTCCATCGAAAACAGCCCCCAAATTCGAAAGAACCTGGCGATCAACCGGGAGCAGGCATTGCAGTTTCTCAGAACCCGGAGATCCATCCGGCGGTTCAAGAATACACCGGTGGCCAAGGAGACGATTCAAGCGCTCATCGATGCGGCCCGGTACGCTCCCACCGGCGGCAATTCACAGCTGGTGACCTGGACGGTCCACACGGATCCGGCCCATTTGACACATATAGCCGACCTTACCATCGGGTGGATGAAAGCCGCGCTGGCATCGGATGCAGGCAAGCATCTGCCACCCTATTTTCCGAGGTTCGTCGATGCCTACGAGGCAGGAATCAACTCCATCACCCACCATGCGCCGTGCCTGGTCATCGCCTCTGCGCCGGGATATTACGACAATGGCATGGTGGATCTGTCCATCGCTCTGTCCTACTTCGAACTCACGGCCGTTGCCAGCGGCCTTGGCACCTGCTGGATGGGATTGATTGCCCGGGCCCTGAGACAGGATTCGCAACCGCTTCGACGTTCGGTCGGCCTGCCCGACGACCATACCTATTTTTATCCAATGGTGCTGGGGTATCCCAAATTCAAATACTACAGGCTTCCGGAGCGGAAACCGGCAACCATTATCTGGAAGTGAAGTAAAACAAGTTATCCTGTACCACAGCATCTGTGCCTGCTTTTTCAGACATCCTGGCCATTAACCAACAGTCAGCAGTTATGACTGAATGTGATTCAACCTGAAGGGCATACGTTCCAAAAGGTGTTTGATAAAAAAATTCGCATGGTATCGGCCACCTGCTCCACCCGGGCCGGATTTAATGACTGGCATTCAGTTCAAACCCTGATTTGACCCATTCACAGAAGAGGAGAGCTCGATGAGCGGTTTTAAAGAGTACGGCCAGTATGATGCGATGGGCCTGGCGGAATTGGTGAGAAAGGGCGATGTCACCGCGAGTGAACTCTGTGAGGCGGCGATTGAACGCATCGAGCAGGTGAACCCGAAAGTGAACGCCGTGGTGACACCCATGTACGATGCCGGCCGTGGCACGGCAGCCCGGCCTTTGCCCGACGGTCCTTTGGCCGGGGCTCCATTTTTGTTGAAGGACCTGTTGGCCGCCTTTGCAGGCGTGCCGATGACCAGCGGTTCCAAGGCCTACAGAAATTTTGTACCCGATTACGACGCTGAAATGGTGAAGCGGTTTAAAAAAGCGGGTCTGGTCATCCTGGGCAAGACCAACACGCCTGAGTTGGGCCTGATGGGCGTCACGGAGCCGGAGGTATTCGGGCCGTGTCGCAACCCCTGGCACACCGATTACACGCCCGGCGGTTCGAGCGGGGGATCCGCGGCGGCCGTGGCGGCCGGCATGGTGCCAATGGCGGCCGGCGGCGATGGCGGCGGCAGCATTCGGATACCGGCTGCTTACTGCGGCCTTTTCGGCCTGAAACCCTCGCGCGGCAGGAATCCCAGCGGCCCGCGCCACGGGTGGTCGTGGCAGGGGGCTGTACAAGAACACGTCATCACCCGGTCCGTGCGCGACAGCGCCGCCGCCCTGGACGCCACCCAGGGCCCGGATACGGGCGCTCCTTACGAAATCAGCCCGCCTTCGGGATCCTATCTCGAAGCGATTGGAACCCCCCCGGGGAAGTTGACTATCGGCTTCAGCGTGACCTCACCCATCGGAGCGAACGTTCACCCGGAGTGCGTCAAGGCCGTTGTCGAAACGGCCAAGCTGCTCGAAGATTTGGGGCATCGGGTCGAAGAAAAACAGACGGGCGTGGACGGCAAAGCGGTTGCCAAAGCCTACCTGACCATGAATTTCGGCGAGGTGGCCGCCGACCTGGAAGAGATGCGGGCAGTGCTGGGAAGAAAAGTCACGGCCTCGGACGTCGAGCCGACAACCTACACGCTGGGGCTCCTGGGGCGGGCGGTTTCAGCAGGAGAATTCGTAGCCGCCATGCGGGCGTGGGACCGCTCTGCCAGGCAAATGGGGGCCTTCTTCCAGGCGTATGACGTGTACATGACACCCACCACGGCGTATCTTCCGGCCAAGATCGGTGCTTTACAACCGTCGCCGGTCGAAAACGCCTTGATGAAAGTGGTCAATACGCTGGAGATCGGACGTCTGCTTAAAGCCACGGGCATCGTCGACCAGTTGGCCAGCAAGAGTCTCGAACGCACCCCTTTCACCCAGGTGGCCAACCTTTGCGGCCTGCCGGCCATGACCGTCCCCCTGCACTGGACCCCGGACGGACTTCCCTGCGGCACGCACTTCATCGCCCCGTTCGGCCGCGAAGAGAGACTGTTCCAACTGGCGGCGCAACTGGAAGAGGCGCGGCCATGGGCTGGCAGAAAACCGCGGGTATGGGCGGCTTAAAAAGCAGAAGATGCAGATCAGAATATGACATTCTCCTTTTTCAACTTGTCGATTTCATCCGAAGACATCCCCAGATAGTCCATGAAGATTTCTTCGGTGTGCTCCCCGAGCCTGGGACCGCACGAACGAATTGCGGCCGGCGTCTCGGAGAATTGCCAAGGCGGTGCAATGACCCAGTTTTTGCCGATCACAGGATGGTCGACCTGCCGGAAGACCTTTCTCTCTTTCAGGTGAGGATCGTTGAAAAGCGCCTCACTGGACATGGACGGCGTGGCGGCGACACCGGCATGTTGCAACAGAACCATCACGTCATAGGGATCCTTGTCGCCGGTCCAGGCGGAAATGACGGTGTCCAGTTCGGCCTCGTTCGTCTTGCGACGGGCGTTGTCGGCAAACCGGGGATCGTCGATGAGGTCGCTTCGGCCCATCGTGCGGCACAGGCTTTCCCACTCCGCCTGGGTGGCCACCGCGATGCTGATCCATTTGTCTTCGCCTTTACAGCGGTAGCAGTTATGCGGCGCCATGACGTCGTTTTGGTTCCCCTGGCGCATGGGAACCCGCCCGTTCATCACGTAGTCCAGGAAGATATCGCCGGCATATGTGGCGATGGCCTCCTGGGAGGCCAGATCGATATACTGACCCTCTCCGGTCTGCTGATGATAATAGAGTGCGGCCAGGATGGCGAAGGCCGATGTGCACGCGCTTCTCAAATCGATGGAGCCGAGAAAGTTGCTCGGAGGCCAATCGGGATAGCCGGTCACATGGGGTAATCCGGCCAGGGCGGCAAAGGTCGGTGCATAGCCGATGTACTCCCTGTCCGGTCCTGTCTGGCCGCACGCCGAAGAAGAGATGTAGATAATGTCCGGCTTGATCACTCGGGCATCCTCATACCCCAGGCCAAGACGCGGCACCACGCCCGGTCGCATATTTTCCATGACCACATCGCTGACCTGGATGAGTTTTCTGGCGATCTCGACCGCTTCGGGCATTTTCAGGTTCAGGCAGACGCTGCGCTTGTTCAGGTTCAGATTGTTGAAGACTTCCGATTCATCGAGGGTTTGAAATGCCTTTCCCGTCGTAAAAGAGATGATCCTGGAATGGTCCGGCCGCTGCCGGCTTTCCACCTTGATCACTTCGGCGCCCAGAAAGCCGAGCAGACAGGTGGCGTAAGGACCGGCCCAGGCCGATGTAAACTCGACGACCCGGATACCCTTCAAGGGGCCGCTATTGTCCATGAGTTCCCCTTTTCGTCTTGTTGTCATATGATTCCCGCATCTTTAAATGATTCCAGATCGCCGGGGGTGTAGTCGAGTTTTTCGCAAAATATCTTTTCGTTATGCTCCCCTATGCGTGGGGCCGGTCTGGCGATCGCCCATGGCGTTTTGGAGAACCGGTAGGGTCGAGATGGGAATTTCTCCAGTTTTCCCATCACCGGATGGTCGATTTCCACAAAAAAGCCCCGGGCATTGAAATGGGGGGAGGACACCACGTCTTCGGCCGTGTTGCCCTGTGCCACCGGAACACTGAACGCCTGGCCTTTTCTGAAGATCTCCTCCTTGGGTGTGTCTTTCATCCACTCCAGGATATAGGCGTTGATTTTCTCCGTGTGGTTCCCGCGCTCAAATCGGTTTTGACACCAGGGCTCTTTGGACCATGGGGGATCGCCGATCAGTTTCATGAAATTTTGCCACTGGTGCTCTTCGGGGGTCACAATGGAGACGAATCCATCCTTGCATGGAAATATTCCGTTGCCGCTCATCCGCAGAGATTCCCCCTTGCGACTCATATTGATGCCGCTGTTGGGAAACGTCACGCTTTCCACACGCTGCATGGCGACCAGGGCTTCCATTTTCGACATGCCGATGTATTGCCCTTTGCCGGACGCTCCCCGCCAGAACAGGGCGGCCATGACCGCAAGGGAAGCCGTCAGCCCGGCATCGAAGTTGCCGCTGTTGCCCCCGATTTGCACCGGCGGACGATCCAGGTCCGGCGCCACCAGCGGCAGCAGGTAACCTTGCCCGCTCATGTGCGAGATGTTCAGCTGGTAGGCTTTATAGTCCTTGTAGGGGCCTGTTTGGCCAAATGGTGTAAGGGCCATCATGATGAGACCGGGATTGCTTTTTTTCAATGTATCATATCCCAGCCCCATCTCTTCCATCTCACCGGGCCGGTGATCCTCGATCAGGATGTCCGCCTGGCGGACCAGCCGCTCAAAAATCTCTTTACCTTTGGGCTTCGACGGATCGAGGGTGATACCGAACTTATTGGTGTTGATATACAAAAAGAGCCCTGATTTTTCAGGGTCCGGATCATCGTTCTGGAAAGGCGGCCGTCTTCTCGCTTCGTCTCCGGTCACCGGCGGCTCTATCTTGATCACTTCCGCCCCGAGGTCGGCCATCAATTTGCCGCAATAGGCACCGCTGATGGTGGTGCAAAACTCGATGATCTTCACGCCGTTCAGCGCGTTGGGTGCCATAACTATGCTTCTCCAATCTGGTGGGGTGATGATATTGGCATGTTCAAATGGAGAATCCTCCCAGCTTGGTCTCCAGATACTCCTCGATACCCTCGATGCCGCCCTCGCGGCCCAGCCCGCTCTCTTTCATGCCCCCGAAAGGCGCTGCGGCGGAGGTCGGATTGATGTCGTTGATGCCGACGATGCCGAAATGAAGTCCTTCGAACAGGGTAAAAGCGGTTTTCAAATCACTGGTGTAGACATACGAAGCCAGCCCGTAGCGGGTGTCGTTGGCCATGGCCAGCAGGTCGTCCGCGTCGTTGTAGGAAATGATGGGGGCCACCGGACCGAAGGTCTCCTCCCGATAGATGGTCATATCGGGGGTCACGCCACTGAGAATGGTCGGCGCGTAAAAGAATCCCCGATCCAGACCGTTTTCCGTCAACCGTCGGCCGCCGGCGATCAGTCTGGCGCCCTTGGCGATCGCATCCTGGACCTGTCGATCGACCTTCTCCAGGGCCGCATCGCTGACCAGCGGACCGATGCGCACGCTCTTATCAAAGCCCGAGCCGGCTTTCATCGCCGAGACGCGCTGGGTCAACTCACCGATAAAGGAATCGATGATATCGGCATGCACGTAAATGCGATTGGGGCTGATGCACGCCTGACCGGTGTTGAGAAACTTGACCAGCGCCAGTCCCTTGGCCGCATGCACCGGGTCCGCATCGCGGCACACGATAAAGGGAGCGTGACCGCCAAGCTCCAGAGAGACCCGTTTCATCTGGACCGCCGCTTCCCGGGCCAGCATTTTGCCGACATCGGTGGATCCGGTAAAGGTCAGCTTGCGGATTCTGGGATCTTTCAGAAACGCATCGCCGATGGGAGCCGGCACCTGTGCCGTCACCAGGTTGACGACGCCGGCGGGCATGCCGGCGGCCTCGAATATTTCGAAGACCGCTTTGGCGCACAAGGGCGTGGCTTCGGCGGGTTTAAGAACGATGGTGCATCCTGCCGCCAGCGCCGGTGCCACCTTGCGGGTGATCATGGAAATGGGATAGTTCCATGGGGTGATGGCGCCCACGACCCCGACCGGCTGACGCAGCACCATGAAACGCTGGTCCGCCCTGGAAGAGGGAATCGTCTGGCCGTAGATGCGCTTGGCCTCCTCCGCATACCACAGCAGAAAGTCGGCCCCATATTTGACCTCGTTACGCGCGGCCTGGAGCGGCTTTCCCTGCTCCTCGGTCATCACTGCCGCCAGATGGTCCAACTTCTCCATCATCAGGGCATGGGCCTGGTAAAGGAACTGAGAGCGTTGATACGCGGTCTGGGCCGACCAGTGGGGAAAGGCGTCGGCCGCAGCTTCGATGGCCTTGGCCGCGTCATTAGCGTCCCCCGCCGGCACCTGTGCGATGATGTCACCGGATGCGGGGTTGACCGATGGAAAAGTTCGACCACTTTCTGCATTGACCCATTTTCCATTGATGAACATCGTAAGTCCTCCATTGTTGATGCATACGTTCGATATCCGCCGCTGGCCGCGCCGGGCTCACGCCCTCATGCACATCAGTTCGAAGATCGCACCGCCAGGTCCGCCGGCATCCACGTAGGCAAAGCGCCCCGGATCGTGAATGAGCAGGTTGGCGCCCGCCTTGACCAGCTGATCCACTTCCGCATCCACATCATCCACGTAAAAACCGATATGATGGACGCCTTCGCCCCATTTGTCGAGAAACTTCGACTGAAATACAGGGATTCTAACTGAATGCCATTCATTATACCCGGCATGGGTGCAACAGGTGGCCGATGCCACACGCCAAGCGGTCAAGTGCCGGTAAAATGCACGGCGGGCGGCCCAGAAACTCGCTGCGCTCAAACAGTCTGGGCCNNGGATGGCGGCCGCCGCTGGCCCGCAGAATGGCGTCTTCCAAGTCCCGCCGGGACATGGGACGGATGGACGCCAGAAAAGCCCACTGATCTGAATGGGGTTGCAACTGTTCATCAACGAACACGCTGCGCCCTGATTCCCTCGGCTGTTTCTGCAGGGGCAGCGCGATCAGGTTGCCGAAGCCGCCCTTGGGCATGGTGTCCTGGTTGGGAAACAGGCGGTCGTAGCTGCTCAGGGACAATTGCCGGGTGCGGTCGCAGGTGTGGCTGATCAGAGCGGCCCCGAGCTGCCGGGCCTCGCGGGCCGGAACCGGCTCGGCAAAAAAGATCCAGGCGTGAGCGCCGTTGCCAGAACGGGAAATCTCCAGCGCCGCCGGGATGACGAGTTCCCGGCAGGATTGTATGAAAGCCTTGGCATCTTCTCGCCAGTCGGCCTCATCGAAGTCAGCCGCCAGAAAGTAGCAACTGTCGTCGATCAGGAGTGGATAGACGCCGATGGTCTGTTTTCCGGACAAGTGATCATAGACCACCTGATCGGTCACCGGCAGCAGCTGTCGCTGGTTGCAGTCGCCGCATTTCACCCGGGGTTTATGGCAGATGCCTGGTTTCCACTCGTTACCGCAGGCCGGTGAATAGCCGGACGTGCCCTTGGCCGACTCCCAGCGCTGGGGATAGACATCTTCCCGCCCCCGGAACAGACGGCGGAACAGGGCGATCTTGTCATCGGTGGTGAAATGGGTTGGGGTCGGTGCGGATTCGGTTTGGGCGGAGACGGGTTCAGGGATGTCCGGTTCTTCCCAGGCGATGCCGTGCCGGGTCAGCAGTTCCTTGAGGCGGGCATTCTCCTCGCGCAGCTGACGCAGTTCATCTTGTTCGCCACCCGATACCATCTCTTGTGAATATCTCCATCGACCTGATATGCCATGGCCTGATTGTCATAAGCCATGTCATGAGTTTATCGCAAGTTTCCCTCTGCTACTCGTCGGCATGGTGTTGCAGCCAACGCTGGCCTTTACCGGTCAACCGATAGCGCTGAGTCGGGCTGCGCGGGGAGTCGGGTTGTGTGCGCTCGATCCATTCGTCTTCCATGGCCGGGTTGAGGTAGTTGTTCCGGAACGTGGGCCGGTGTGACAAACCCAAAGCCTGCATCAAATCGTTGCTACCCAGCTCGCCGCTCCCAATTGCACGGATCAATGCCGCTACTTGGTCGGTTACTTGGTCGCCTACATGGTCGGTCGACACAACCTCGCGCACGGCATCGCGCAAAGCGCCCAGCATGAACTCGATAAAAGGAGTGGCATCCGCTTGGCTGTCGGCCACCGCGAGTACCCGGTAATAATCTTCCTGGCGATCACGAATCACTGTCTCCACCGGTAGGTAGGCCAGCAGCGGTTTCCAGTTCCGGAGAATCAGGGTTTGCCACAACCGACCCATGCGGCCGTTGCCGTCGGCAAAGGGGTGGATGAATTCGAACTCGTAGTGAAAGATGCAACTGGCCACCAAGGGATGCTCGTTGGTGTTTTCCAGCCAATATAGCAAATCCGCCATCAGCTTGGGCACGCGTTCAGCAGGAGGAGCCATGTGCACCAGCTGTTCTCCCCGGAAGATGCCGACCCCGCCGGATCGATATCGACCCGTTTCATCCACCAGCCCACGCATCAACAACTCGTGCGCCGCCAACAAATCCTCCTCGACACTGGCGTCCCAGTCCTCCATGGCCTCGTAGGTCGCAAAGGCGTTACGCACCTCATGAATCTCGCGGGGATGTCCCAGCACCCGCTTGCCCTCAATCACGGCGGTCACCTGTTCAAGGGTGAGCGTGTTGTTCTCGATGGCCAGCGAGGCCTGGATGGTACGGATGCGGTTCTCCCGGCGCAGGCGCGGAGTCAGGTTCTGTTCGGCCAGCACGGTGTAGCGGCCGATGGTTTCGCCAATCTCGGCGACCAGATTCACTATCGCCGGGGTGATGGTGTAGGGCGGCTGGTATTTCATGTTGCCTCCCTGCCTGCCTCTTCGATACAGGTGATCGCCCGGGTCTTGCGGCTGGTGATGGTGAATGTGGGGGCAAAGGTCATGGCGCGGCACCCTCCGTTGCAATGGCATCAAACAGACCGGCTCGCTGGCAGCCTTCGAGGAAGGCCTGTTTCAGGAAGTTGCTGTTGGCAACCGGCGCTTTTGCGGTCTGTTGCTGAACGGTGGAAAGGGAGGCGTCCGGTGTGATGCCGTGGGCATCGCGCAGAATGCGAAGCTGCTCCAGCCAGTCCATGGCGTCACCGTCGCAGCATTTCGCCTTGTAACGTTCATCGATGCCGTACACCTCTTTCCAGGTCTCGATCTCCTCATGGACGGCAGCCGGACCGAAGGTGAGTTGGATGCCTGTTCGCGCAGCGCGATGCGATCAACCAGAAACAGGACCTTTTCGGCGTGACCGGCACGCATCAGGGCATCGACCATGGCGATGCAAGTGCGGGTCTTGCCGGTGCCGGCGGCCATAACCAACAGGAAGTCGCGCTTTTTCTGTTCGATGCCTTCCAGTACTGCGCGAATGGCGCGGATCTGATAGTCGCGGCCCGCGATGGATGTGTTGATCAGCTCCTGGGTCAGGGGCTTACGGTAGCGGCGAATGTATTGAAAGCGCTCAAGGTCATCACGGGTCGGGAAGCCGACTATCTTGCGCGGCGGGTAATTATCCAGATCCCAGAAATAGATCTCGAGCCCGTTGGTGTAGAAGCAGAACGGCAGCTCGCCACCCAGTTGTTTTTGAATGTTGTAGCAGTATTGCTTGGCCTGCTCGCGACCCAGCGCGGCGTCCTTGCTCGTTTTCTTGGCTTCGACCACGGCCAGGGGCTTGCGGTCCTTGCCGAGCAACACATAGTCGCTGAATTGATGACCTTCGTAAGGGGTGCGCGGTTCGGCAACACCCAGGGGAAGCGGCGTCAGGATGTCGAACTCTTCGATGACCTGGGTGGGGTCTTTGACGTTCCAGCCCGACTGGGCAAGCTGGTTGTCAATCAGCTCAGCGCGGGTTTGGGCCTCAGTCCTGGTCATGCTTCAACTTCCCCTGTTCTTTCATCCGCACGCAAAAGGACTCGAATTGCCTTCTCGCCAGTTTGAAGGGAACCGTCTTGCTGTTTTCCCAGCGGTTGATCGTGGAAAAGCTCACGCCCAGCTCGTGGGCCAGCTCTTCCTGGCTGAGCCCCAGTTGCTGGCGGACCTCTTTGACTGTCTCCGCAAAATTTTCCGGTGCCTTTGCCATATCGGATTGCCTCAATTCCTGGTGCGCCACCAATTTATCGGCAGCGAGCGAACGCAATTTGCCCAACGTAAAACTACGGCCCTCAATATAGCAGGTGACAACGCATGTGGAAAGCGGAAAGTTGGCGATTATTTCAGAATTTTCCGACACATCCTGTAGCCACCCGGTAAGTAAGCCCTCAGAAGACCAGCACGGAAAAATTTCACCCGACGCCCGACACTTTCTCCGTTTCTCCGGTAAGTAAGGGCATAAACCACAACGAGGAGCGACCGACCATGGACATCAACGACCTGTTTGACGGAATCTTGAAGAGTATCAACCAGTTTGCCGACGAGATCGCCGAGCAGCGGTTGCAGGAAAAAATGCAGGACACCGGACGAGGTTCGGAGAATGGGGGTAAGAATGCGGAGAATTTTGACGCGAAAGAGAAGCGGGGTGTGACGAATTTCCCGAAAAGGGAGTGATCGGGGCGGCAGCGCCGACACCCTGAAAGCGGCGTAAGTCGCTGACAATACATAGAAAAAAACCCGCCCAATAACCGGACGTGGTTAGTGGACGGGTTTGTCTTTTCTAAATGGTGGAGGGAACGACGACCTGGCGCAAAACAGTCTCAAAGCCCGCGCTCCTCGTAACTCCTTGATAATAAACGCCGAAGTCATCTCGCACAACCACTTCCCGTCAACCCGACCAGAGAAACGATTTTCTCCCCTGATTTCCCGGCACCGGACGAGGGTGACGGGTTTGCAGCAAAACCGGATTGGCGCTGCTCATCCCATGCTCCCAATGGTCTTGCGAAATCGCGCAAGCGTAAAGCCAAACAAGGTTGCCCCGATCAGGATGAGAAAGACGAACTGAGGCCAGACGACTTCAAAACCTGCATCTCGGAAGAGGATGGCTTGCGCTATCTGAACGTAGTGGGTGTTGGGCGCGGCCAGCATGATGTGCTGGACGAGTTCCGGCATGCTCTCACGCGGGGTGGAGGCGCCGGACAACATCTGCAGCGGCAACAGCACCAGCATTAGCAGCAGGCCGAACTGCGGCATGGACCGGGCGACGGTGCCGAGAAAGATTCCCATGGCCGTGGTGGCAAAAAGATGCAGAGCGGTACCGACCAGAAACAGCGCAAATGAACCCTGGAGTGGAACTCCAAGCCAGCCTTGCACCACAAAGACAAGTGACAAAGCCGACGCGGTCAGCACCACCAGCCCCATGGACCAGACTTTGCTCAGCATGATTTCAAGCGGCGTCACGGGCATCACGAGCAGGTGCTCTACGGTGCCGTGTTCGCGTTCGCGGATCAGGGCGGCACCCGTGAGAACAATGGCCAGCATTGTCACGTTATTGATGACCCCCATCACGGTGACGAACCAGGATTTGTTGAGCTCCGGGTTGAATCGCGCCCGCAGGTTAATATCCACCGACAATGTGGGAATTGTCCGGTAGCGTTGGACAAAGGCGCTCACTTCTTCATTGAGGATAGTCTGGATGTAACCGCTGCCGGTAAAAGCCTGGCTCATGCGGGTGGCATCGACATTGAGTTGAACCGTCGGCTGCCGCCCGGCCAGGACGTCCCTCTGAAATTCAGGGGGAATATTGATCGCGAAGGTATCGAGACCGGCGTCCATTCGCGCATCCATTTCGGCCTGGTCGATGACCTTCGGAGCCAGGAAATAAGGTGGATAAAAAGCATCGGTGATACGTTGGGAAAGGGGTGAACGGTCCTCGTCGACGACGGCGACAGGGGCCTTGTGAAGCGTCTCGGGTATGGCCGTGGCCCGGGTGTAAATCGACAAGGTGAATACATAGACCACCAACACCAGCATGACTGGGTCGCGCAGCAGGCTGAACAATTCCTTGATGCCAAGATGCAGTACATGTTTGAGACGCATGACTCAGCGCTCCTGTTTTTTCAACAACAGGGCCGAAAGCCCGATTAGAACGGGAACGACGATCATAAGAGGCAAAAAAGCATTCCAGAGATCGGGGAACCCCAGCGCCTTGGAAAAGGTGCCACGGGCAATGGTGAGGAAATGGGTTGTCGGGTAGATCTGGCCGATGACTTTTGCCGAGCCTTCCAGTGACGAGACCGGGTCGAGCATGCCGGAATATTCGGCTGCCGGCAGCAGGGTTAGCACGGCGGTGGCAAAAAGCGCCGCGATCTGGCTGCGCATGAAGGTGGAGAGCAAAAGCCCCAAGGCGGTGGCGGCGCTCACGTAGAGCAGTGCGCCGCTGGCGAGGGCGGCAAAGCTACCCGTGAAGGGCACGCGAAACAGGGTCACGGCCATCAGTGTGAGCAGCAGGAAACTCGCCAGGGAGAGAGCAATATAGGGCGCTTGCTTACCGAGCAGGAACTCCAGGCTGGTAGTGGGCGTGACGTAAAAATTGATGATGGAGCCGAGCTCTTTCTCGCGCACCACCGCGAGCGCAGCCAGCATGGCTGGAATGAGCATCAGCAGCAGCGGGATAACCGCCGGCACCATGGCCACCAGGCTTTTTACATCGGGGTTGTAGCGGAAACGGGTCTCGACGTTTACCAGTCCGGCCAGCGCCTGGCCGTGACCGGCTTCGCGAGCTTTTTGTGAAAGCCAGTGGGCGTGCATGCCACGCACATACCCCTGGATGGTTTCCGCCCGCGTCGGCATGGCACCATCGATCCAGGCACCTATTGAAACCGGCCGGCCACGGGCGAGGTCCCTGCCAAATCCAGGAGGAATCTCTATAGCCAGTGCCAGTTTACCGGCACGCATCCGCTGGTCCAGATCCTGGTAATCGCGGATGGGCTCTTTTTCGATGAAATAACGCGAGCCGGCGATATTCAAGGCATAATCATGGCTGATGGCTGTCTGGTCCCGGTCCAGGACGGCGACGGTCAGGTCCTCCACGTCCATGGTGATACCGTAACCCATCACCAGCATCAGGATCACGCTGCCAAGGAGGGCGAGTGTCAGCCGGATAGGGTCGCGCATCAGTTCCAATGTTTCGCGCCGGGCATAGCTCAGCATGCGACGGGGGTCGAAGAGTCGCGGCTTGCCAGTATGAACGTTGTCACGAGATTCGGTTGAAGCCGTTTGGTTTTCCATCTCCTCGCCCCTTTCTTCCCCCTTGTTATTCGCGGCGCGCTCCAGATAGGCGACAAAGGAATCTTCCAGACTCTTCGCGCCGTGTTGTGCGGCAAGTTCATCAGGGGTACCCACCGCCAGCACCTGGCCGGCGTGCATCAGGGATATGCGGTCACAGCGTTCCGCCTCGTTCATGAAATGGGTGGAGATAAAGATTGTCACGCCGTCGCGCCGCGACAGTTCCCCCAGAGACTCCCAGAACGCATCACGCATGATCGGATCCACACCGGAGGTCGGTTCGTCCAGGATCAACATCTCGGGTTTGTGAATCATGGCCACCGCCAGCGAAAGACGCTGGCGCACTCCGAGCGGTAAGGCAGCAGGCAATTTACCCATCACGTCGAGCAGACCAAAACGAGCGGCGATTTCCTGGGTGCGTTGTTCGATTTCTTCAGCGGGAACCTCGAACAGGCGGGCGTGAAGCCGCAGATTTTGCCGAACGGACAACTCGGAATAAAGAGAAAAGGATTGCGACATGTAGCCCACCCGGCGACGGGTGTCGAGGTCGCGCGGGTCCACCTCCCGGCCGAACAG
>DHGT01000140.1:18903-40812 GCA_002402905.1 Desulfatitalea sp. UBA4791 | reverse complement strand
CCGGGGATTCCCCTCAAGATCATGCGGCCCGATCTGGACATGACGCTCATCGACAGCGTGCGCAAAAAAATCAGTTTCGTGAATCATGTGATCCGCCAGTTGCGCCTGCCGCGCATCGAGGCGCTCCACGTGAGGGCCCAAACCCTTGCGGAACAGACGGATCGTAAAGCACGCTATCAGGTGGTGGTTTGCCGGGCCCTCACCGATCTGACGACCGCCATCAGCATGGCATTGCCGCTGCTGGCGCCCCAGGGCCGGCTCATCGCCTATCAAGGCCCCAACGACAGCTCGGCCGATAGGCTGGCAGGAGATGCCGCAGACTTTCGAATGGTTCCCATCGAAACAGTTTACTACCAACTGCCATTTCTCGACGACCGAAGAAAAGTGTCGCTGCTGCAGCGGGCTTAATGTTGACCAATTCATTAAAAAGCCCTTGTCGGACGGCACCGTAAGAAGTTAAAGATCAAGGCGCGCTGTTCACATCCCGGAAAACCCCCTGTCTCCTTTACAATACGCCCCTGCCGATTTAACGCAATTTTGACGCTGCCCGGCGCTCCCCGATGAATTCGAAAAATGTGTAATCCATGCAAGTTGCCCCCACATAGGGTGCCGCTCAGATTCGATGGCACTATATTTGCTAAAAAATTGTCCGGCGTCAGTTCAGATCGAACTGCCCGAAACGGCAAACCATCCGAAAGGGTGGGACGCAAAGCCACTGGCCTAAATCCTCGGTATCCGAGGACAAGGTAGCAGGGTTGCCGAAGGCAAACGATGGCTTCCTCAGAGGTTGCATCGGTTGTCTAAAAAAAATGCACCTCGGAGGTAGCACTATGTCAGCACCATTGGGCATGGCCGCCAGGAGATCGTTCGCCTGGATCTTGGCCATCGGAATTGTTTTCATCTTGTTTGCAACGGCTCAGGCCGCCCAGGTCACCCTGGCCTGGGACGCCAACGACCCCGCCCCGGACGGTTACAGGCTTTACCAGCGCACCGAAGGCGGTACCTATGACTACGCGACACCGACCTGGAGCGGCCCTACGACGAGCGCAAGCCTGGGCAACCTCGTCGACAATACCACCTATTATTATGTGGTTCGTGCATACGCCGGGACGAATGAAAGCGGCGACTCCAATGAAGCCTCCTTCCGGTCCGAGCCGCCTGCGCCCCTGACTTACACCATAACGGCGTCTGCCGGCGCTTACGGCCAGATTTCGCCGGCCGGCGCCACGACGGTGAACGCCGGCGAAGGCCAGGTCTACACAATCACCCCCTTTGCGGGTTTCCACGTTGCCGATGTCCTCATTGACGGGGTGTCGGTGGGCGCGGTGTCCAGCTATACGTTCAATGCCGTCGGTGCCGACCACACCATCAGCGCGACCTTTGCGGTCAATACCTACACGATCTCATCCTCGTGCGGGTCCAATGGCACGATCAGCCCGTCGGGCAGCACGAGCGTGGTTTATGGCGGCAGTCAGACCTATTCGATCTCGCCGGCCAGCGGCTATCACGTCAGCAACGTGACGGTGGACGGTGTGTCGGTAGGCGCGCTGACCAGCTATGCTTTCCGCACGGTCAACAGCAACCACACCATCGCAGCGACTTTCGCGGTCAACACCTATACGATTTCGGCCTCGGCCGGCGAGGGAGGATCGATCGAACCGACCGGGCAGGTGACCGTCAACAGCGGGGCCAGCCAGGCGTTCACCATCCGCGCCGACAACGGATATGACGTCGAGGCGGTCATGGTCGATGGCCAGGACGTGGGAGCCGTGGAGAGCTACACCTTCAGCGCGGTATCGGGCAACCATGCGATCGGCGTGACATTCGTGCAATCCAATCAACCGCCCACGGCCGATGCCGGACCGGATCAGACCGTGGATGAGGCCATGGAAGTGACCTTGAGCGGCCGCAACTGCGTAGATCTGGACGATGGCATCGCCACCTTTGCCTGGCAACAAACCCAGGGCACCCCGGTGGCATTGAGCGATCCCACGGCAGCCGAGACATCCTTCATCGCACCCGATGTCGATGTGGAAGGCCAGGCCCTGGTTTTTGAACTCACCGTTACCGATCACAGCGGCGCCGTGGCCACCGACGGTTGCATCGTCAACGTCTCCTGGGTCAACGAAGCGCCGACAGCGCAGGCCGGTGCCGATCAAACCGTCACCGAAGGCCAGACCGTCGTGCTCGACGGCAGCAACTCGGTCGACCCGGATAACGGCATCGCCCTCTACCAATGGCGCCAGATTCAGGGACCGGTGGTGACATTATCCGATAGCACGGCGGTGCGACCCACCTTCCCGGCCCCGGATGTGGACCTGCAAGGCATGTCGCTCCTGTTCGAACTGACCGTGACCGACGGCGGCGGCCTTCAGGATACCGACCGCTGCATCGTCACCGTGGGGTGGAGTAACACCCAACCGGTGGCCGACGCCGGCCCGGATCAACAAGTGGTCGAAGGGCAGGAGGTCTACCTGGACGGTTCCAACTCCAGCGACCCGGATGACGGCATCGCCGCCTACCAGTGGCGCCAGACCAACGGCCTTCCGGTGGCTCTGTCCGATGCAACGGCGGTTCAACCCATGTTCGTCGCTCCTGATGTCGGGCCCGAAGGGGCAACGCTGACCTTTCAATTGACCGTGACCGATCAGGGCGGGCTGCAGCATGACGACAGCTGCATGGTCACCATATCCTGGGAAAACATCGCCCCCACGGCCGATGCCGGACCCGACCAGACGGTGAGCGAAGGGGTGCTGGTGGGTTTGGACGGCAGTGCTTCGAGCGATCCGGATGACGGTATCAGCGCCTATCGTTGGCATCAGATCAGCGGCCCGGCCGTCACCCTTTCAAATGCCCAAGCCGCCCGGCCTGCATTCCAGGCACCGGATGTCGGTCCGGAGGGTGCGTCGTTGACCTTCCAACTGACCGTCATCGATTACAGTGGATTGCAGCGTCAGGATGATTGCCTCGTCAATGTGACCTGGCAAAATGTGCCGCCGGTGGCCGATGCCGGTCAAGACCAGGAAGCGACGGCCGGAAATGTTGTGACCATCGACGGATCGGCCTCCTGGGACGGCGACGATGGCATCGGCACCTATCGGTGGCGCCAAGTCTCTGGCACCGCGGTGACCCTGGAAAACACGACCTCGGCCGTTACCCGCTTCATGGCTCCGGTGGTTACCATTGACACCTCCCTTGAGTTCGAATTGACGGTGAAGGACAGCGGCGGTCTGCAAAGCGTGGATCGCTGCCGGGTACTGGTTCATGGGGCGGCACCGGTCATCGATACGACCGCGCCGGAGGTGGCCATCACATCTCCCGATGCGTCCTTTTATATGTTGCGGACCTCCAAGATCGCCTTGAAAGGCGTGGCTTCGGATAACCAACAGGTCGTGCGCGTGGTGTGGCAAAATGACCGCGGCGGCAGCGGCCAGGCCATCGGGACAACAACGTGGGAAATCCCCGAGATCAAGCTGAGCCGCTGGTTCAACACCATTACCGTGACGGCTTACGACGCCGCCGGAAACCAACAATCGGCCAATCTCCTGGTATTTGCAGGTATATGGAGATAGAGAGCGGCCAGTAGCCAATGATTAAGGGTGGCGGATGGTAGACCATCCGCCACCAAACTTTTGTCCGCCACCCGCCAGTACCCCCTGCATTTCCCGACAATCTCATTCCTTGACATGGGCATGGATTGACATTAAAAATGCCAGTTTATTATCATGTACGCACCTTGGAGGATGGAATGGACTACAAGCAGACCCTCAATTTGCCGGATACCGCGTTTCCCATGAAGGCCAATCTTTCGCAGCGCGAGCCGGAGCAACTCAAGCAATGGGAAACCCAAAAGCTCTACGCCGTAACCCGTAGCGCTTCGACCGGCCGGCCACCATTTATTCTCCACGACGGCCCGCCATATGCCAACGGCCACATTCACATCGGCACGGCCCTGAACAAGATTCTCAAGGATTTCATCGTCCGATCCCGCCAGATGTTCGGCTTTGACGCCGTCTACGTACCCGGCTGGGATTGCCACGGCTTGCCCATCGAACACAACGTGGAAAAAGAGTTGGGGCCACGTAAGCAGGAGATGAGCCAGGCCGAGATTCGGCGCCACTGCCGCGCCTATGCGGAAAAATTCATCGACATCCAACGCAGCGAGTTCAAGCGCCTCGGGGTGCAGGGGGATTGGGAAGATCCCTATCTCACCATGAACTACCCCTACGAGGCCGTCATTGCCAAGGAGTGCTGCAAATTTGCCTTGAACGGCGGCCTGTTCCGCAGCAAAAAGCCGATCTACTGGTGCTGCAGCTGCCAGACCGCCCTGGCCGAAGCCGAGATCGAATACAAGGACGAGACCTCGCCTTCGATCTACGTGAAATTCGAACTGCTCGACGACCTGTCGGCGAAGCTGCCGGCCCTGGCCGGCCGGAAGGTGTCGGTCGTGATCTGGACCACCACTCCCTGGACCCTGCCGGCCAACCTGGCCATCGCCCTGCATCCCGAGTTCGACTACGCCGCCGTGGAGATCGATGGCGGCGAGGTGCTGATCCTCGCCCGGGAGCGCGTCGCGCCCTGTATGGCAACATTTGGCATTTCCGATTACCGCGTCCTCGGCGATTTAGCGCCGGCCTTCCTGGAGAAAAAGCGCTGCCGGCACCCGCTGTACGACCGCGAGTCGATCATCGTGCTCGGCGACCATGTCACCCTGGATACCGGCACCGGCTGCGTGCACACCGCCCCGGGCCACGGCCGCGAAGACTACGAAGTGGGATTGAAGTACGACCTGGATGCCTACTCGCCGGTCGACGACCGAGGGCTTTTCACCGAGGATGTCGGCCTCTTTGCCGGTCAATTCGTATTCAAAGCCAACGAGACGATCACCGCCGCGCTCCAGGAAAACGGGACCTTGCTGGCCAAGGAGCACATCACCCACTCCTATCCCCACTGCTGGCGCTGCAAGCGGCCGGTGATCTTCCGGGCCACGCCCCAATGGTTCATCTCCATGGACAAGACCGGACTGCGCAAGGCGGCGCTGAAAGCCATCGATCAGGTGAAATGGATTCCCCACTGGGGCCGGGAGCGCATCTACGGCATGATCGAGAACCGGCCGGACTGGTGCGTGTCGCGCCAGCGCGCCTGGGGGGTGCCCATCACGGTATTCTACTGCACCCGCTGCGGCGCCACCCATATGACAGATGAACTGATGGAGAAGATCCACGACCTCTTCGTGGCCCGCGGCGCCGATGCCTGGTTCGGGCCCGAGGCCGATGGATTGCTGCCCCCCGGCACCACCTGCAGCCAGTGCGGCGGCGACAGCTTCGAGCGGGAGACCGATATTCTGGACGTGTGGTTCGATTCCGGCGTCAGCCACGTAGCCGTTCTCGAGGCGCGCGAGAACCTGCGCTGGCCCGCCGATCTCTACCTGGAAGGCTCTGACCAGCACCGCGGCTGGTTTCACAGCTCGCTGCTCACCGCCATCGGCACGCGCAACGCGGCTCCCTACAAGGCCGTGCTCACCCACGGTTTCGTGGTCGACGCCGAGGGCAAGAAGCAGTCCAAATCCCTGGGCAACGTGGTGGCGCCCAAGGAGGTGATCGACAAATACGGCGCCGAGATCCTGCGCCTGTGGGTATCGGCTTCGGATTACCGGGACGACATCCGCATCTCCGACAAGATCCTCAAGCAATTGACCGATGCCTATCGCCGCATTCGCAATACGAGCCGATTCCTGCTCGGCAACCTGAATGATTTCGACCCGGCCGCGCACGGCGTACCGACCGAACAGATGCTGCCCATCGACCGCTATGCGCTGCACAGCCTCCAGACGCTCATCGACCGTTGCCGCAAGGCCTATGATGCCCTTGAATTCCACGTCATCTACCACAGCCTCTACAATTACTGCACGCTGGACCTGTCGGCCTTCTACCTCGACATTCTCAAGGACCGGCTTTACACCTCGCCGCCCGAATCTCTTGACCGCCGCAGCGCCCAGACGGCTCTGTATCGGATCGCCGACAACCTGGCGCGGCTCATGGCCCCGATCATGGTCTTCACGGCCGAGGAGATCTGGCGATACCTGCCCGGCGCAGCCCGGCGCGCCGCCAGCATCCATCTGACCGACATGCCCCAGGCCGACGACGGGCTGCGCGACGAACGGCTGGCCGAACAGTGGCAGGCCATCAAATTGGTGCGCGCCGAGGTGACCAAGGCCCTTGAAGAGGCGCGCGCCGACAAACGCATCGGCCACTCCCTGGCCGCGGAAGTCACGCTGGGCCTGAGCGAAGCGCTCTACGAACAGCTGCTTCCCTACCAGGAAGAGCTGCGCTCCATCCTGATCGTCTCCAAGGCCGACATGCAGCTCGGCGAGCTCGAGGACGGCTATCGTAATCCGGAGACACCGGGCGTCACCGTAAGGGTGACCGCGGCGGCCGCCCAGAAATGCGAGCGCTGCTGGGTACACGACCCGTCCGTGGGCGGCAGCGCCGATCACCCGTCCATTTGCGATCGTTGTTACGGCCACCTGAAGGCCATGGGAAAGGCCTCATGATGGCCGACTCTGTACCGGCAGGCGTTGGCAACCAGGTGTTCTCGAAATACCTGCGGTTCACCCTTTTCGCATCGGGTGTGGTCATCCTGGATCAACTCACCAAGATGCTGGTGCTGCGCTACCTGCCGTTGCATGATTCGGTCGCCGTCATCCCGGGGTTTTTCAGCCTCACCCACGTGCGAAACCCCGGCGGCGCATTCGGTTTCCTGGCCCAGAACGACTCGCCCCTGCGGCATTGGCTGTTCTTGCTGGCCGCGGTGTTCGCCCTGGGCATGATTCTCTATTTGTACCATCAGACCCCCCGCTCGCGGCCCTTTTTCGGATTCGCGCTGGCCCTGATCTTCGGCGGCGCCATCGGCAATCTCATCGACCGCCTGCGGTTCGGTGAAGTGGTCGACTTCCTCGACGTGTATGTGGGCTATCTGCACTGGCCCACGTTCAACGTGGCCGACAGTGCCGTGACCGTTGGGGTGATCATTTTTCTGCTCCATCTGGTTACCAAAAAAGTGCCGCTATGAACGGCGTCCGCACCACGCCATGACCGAAATCGCCTACAATCAGATCGGCGCCTATCTGCAAAAGACGGCCGTGTCCAAAACGCCGCGGGTTTGCCTGATTCATGGCGAACCTGAACTGGTTGCCCAGTCCGCGGCCGCGCTGCTCGACCATCTGCTCGGCGCCGATCCCGGCGCCCGGGATCTGAGTTGCGATGTCGTCGATGGGCTCTCCGAAAATATCCCCGATCTGATCGAACGCCTCAACACCTATGCTTTGGTCGCGGGTCCGAAGGTGTACTGGTTCAAGGAGGCCAGGCTTTTCGACACCGCCGGCCGCCATCAACGACTGCTCGAACAGACGCAGCAGGCATACGAGGGCGACAACATCCCACGGGCGGCCAAACTGTTTTTCAACCTCTGTGTGGAAGTGGGGTTCGACCCGGCCGGCGCCGGCTACCGTCAACCGCCGGCGGAGCTGCAGCCCTTTCAGGAGGCCCTGGGCGAAGGAGGCATTCGCCGGTTGATCGACCACATACAGGCGCAGGGGTGGTCGCTTTCCAAAGCATCCGACGATGTTCAAAACCTTGTCGACGCCATAGAAAAGGGATTCCCACCCAACCATTACTTGATGATGACCGCCGGCACAAAGGTACCCAAGAACCGTAAATTCTATAAATGTGTCGAGGGCCGGGGGCTCGTCGTCGACTGCCATGTGCCGCTGGGCGAGCGCAAAGCCGATAAGGCGGCCCAGGAGACCGTGCTCAGGGAGATCGCGGATCGCGCCCTGCGTGGCGCCGGCAAAAAAATGAATCCCGGCCTGTTGGCCCAGGTGGTCCAGCTCACCGGATTCGATCCGGCCACCTTTCGAAACAATATCGAAAAACTGATCGATTACAGCGGCCCGCGACCGGAAATCACCCGGGAGGATATCGACAGCATCCTGAATCGCTCCAAGAGCGATCCGATCTTTGAATTGACCAATGCCGTGGCCGAACGCAATCTCCAAGCCGCCCTTTTTTATCTCAATACCCTGCTGGCCAACGACTTTCACCCGCTTCAGGTGTTGTCGGCCCTGGCAAACCAGATGCGCCGGCTATTGATCGCCAAGGATTTTACCCGCAGTACCTACGGCCGCGATTGGCAAAAGGGCTTGCCTTTCCCGCAATTCCAAAGCAGCGTCTTTCCGGCCATCCAGCAGTACGATGCCCACATCGCATCGGAACGGTCCCAGTGGGAGCCGGCCGACTCCGAGGGCCCACGGCAGGGCGGCGACAAGGGGTCCAAAAAGCCCTCGGCCGAACTGGCCCTTGCATCCGGCACCGGCAGCGCGTATCCTGTTTTCCAAACGCTGCTCAAATCCGAAAATTTCTCCCAGGAAGAACTGATCGCCGCTTTGGCACAACTGGGCGAGGCCGACATCCGTCTCAAATCCTCGGGCCAGGACCCGATCCTGGTCGTCAAGCACCTGGTGATGGCGGTTTGCGACCAAACAGGAGGAACCTGACCGCATGACCCTACCCAAGACCAAAATCGTCTGTACCATCGGGCCGGCGAGCCGTTCGCCGCAGATACTGGAGGCGCTCATGGAAAAGGGCATGAGCGTGGCGCGCCTCAACTTTTCCCATGGCACCCATGAGGATCACGGACAGATCATCCGCGATCTGCGCGCGGCATCGGTCAAGGCCGGACGTCCCATCGCGATCCTGCAGGATTTGTGCGGGCCCAAGATCCGGGTGGGCGAACTGCCCGAGGCCGGCATTCCGCTTGCCCCCGGGGAAACCATCACCCTGACCAACGACAAGGCGCCGCGGCAGCCGCTGCATGTGCCCGTGAGCTATGGGGACCTGCCGTCGCAGGTGAAGGTCGGCGACAGGATCCTGTTGGCCGATGGCCTCATGGAACTGAGCGTCGAGCGCACATCGACCTCGGAGATCCTGTGCCGGGTGATCACCGGCGGGCTGCTCACCTCCCACAAAGGGATCAATCTGCCCACCAGCACGCTATCCATCCCCGCCATGACGGAAAAGGACCGCCGGGACCTGCTCTTCGGGCTCGAAAACGACGTGGACTACGTGGCCCTTTCGTTCGTGCGCACCGCCGGGGACGTGCATGCCATCAAAAGGATCATCCATCAGCACAACAAACAGACCCCGGTGATCGCCAAGATCGAAAAGCATGAAGCCGTCACCAACGCCGACGCCATACTGGCCGCTGCCGACGGCATCATGGTGGCCCGCGGCGACCTGGGGGTCGAAATTCCCCTGGAAAACGTCCCCACGATCCAGAAGCAGCTGGTGCGCAAGGCCAACACTCTGGGAAAGCCGGTGATCATCGCCACCCAGATGCTGCGCTCCATGGTCGACGCCCCGCGTCCCACCCGGGCCGAGGCGGCCGACGTGGCCAACGGCGTGCTGGACGGCGCCGATGCCGTGATGCTCTCCGAGGAGACGGCCAGCGGACAGCACCCGGTCGAGGCCGTGCGCTATATGGCCTTGATCGCACACAGCGCCGAACAGAACTACCCGCACGCCTATTACCTGCGCACGACGCCCTCCAAGATCGACATCGCCGGATCGGTGGCCCTGGCCGCCTGCACCCTGGCCAAAAATCTCAATGCGGCCGCCATTGCCGCCACCACCCGCAGCGGTTCCACGGCGGCCCAGATCGCCCGCTATCGGCCCGCGCAACCCATCGTGGCCCTCTCGCCGGACGCGAACGCCGTGCGCCGTCTGGCGCTCTTCTGGGGCTGCATTCCCGCATTTCTCGATAACATCGAGGATACCGACACCATGGTCGAGCAGGCCGCCACGGCGGCCCTGGAAAAGGGTTACCTGCATAAGGGCGACAAGTTGGTGATCACCGCCGGCCGTCCGATCTGGGAGACGGGAACGACCAATATGCTGTGGGTCAAGGTACTGTGACTTTAAACATTGAAACCACCGTCCGCCCTATGCTATCAGTCCCCGAATTATTTCCCTGCCACCAGGCATCCATCCGGGAAATGTCGTTCGTCTCACCGTAGATGCAAAGAGAAGGAGGAGGTTATGCGTAAATTATCAACGGCCCTGGTTCTGGTTCTATCGGTCATGCTCGTGATGGTTTTCATCGCCTGCGGCAAGAAGCGCGAAACCATCATTAAAATCGGCATCAACGCCCCCATCACCGGCGACATTCCCAAGGTGGGCGAGGGCAGTAAGTATGCGGCCCAGATGTGGCTCGAAGACATCGAAAAGGCCGGCGGCCTGCAGGTGGGCGACAAGAAGTACCCGGTGGCCCTGGTCATCGAGGACAACGAGTCCAAGGCCGAATCCGCGGTCAAGGCCAACACCAAAATGATTACCGAAGACGGCGTGATGGTGATCATCGGGCCGCAATCCTCCAAGCAGGCGGTCCCGGCCGGCGGTGTGGCCAACGACTACCAGACGCCCATGATCAGCCCCTGGTCGACCAACCCGGATACTACCAAGGATCGCCCCTTCGTGTTCCGCGCCTGCTTCCTCGATCCGTTCCAGGGGCCGGTGGCGGCCAAGTTCGTCAAGGAAGAGTTCGGGTACACCAAGGCGGCAGTGTTATATGACGTGGCCAGCGATTATCCCAAGGGGCTGGCCGAGTTCTTCAAAATGGCCTGGGAAGAGATCAACGGTCCGGATTCGGTGGTGGCCTACGAGAGTTTTACCACCAAAGACACCGACTTCAGCTCCCAGCTGACCAAGATCAAGGACAGCGGCGCCGAGTTTCTCTTCACTCCGCAGTACTACAACGAAGTGGCCCTGATCGTGAAGCAGGCCCATGAACTTGGGTTCAACAACCCGATCATCGGCTCCGACAGCTGGGGTTCGGCCGAGACCGTCAGCCTGTGCGGCGAAGATTGCTACGGCCTCTTCTTCAGCTCCCATTACGCTGCGGCCGGCGCCCAGGGCGCGACCAAGGAATTTATCGACCGCTATCAGCAAAAACACGGTTACGTCCCCGACGATGTGGCGGCCTTGACATGGGATGCCATCCGCCTGGCCCAGCAGGCCATCGAGAACACCGGCGGCCTGAGCGGCGACATCAAGAAGGACCGCGTCGCCGTGCGCGACCAGCTGGCCAAGATCAAAGACTTTGCGGGCATCACCGGCAACATGACCTTCACCGAAGAGGGCGACCCGATCAAATGCGCGGTGATCGTGCGTATCAGCGATCAGGGCGAATACGAGTTCTACAAGCAGGTGTGTCCGTAGTTCCCGCTTTGCGGGAACGTTCAAAGATAGAAGTTTAAAGTGTAAAGTTTAAAGTGGAAAGTTTAAAGTTTTAAGTGAAGGTATGCTGTCGATTTGATTTGCCGGATCGGCGGCGACCTTCGGAGGGTAGAACAGGCTGACGGGTTTCAGCCCGGTTGTTCGATGGGAATATTGGGGCGGGGATAAACCCCGCCCCTACGAGACCGGCAGTCAAAATCGGCCGGTGTGCTTTCTGCGGATGTGTAGGGGCGGGGTTTATCCCCGCCCGACATCACGTCCAGGACTGTTGCAGGGAGGTGGAACCGGGAGCGCCAATGGCTTTCTTTCTTCAAAATGTGATCAATGCGCTGCAATGGGGCAGCTTCTATGCCCTGATCGCCCTGGGCTATTCCATGGTGTACAGCATCCTGATGCTGTTCAACTTCACCCATGGCGATATCTTCATGACCGGGACCTATATCGGTTTCGGCGTGGCCACGGCCCTGGTGGCCCTGGCCACCGCCCTGAGCTGGTCCATGCCCGGGTGGCTGCTGCTGGTGCTCACCATCATTATCGCCATGTTTCTCACCTCGATTTTAGGCGTGGTGGTCGAGCGCGTCGGCTATCGTCCCCTGCGCGAGGCGCCGCGGGCCTCGGCGGCCATCACCGGCTTGATGATCGGTATCATGCTCGAATATGGCAACCTGGCCATTCTCGGCACCCAGCGCTATAACTTCCCCTCGATCATCGAGACCGTCACCTATGATGTCGGCGGGGTGTTCTTCACCAACAAGAAGATCCTGATCGTGGGCGTGGCCCTGCTGTTGATGATCGCCCTGCACCAGTTCATCCACAAGACCCGCTGGGGCATGGCCATGCGCGCCATGTCCTACGACTTTCAAGTGGTGCCGCTGATGGGGGTCTCGCTCAATGTCATTGCACCCATGACCTTTGCCATCGGCTCGGCCCTGGCCGCCGCCGGCGGAATTTTATACGGCATGGCCTACCCGGTGCTCGACCCCTTCATGGGCATTCTGCTCGGCTGGAAGTCTTTCGTGGCCGCGATCCTCGGCGGCCGGGGGTCGATTTTGGGGGCCGCGTTGGCTGGTTTCCTGCTGGGTTTCATCGAGATTTTCACGGCCATGGTCTTTCCCTCGACCTTCAGGGACCTCATCGCCTACAGCATCATCCTGTTGATTTTAACTTTCCGGCCCTACGGGTTTTTCGGACAGGCCCACAGCGCTCAATTGAGGCTCTGATCAGGGGAAGACAAGGCATCTCATGGCAACGCAAATACCCCAAACCTCAACATCTGAACATGCTTCCGCTGGATTTTTGCCGCGCATCGGCCGTTCGCTGGCCGTGGTGCCCGCGCTCGGATGGCTGATCGGCGTCTTGTGCGCGGTGATCATCGAATACGTCATCGGCGACACCCTGGCCGTCATGCTCTATCTGCCCAAGGTGCCGGCCCTCTTCGGCACCACCCTGGTGCTGAAAGAACCGCTGCTTTTCCCATCCGCGCTGCTGTTCGTCCTGCTGGTCTACGCGCTGCCCATCGGTGCGGTGGCCCGGATGTCGGCCGGATGGACCAACCGTGCGGCCGTTGCTCTGGAGCGGGTGCCCATCTGGTTGTCGGTCCTGGTGCACCTGGGCCTGCTTTACGCCGTACTGCACGTCTGGACCGAGGCGAGCGACTATCGCCTGCAGGTGGCCAAGCTGATCATGATCGCCGTCATGCTCACCCTGAGCATCAATGTGATCAACGGCTATATGGGGGAGTTTTCCTGCTCCCACCCCGGTTTCATGGCGTTGGGCGCCTATGCCAGCTCGGTGTTTACCTTGCTGCTGTTCAAGCAGGACCGCCTGTTCGGAGCGGCCCTGCTGCCCGAGAGTTTGGGGCCGTACTTTTTTCCCATTGCCCTGGTCATCGGCGGCGCGGCGGCGGCACTGGGAGCGCTGGTGGTGGCCATCCCGTCGTTTCGCACCCGGGGCGACTACCTGGCCATCATTTCGCTGGCCTTCATGTTCATCGTGAAAAGCGCCATCGAGAATATCGAGCCCATCGGCGGTCCGCGCGGCATGGGCGGTCAGCCGCACTGGTCGACCCTGCCGGCCGTTTTCGCCGGTATGGCCATTTGCATATGGATCATCAATAATTTCGTACGCTCGACCATGGGCAAGGCCCTCAACGCCGTGCGCGACAACGAAATCGCGGCCGACGCCATGACGGTCAACACCCGGCGTACCAAGATGGTGGCCTTCATGTTCGGCGCCTTCTGGGCCGGTGTGGCCGGCGGGTTTTACGCCCACGAGGTGCGCCACGTCACGCCGGGCAGTTTCGGCATCCAGATGCTGGCCGAGGTCCTGGCCATGGTCTACTTCGGCGGACTCAATTCCGTGGTCGGTTCCATCGTCGGTGCGGTGAGCATCAGTATGATCAGCGAGATCCTCAAGCCGCTCCAGCTCTACAAATGGATCATCATTCCGCTGATCTTGATCCTGGTGATGATTTTCAGACCTACGGGATTGGTGGCCTTCCGTGATTTCGACATCAAACGCATCCTGGGGGCCAGGCGATGAACACTTCCGCAGTCCACAATCCGCCTTTGCTTCAGGTCATTGAGATGACCCATTTCTTCGGGGGCCTACGGGCGGTTCACGACTACAACCTGACCCTCATGCCTGGCCAGATCCGGGGCTTGATCGGCCCCAACGGCGCCGGCAAGACTACGATTTTCAACCTGATCACCGGCATCCACACCCCCACCCGGGGCCGCATCGAGCTGGAAGGTCGAAATTTGGTAGGGTTGCGGCCGCACCAGATCGCGGCCAGTGGGCTGGGGCGCACCTTTCAGAACATGCTGCTGTGGCGCCATATGACCGTGCTGGAGCACGTCAGGCTGGCCCACTACGCCCAACTCAAGTATGGCCTGGCCGGCGCCTTTTTCGGATCGCGTCTGAGGTATGCCGAAGAGCAGCGCGTGGCGGACAATTCCATGCGCCTGCTGGAAACTTTCGATGTGGCCCGGTTTGCCGATCAGATCGTGACCAATCTGCCATACGGCGTGCAGCGCCGGGTGGAGATGGCCCGGGCCATGGCCACCGAGCCCAAGGTGCTTTTCCTGGACGAACCCACGGCCGGCATGACGCCCGAGGAGCTGGTGCAGATGATCGGCATCATCCGCAAGATCCACGAGGAGTTCAAGGTGGCCATTCTGCTCATCGAGCACCGGCTCAAGTTCGTCATGGAGCTTTGCGAACGCATCCAGACCCTCGTGTTCGGTGAGGTGATCGCCGAGGGGACGCCCGAGGAGATCAAGAACAACCCGGATGTCATCGAGGCCTATCTGGGCAAGGAAGAGGTCGCCTGATGCAGTTGACAGTGGAAAATTTGCATGTCTCCTACGGCCAGATCAAGGCGCTGCACGGGCTCGGCTTTTCCATCGTCCAGGGCGAGATTGTCTGCATCATCGGTGCCAACGGAGCGGGCAAGAGCACGACGCTGCGGGCCATATCCCGGTTGGTGGATGCGGAAAAAGGGTCGCACATGGTCTTTGAGGGCAAAGACCTGCTCAAATTTCAGCCCGACAAGGTGGTCAGCGAACTGGGCATCTCCCATGTGCCCGAAGGGCGGCGCCTGTTCGGCAACCTGACCGTCATGGAAAACCTGCAACTGGCCACCTTCGCCCGCCGGGACCGGGCATTGATCAAGGAAAACCTGGAGACCGTATTCGAGATTTTCCCCAGGCTGCTCGAACGCGAATCGCAACTCTCCGCCACCCTCAGCGGCGGCGAACAGCAGATGCTGGCCGTGGGAAGGGCCTACATGACCGGCCGGAAGATGATGCTGCTCGACGAACCCTCCATGGGGCTGGCGCCTCTGATGATGCTCTCCATGTTCGATGCCCTCAAGGAGATCAACCGCGCCGGCACCACCATCTTGCTGGTCGAACAGAACGCGCGCCTGGCCCTCAAATTCGCCCAGCGCGGCTATGTGATCGAAAACGGCCGGATCGTTTTGGAAGGCGAATCCCGGGCCTTGCTGGAAAACCCCGATGTGAAGAAGGCCTATCTGGGAGGATAATTAAACATGATACGAGTCGGTGTCATCGGTGCCTCGGGATATGCCGGGGCCGAGCTGGTGCGCATTCTGGCGAGCCACCCTAAAGTTTCATTGACCGCATTGACCTGTCGGACCGATGCCGGCCGGCGTTTCGATCAGATCTACCCGAGCATGACCGGCTGGGTTGAACTGGTGTGCGAGGCCTACGATGCCGAACGGCTGGCCAAGTCCGTGGATGTGGTGTTCACGGCCCTCCCGCACAAGCAGCCCATGGCTATCGTTCCCGAACTCCTGGCCAAGGGGCTGCGGGTGGTGGATCTGTCGGCCGATTTCCGCTTCAAAAGCGCAGAGGCATACGAGGCACACTATCAGCCGCACACGGCCAGGGAACTGCTCGACCGGGCGGTTTACGGGCTTTGCGAGGTCTATGGCGATCAGATCCGCGGCGCCGACCTGGTCGGCAATCCGGGCTGCTATCCCACCAGCGTGCTGCTGCCCCTCGTGCCGATAGTCAAGGCCGACCTGATCGATACCGACCTGCTCATCGCCGATGCCAAATCGGGCGTCAGTGGCGCGGGCCGCGGCGCCAACGCGACCACCCACTTCTGCCAAGTGAACGAATCGTTCAAGGCCTACAAGGTCGGCGGCCACCGCCACACCCCCGAGATGGAGGCGATCTTGAGCGACGCCGCCGGCCGGCCGTTGCACCTCAACTTCGTGCCCCACCTGGTGCCCATGACGCGCGGCATGGAGACCACGATCTACAGCCAACCGCGCAGCGGCGTAACCATCGAGCAGATTGCCGAGTGCCTGCACACCTTCTATACGGGGCGGCCGTTTGTTAGGCTGCGCGGCGAAACCCCGGCCGATACCCTGCACGTCAAAGGCACCAACTACTGCGATATCGGCTACACGATCGACCGGCGCAACGGCCGGCTGATCCTCATGTCCGCCATCGACAACCTGGTCAAAGGCGCCGCGGGACAGGCCGTACAGAACATGAACATCATGTTGGGCCTGCCGGAAACCGAAGGCCTCGGGCCGTGCCCCTATCCGTTGTGATGCCCCGTCGCTGATTCCTTGACATCACAGCGGATATGCAATATTGGGTGACATCCGCCTTTTTGGGGCGTCTCTCGTTCACCGACAACCAGCCGCCACCGATGCAACAGCTTTCATCCATACAGATCGGGGAGATCCGATAACACAACCCTATTTATGATTTTGAAAGGAGAGAGAAGCAAATGACTGCAAAGCTTATCATGGGCACAGAGATTAGGGAGCAAATCCTTGAAGAGATTACGGCCGAAGTGAAGCAGATCAAGGAAAAGCACGGCGTGGTCCCCGGGCTGGTCACCATCCTCGTGGGCGAAAACCCGGCGTCTATCTCCTATGTCACCCTGAAGATTCAGACCGCTCACCGGGTCGGTTTCACGGAGATCCAGGACAGCCAGCCCGCAGATATCACAGAAGAAGCGCTGCTCGCCCTGATCGACAAGTACAACAAGGATGACAAAATCAACGGCATCCTGGTTCAGCTGCCCCTGCCCAAGCACATCGACGAGAAGAAGGTGCTCAACGCCATCGATCCGGACAAGGACGTGGACGGCTTCCACCCGGTCAACGTGGGCCGGTTGATGATCGGCGGCAAGGAAGTCAAGTTTCCGCCCTGCACGCCCTTCGGCATCCAGGAGATGATCGTACGCGCCGGCGTTGAGACCAGCGGCGCCGAAGTCGTGGTCGTCGGACGTTCCAACATCGTGGGCAAACCCATCGCCAACATGATGGTCCAAAAAGGACCGGGTGCCAACGCCACCGTCACCATCGTGCACACCCGCACCAAGGATCTGGCCGGCCACTGCAAACGCGCCGACATCCTCATCGTCGCGGCCGGCGTTCCCGGCCTGGTCAAGCCCGAGTGGATCAAACCGGGCGCCTGCGTCATCGACGTCGGGGTTAACCGTGTCGGTGAAAAAATAAGCGAAAAGACCGGCAAGAAGATCGCCATTCTGCGCGGTGACGTCGATTTCGACGCCGCTAAGGAGATCGCCGGTTTCATCACACCCGTGCCCGGCGGGGTAGGGCCCATGACCATCACCATGCTCATGCTCAACACCCTCAAGTCGCTCAAGTTCAAACTCGGCCTGATGTAATCCACATTCTCCGCGTGGAACCGGGCGCCGACACGCCATCCTGCCTGTTCACGCGGGCATGTACCACAAGCCGTTTATCGAATCCTATCGCGGGCGGGCAACACCCGCCCGCGATCAGAAAACCTAACAAAATCAAATTGCAAGCATGACCAAGGTTGACAGATTCGCGATCGCATGCTATTTTTCAGGCCATAATTGTCATATTTTGCATTGATGTCATATAGTTAGATTGTATTCCGATTTTCCAAGCGCCAATAAAAACAGAGCAGAAACCATCTTTACAGGGTTGATCATGAAACATAAGCTCTCTTTCATTGTCTTGGGTGGTTCAGGATCGAAAATCAGGCAAATTCACTTTTCAGACAGACAGGCTTATGCATTGATGTTTGTCGTATGCCTGGCAGCGGCAAGTCTGGTCTATGGCGCTGTCGCTTATATTTCCATGCGGTCCGAGATCCATGGAAAGGAGAAGCTCGAGCGCAAGCTGGCCCATCAAAACGAGGAAGTGGTCAACCAGCGGCGCCAGATAGTGAAATTCGCCGAGGAGATCAACGCGTTAAAAGAGCGCATGGTCGTGCTCGATCAGTTCGAGCAGCAGATCCGGTTGCTGGCCGATATCAAACAACCGGGCGATACGGATGGTTTGTTCGGTGTCGGGGGGTCGGCGCCCGAAGATCTGAATCCGACCATGGAATTGCACGAGACACCAAAACACCTTGTGACCGACATGCACCGCCAGGTCAAACAGTTGGCCAGCGCCTCCGAAAAGAAGGAAAATACACTCACGCGCCTGATCGATCATCTGGAAGAGCAAAAGAATATGATGGCGCATACCCCCGCCATCCGTCCCGCACAGGGATTCATCACCTCGCGCTTCGACTACCGCCAATCCCCGTTTACCGGCCGGCGGGAATTTCACAAGGGCATCGATATCGCCAACCGGCACGGCACCCCGATTGTCGCCACCGGCGATGGTGTGATCTCGTTTTCAGGGGAAAACGGCGCACTGGGCCAGGTGGTGGTCATCGACCACGGTTACGGCGTGGTCACCCGCTACGCTCATGTCCAAAAAACGTTGAAAAAGCGCGGTGAACGGGTCCGCCGGGGAGACAAGATCGCACTCATGGGAAACACCGGCCGCAGCACCGGCCCCCACCTGCATTACGAGGTGCGGTTGAACGGCGTTCCAGTCAATCCAGAAAAATATATCCTCAATTAACCGTCAAAATCCAATGCCATAGACCCGATGGTCACTCCAAGACTGGCATGAAGCCTGCTTGCATGTCGCCGCTTTCCTTCTAGAATTGCCTTGAGTATGCCCGGAAAATATTTTAGGTTGGCGTTGTTTTTGTTTAAGCCCGGTTCCAAAACAGAGGAAGGACCTACAATCCCATGGTATTGAAACTGCTCACCAGCCTTTTCGGCAGTAAAAATGAGCGTGAAATAAAGCGGCTGCAACCCCTCGTGGACCAGATCAACCAGCTCGAAGCCCAGATGCAGGGGCTGAGCGACGCGGCGCTCAAGGACCAGACCGCAAAATTAAAAAGGGCGCTGGAAAACGGTGCATCGCTCGACGACCTGCTGCCCGAGGCATTTGCCACGGTTCGCGAGGCATCGGTGCGCACCCTGAAAATGCGCCACTTCGACTGCCAGCTGATCGGCGGCATGATCCTGAACATGGGGCGTATCGCCGAGATGAAAACCGGCGAGGGCAAGACCCTGGTAGCCACCTTGCCCGCCTACCTCAACGCCTTGACCGGAAAGGGCGTGCATATCATCACGGTCAACGACTACCTGGCCCGCCGCGACACCGAATGGATGGGGCAGATCTACACCTTCCTGGGCCTCGAGGTCGGCACCATCGTGCACGGCATGGACGACCAGGAGCGCAAGAAAGCCTACGGCGCCGATATCACCTATGGCACCAACAACGAATTCGGCTTCGACTACCTTCGCGACAACATGAAGTTCGACGTCGACACCATCGTCCAGGGCGACCTGCACTATGCCATCGTGGACGAGGTGGACAGCATCCTCATCGACGAAGCCCGGACCCCGTTGATCATCTCCGGTCCAGCCGAAAAGTCGACCCATCTGTACTACCAGGTCAACGGCATCATCCCCAGCCTAAAGGCCGAGGAACACTACACCAAGGATGAAAAGGCGCGCAGTGTGGCCCTGACCGAGGAGGGCGTGGCCGCCGCCGAACGGTTGTTGCAGGTGGAAAACCTGTATGACCCGCGCAACATCGAAACACTTCACCACGTCAACCAGGCCCTCAAGGCCCACACCCTGTTCAAACGCGACGTGGACTACATCGTCAAGGAAGGGCAGGTGATCATCGTCGACGAATTCACCGGCCGGCTCATGCCCGGCCGGCGCTATAGCGAGGGGCTGCACCAGGCCCTGGAGGCCAAAGAGGGCGTCCGGATCGAGAACGAAAACCAGACCCTGGCCACCATCACCTTCCAGAACTATTTCCGCATGTACGACAAGTTGGCCGGCATGACCGGCACGGCCGACACCGAAGCCGCGGAATTCAAGAAGATATACAATCTCGAAGTCAACGTCGTGCCGACCAACATGCCCATGATCCGCATCGATAATCCGGACGTGATCTACAAGACCCGCCGCGAAAAGTACGAAGCCGTGCTCGACGAGATCGAGGCCCTGCACACCAAGGGGCAGCCGGTGCTGGTGGGCACCATCTCCATCGATGTCTCCGAACAGATTGCCGAGAAGCTCAAAAAACGCGGCATCAAGCACGCCGTGCTCAACGCCAAGAACCATGAGGCCGAAGCCGAGATCATCTCCATGGCCGGCCAGAAGGCCGCCGTGACGATTTCCACCAACATGGCCGGCCGCGGCACGGACATCAAGCTGGGCGAAGGCGTCACCGAGCTGGGCGGCCTGCACATCCTCGGTACCGAAAGACACGAGAGCCGCCGCATCGACAACCAGTTGCGCGGCCGCTCCGGTCGCCAGGGCGACCCCGGTTCGTCGCGGTTTTACCTCTCCCTGGAAGACGACCTGCTGCGCATCTTCGGCGGGCAGCGCATCGGCAGCATCATGGAGCGGCTCGGGCTGCAGGACGGCGAACCCATCGAGCACAACCTGATCAGCCGCGCCATCGAAAACGCCCAGACCAAGGTCGAGGCCCACAACTTCGATATCCGCAAACATTTGCTGGAATATGACGACGTGATGAACCAGCAGCGCGAGGTCATCTATCGTCAGCGCCGCGAACTGCTCATGGGCAACGACATCAAGGAGACCATCCTGGATACCATCGGTGAACGGGCCGATCAGATCGCCGCGCAATTCGCCGACGAGCGGGCCCTGGCCGAGGATTGGGACTGGCAGGGGGTTTCCGACGCGGTCTTCAAACAGTTCAACTACCGCATCAAACCATTTGACGCCGACACCCTCGATGGCCTGAACGAAGAGGGCCTGGCCCAGGAGATCTATGATCAGACCGTGGCGGTCCACAAGGCGCGCGAGGCCCAATTCGGTCCGGACGCCATGCGCCACCTGGAACGGATCGTCATGCTGCAAACCGTGGACAACCTGTGGAAAGATCATCTGCTCAGCATGGATCATCTCAAGGAGGGCATCGGCCTGCGCGGCTATGCCCAGCAGAATCCCCTGCTGGTCTATAAAAAAGAGGGATTCGAAATGTTCCAGGCCCTCATCGAGCGCATCAAGGAGGAGACCCTCGGCATCGTGTTCCGCATCCAGCTGGCCGAACCGGCCTCGCTCGAGGAGATGCAGAAAAAGCAGGACCAGGAGCTGGTCTTTTCCGGGGCAGGGGAGTCCGGTCCGCCCAAAAAGAAACCCATCCGGCGGGCCAACGAAAAGGTGGGGCGCAACGATCCCTGCCCGTGCGGCAGCGGCAAGAAGTACAAAAAGTGCTGCGGCCGATAGGACGATAGCATGGTCATCGGCATTATTTCAGATACGCACGGATCCTTGAACCGGCAGGCCTCGGAGGCGCTTGCCGGTGTCGATCACATCATCCACGCCGGAGACGTGGGGGCCCCCGATGTCATCGCCGCCCTCGAACGGATCGCACCCGTCACCGCCGTGCGCGGCAACACCGACGGCGGCTACCTGGCCAAGCAACTGCCGGCCGTGAACATCGTGACCCTGGCCGGCATCACCTTCTACGTGCTTCACGACATCTTGACCCTCGATCTCGACCCGGTCGCCGCAGGCGTCCGGGTAGTCGTCAGCGGCCACACCCACCGCGCCGAAATCACATCCACCGGCGCCGTTCTGTACCTCAACCCAGGTTCGGCCAGCCAGTCCAGAAACGGAAACGGGCTGAGCCTTGCCCGAATCCACATCTCCCAAAGCGGCCTGAAGCCGGAGATCGTGGACCTGAAAGCATGAAAAATTTGAACGGGCGGGGTTTATCCCCATAAGCGCTAAGTTATTCCCG
>DHGT01000140.1:0-18793 GCA_002402905.1 Desulfatitalea sp. UBA4791 | reverse complement strand
GACTTATCGGGCATAGAATTATCTTAGCGCTTATGTGGTTTATCCCCGCCCGTTTCCAATCCCTAACATCTGTCGACCTTTATCCCCTGCCAACGCATCGCGAAAAAGACACCACTCTCAAGAATCTGCCACTTCGGAGCGATAATCCATTCAGGCCCCGCGCGCCCGCATCCGGCCCGGTGTTTTTTGCAGAGCCTCCACCCTATCCAGGCTCTTTACAAACTCCGACCCTGATGCTTATAATGATTTTCAAAAAAGCGAGAAAAGATGACAGCATGTATCGATAGAATTTTGATCTCATGAGTGAGTATCTACCCGAAACAATAGGGGATGTTAATGCAAAGACCGAACATGAGCTCCGCGAACCGGCCATGTACAAGGTCTTGCTTCACAACGACGATTATACAACCATGGAATTCGTCGTGCAGGTGCTCATGGTGGTGTTTCACAAGTCCATCGAGGACGCGACCCGCATCATGCTCAATGTCCACAAGCAGGGCATCGGCGTATGCGGCCTGTTTACCTACGAGATCGCCGAAACCAAGGTCGATACGGTCGTTCGCATGGCCCGTGACAACGGGCATCCTTTAAAATGCACCATGGAGAAAGTATAAGACCATGATCAGTAAAGAACTCAGCGTTACATTGGGATTCGCCGTTCGAGAGGCCAAGCGCCGCCGCCACGAATATGTGGGCATCGAACATATCCTTTACGCCATCCTGCACGACAGCAACGGCCTGGAAATCGTGGGCGGTTGCGGCGGAGACGTGGAGCATCTCAAGCAGGCGCTGGAGAATTTTTTCAGCGAAAAGATGGAAGTGATCCCCGATGGCAGCGAATATGTCCTGCAGCAGACTATCGGCTTCCAGCGGGTGATCCAGCGCGCCGTCAATCATGTGCGCTCGGCGGAAAAATCGGAAGTGTCGGTCGGCGACATTCTGGCCTCCATTTTCATGGAGAAGGATTCCCACGCCGTCTTCTTTCTCAACCAGGAAGGCATTACCCGTCTGGATGTACTGAATTATATTTCCCACGACATCCCGGTCGAACCGCCGCGTCCGGATCAGATCGGTTTCGGCAAGACCGAAAAAGAGGCCGAGGCCGACAAGGAGAAGAAAAAGGCCAGTTTTCTGGAAACCTACACCACCGACCTGGTGCAGATGGCCGGCGAGGGTAAGCTCGATCCGCTCATCGGGCGGGAAGACGAACTGCAACGTACCATGCAGGTGCTGTGTCGACGCCGCAAGAACAATCCCGTTTTCGTCGGCGAGCCGGGTGTGGGCAAAACCGCCATGGCCGAGGGTCTGGCCCAGAAGATTTTTAACGCCGAAGTGCCAGACATGCTCAAGGAGATGCGGATCTACAGCCTGGACTTGGGCGGCATGCTGGCCGGCTCCAAGTTCCGGGGCGATTTCGAGCAGCGTCTCAAGGGCGTGATCGGTGAACTGCAGAAGCGCAAGAATGTCATTCTGTTCATCGACGAAATCCACACCATCGTCGGTGCCGGGGCCACCAGCAGCGGTTCCATGGATGCGTCCAACATCCTCAAGCCCGTGCTGGCCAACGGCGAAATCCGCTGCATCGGTTCGACCACATACGAGGAATACAAGAACCACTTCGAAAAGGATCGCGCCCTGTCCCGGCGCTTCGAAAAGATCGAAATCTCGGAACCGTCCATCGCCGAGAGCGTGAAGATCCTCAAGGGGCTGCGCACGCGTTACGAGGAGCACCACGACATCGTTTACACGGACATGGCCCTGAAAGCGGCCTGCGACCTTTCTGCCAAATACCTCAACGACCGTTTTCTGCCGGACAAGGCCATCGACGTGATCGACGAGGCCGGCGCCTTCGTGCGGCTGTCGGGCGGCGCCCACCGCACCAAGATCAATCCGGCCGATATCGAAAAGATCGTGGCCAAGATGGCCCGTGTGCCCACCGTGAGCGTCTCCACACCGGACAAGGCCAAACTCGAGACCCTGGATGGCCGGCTCAAGCAGGTGGTCTTCGGCCAGGACGACGCCATATCGGCCCTGGTCACCGCCATCAAGCGTCAGCGTGCCGGATTGGGCCACCCTGAAAAACCCGTCGGATCGTTTCTCTTCACCGGTCCCACCGGTGTGGGCAAGACCGAAGTGGCCCGCCAGATCGCTCTGAACATGAACGTGGAGTTTATCCGCTACGACATGAGTGAGTACATGGAAAAGCACGCCGTGGCCCGCCTCATCGGCGCTCCGCCAGGTTATATCGGTTTCGACCAGGGCGGCCTGCTCACCGACGGCATTCGCAAGCACCCCTATAGCGTGCTGCTGCTCGACGAAATCGAAAAAGCTCATCCCGACCTGTTCAACATTCTACTGCAGGTGATGGACCATGCCACCTTGACCGACAACAACGGCAAGAAGGCCGATTTTCGCAACGTCATCCTGATCATGACCTCCAATGCCGGCAGCCGGGAAATGGCCGCATCCACCATCGGATTCGGAGACCCCAAGAAGGATGCCTCGCGCAAAAGTAAGACGGCCGTGGAGAAATATTTCAGCCCGGAATTCCGCAACCGCCTCGACGCCACCATCACCTTCAACGGACTGAACACGGACATCATGGAGCAGATCGTGGACAAGTTCATGTCTGAGTTCGCCGTTCAGCTGGCCGCCAAGAAGGTCGAACTGGCCTACACCGATGCGGCCCGCAAATGGATGGCCAAGAAAGGCTACGATCCGGATTACGGTGCCCGTCCGCTGGCCAGGATCCTGCAGACCAACGTCAAGGATGTCCTGGCCGACGAAATCCTGTTCGGCAAGCTGGAGAAGGGCGGCAAGGTGACCATCGATTTGAAAGAGGAGAAGCTGACCTTCGAATACAATTAGGTCGATCCAATTGACAATCGGGCTGGTTTTTTGACAATCGGGCTGGCTTTCGGGCGGGCTCTATGCCCGCCCGCTTCTTTTATCGTTTCACATCACAAGCATCGCTCATGCCCGTATTCGCGCTACCCGACGAACACATATTCCCGCCGCCCCATCTGGCTACCCGGGAAGGTTTGCTGGCCGTGGGGGGCGATCTGAGTCCCGGCCGGCTTCTCCTCGCCTATCGCCACGGCATTTTCCCCTGGTATTCCGAGGGTGATCCCATCCTGTGGTGGTCTCCCGATCCGCGCATGGTGCTCTACCCGCATGAATTCAGGGCATCCAAATCACTAGGGAAAACGCTCCGCAGGCAGCGCTATCAGGTCACCTTCGATACCGCCTTTGACCAGGTCATCCGCAACTGCGGCCGCCTTCGGACAGAAAATGGCGAGGGCACCTGGATCACGCCGGAAATGGAGGCCGCCTACATTCACCTGCACACCCTGGGGTATGCGCATAGCGTGGAAGCCTGGCACGAGGGTGGGCTGGTTGGTGGTCTTTACGGCATCGCTTTAGGCTGCATCTTTTTCGGCGAATCCATGTTCTCAACCATGAGCGACGCCTCCAAGGTGTGCCTCTACCATCTCATCGCTTATCTCCTGGAAAACCAGTTTCACCTGGTCGACTGCCAGGTGCCCACAGACCACCTGGCGCGCATGGGTGCGCGCAATATCCCACGAAAAACCTTCATGGCCCAATTGAAAAATGCCTTGGGGTGTTCCTTTCGCAAGGGCTTTTGGAAAAGTTGATTCCCTCGGAGCCTTTCCCACCAGACGGAACTATGTAGTCCATTACCTAACTATGATGCCCATTACATAGAAAACCCCTGTAATTCAATCTCGTTTGATAGCCATCAATATCTCGGCAATATCAGTAGCATTCTGAAATAATAAGATAAAAAATATATCTCATCGAATTTCCGCTGTTTGGCACCTCTATTGCTTTTAGGCCAGTAAAGGCTTCGAGAGAGAATGTGAGAATGAGGAGATATACGATGAAACGAGTGCTTCGATACATTTTACCAGTTACAGGGCTTTTAGCGGTTATTCTGTTTTGCGTGAGTGCAACCGCAGGCATCGCCGATGGCCCTTATATTGTTACCCAATCGTTTTCTGAACCGATTAACATGGTGTTGATCGGTATCGGCCTCATCGGGTTGGCAAGTTTTATAAAGAGAAATTCCATTCGTTAGACGTTAAAGCCCCCCAACGCGTATTTCTTGAATCACCGAAGCCTGGTTTTCCCTTCAGCCGGGCTTTTTTTGCGTTAAAAAACACCATCCGCCGACTTTTTTCCAGATGCCCCACCCACGCCGGGTCTAATCAATAGCATTCAGTTAGAATAGCTGCCAATCGTCTTGCCAGTTGAAGGATAGTATTGTATGAAAAAAATGTTATATCCATCTCGCTGGGTTGTGAACCGGTCCTGTTCTCGAAATTGGGGTGGCTATGCGAAACCAAATGAATGTTCTGGTTGGGCAGGAAAAGATCCCCACCAACCGCAGGTAGCGTTATCCCCATGTAAAAGGAGCGGCAAATGGGCTCTCCATACAAGGTCCTGATCATCGATGACACAGAGGAGGTCTTGTCCGCCCTCTGTAAGTTTTTCAAGCAGAAGGGGTACGATGTGCTATCCGCCTCAAACGGATTGGATGGACTTAAAATGATCGAGTCGGGCAAAGGTAATCTGGACCTTATCATCACGGATCTGGTGCTGCCCAACATCAGCGGTGTGGCCGTGATTTCCATTGTTAAGAAAAAATTTCCCAAACTGCCGGTTATCGCCATCACCGGATGGGGAGAACATCCGGAGGCACTTGCAAAAGAAGCCAAGGCCGACCTGGTGATGGAGAAGCCGTTCAAATTGCCGGAGCTTGAAAAAGCGGCTCGTGACCTTCTTACCAAATAGAGACTGTGTGAAAATGGGACCACCGATCATAGGTGTCAGCGAAAATATTAGAAAAATCAAAGAGCTTGTTGAGCACGTCGCCCATACCGGGTTCAACACCGTCATCTTGGGGGAAAGCGGTGTGGGAAAAGAGGTGATCGCCCAGAATCTCTACCAGAAATCGCCTCGCGTCGGTAAACCCTTCGTTAAGATCAACTGTGCCGCGCTACCGGAAGGGCTCCTGGAAAGCGAGCTGTTCGGTTATGAGCGGGGTGCTTTCACCGGTGCGGAACAGAAACACCGCGGAAAATTCCAATTGGCCCACGGCGGCGTCCTGTTGCTCGATGAAATCGGGGACATGTCGCTGGTGCTGCAAGCCAAGCTGCTTCACGTGCTGCAAAGCGGCGAGTTCGCCCCCCTCGGATCTGAGAAAGAATTAAAAACCGATACATGGGTCATCGCCGCCACCAACCACGACCTCAAACAGGATATCAGCGACGGCAAATTCCGTGAGGATTTGTACTATCGCCTCAATATCATCAAAATCTATATCAGTCCGCTCAGGGAAAGACCCGAGGATATCGAACCGCTTATCGACTTCTATCTCGAACAATATGCCTCCCAGCTCGGATCGGCCAACATCGAACGGCCGCCGTCGGAAGTTATTGCGCGCCTGAAGCAGTACCATTGGCCGGGCAATGTTCGGGAGCTGCAAAACGTGCTCAAGCGCATGCTGGTGCTGGGTGACTGCAACAAAATCGTGGACGAGCTGTTTGAAACCACGGGGCAGAAGCCCGCCGCCCAATCACCGGCCGCTTCGGCACAGGATTTGGGGGCCGTTCGATCCTTTCTCGATCTGGATAACAAGGCGCTGCTGGAGAACCACGCCTTCTCCCTCAAGGCGGCCAAGAAAAAGGCCGTGGATAAGGTGGAAAAAGAGATCATCCTCTACGTTCTCGACAGGACGGACTGGAACCGCAGCAAGGCCGCAAAAATCCTCAAAGTGAGCTACAAGACCCTGTTGAACAAGATCACCGAGCTTGACATCCGGCCCCCGAGCTTCAATAGCGATACGACATAGGCTGCACTGCGGTTCCTTACCTCGATGACATACATGCGTAAAATTTTTCCCTCTTGCATGGGTACTTTTGGTAATAGGCGGCCCACTTATTCTACGGGTTGTTTTCTGGTCATATTCACAGAAAAATAAAAATATGTAATAAAACATTAGGTTAGGTAAATTGCGGTTTTGTATAAAATTTCAGGAGATGCGTTCTACAAAAGGTATCAAAATTGCATTTACAAAAAACAATTCGGTAAAAAGTCGAACAATTGTCATGCCGGCGAACGCCTAAATCCAGACAATATTGAAAAACCTGGATCCCGGTTTTCGCCTGGATGACCAGAGAGCCTGACCAGACAATAACAGATCCCGCAACGCTCGTGAGCCTCAGATGCCCAATCAAAAAATGATGCCTGCAAAGGATGCCAGAATGAATGGAATGCCCTCGGATAATGGCGGCAGAAGAAAAAAGACAGATCGACGTCAATTCGAATATACATTCCATATCCCTGAAAGACGGACCGGAAGCGACCGACGCCGCTGTGACGACCGCCGTCAATCCCTGCGTGAATCCGACAGCCGAAACGTCATGTAGTTCGCTGCCGATAAGTGGCAATCGTTTACATAATTTAAACCCCCCTTCACCCATTAGCAGTGAAGATGTACTGCCTTTCCCATTACCATTCCGAATCTATCATATATTTAATGCACTGAAATAAAACCGAAAAAGTAGTGATCGGCATTCTATGGGGCCGTGGACGTCCTCGGTTTTTTTATCGGGCATGCTCCTTGCTTTCCTGTTGGCATTGCCGTCCCTTGGGCAAAAATGGCTTCGATTTATAAATTGGCCCTCTGTGGATGTGCGTTGTCGAGTTTGCCAGGCAGGATCGAATGGCTGACGCAAATCGCTTGGAAAAAGGCTTCATGGACAAAAGGCCAGTCATTGTTTTCGCAACATCTTTACCTGAAAGGGACTACCTGAGAACCTTGTTCCCAAGCAGCAACTCAGGTGTCCTTACATTTGAAAAGGAGGGGATCTGTTTCGATAACTTAAGATCCGTCAATCCCCGGGCGATTATCGTCCGGACGGATGCGCGCGCCGTTGCCTGGCGCTTTGTGTTTGCGACACACGCATTGAAGGCAACCGCCCGACTTATCATGCTCTCCAACGAGCTGGATGGATCCCAATTTAACCTGTATGGATTGAACGGCCAGGTGAAGTGGCTCACCTGTCGCTACGGAGACAACGGATTTTTGCAAACCTTCGGCCGGACCCTATCGAGTGAAATCGACACCAAGGCGCCGACAAGCCCCCATCTTTTCGTAGGCGAAACAGAAGCCGTTCAGCGCATCAATGCCATGCTGCCCAGTCTCAGGCAAGCCAACGACCCGGTCCTGATCACGGGTGAGGCCGGCACCGGCAAAGAACATCTTGCCAGATTGATTGCCGGCGGTTCCCCGGAGACCCTGATGTTCGTCAAAATTGATTGCGCCGCCCTCCAATCCGAAAAGGCCGCACCGTGTAAGCCCCTGGAAAGAAGCCCGGATGCCAGCTTCGTTAAAACATTGGATCGATTCGGCGCATCGAGCAGCAGGGCAACCATTCTTCTGGATAAAATTGACCGGTTAGGGAGAGACGCCCAGGGCGAAATGCTGATGCTGCTGGAAAATCACTCCAGTGGCTGTGTCGACCACTCAGCCCGCACCGTCCGCTTCATCGCCACTACGGATGCCGATCTGCAACATCTCGTGAACTGCAACGGTTTCCGCAAGGAGCTCTTTTACCGGCTAAACGTCATCCCCGTTCATCTGCCACCGCTGCGGGAAAGGGCTGGGGATATTCCGCTGTTGAGCGACTACCTCTCGATTTGCGCGTGCGACGCCATGCAACAAGGGTTCATGTTTCTTAAAGAAAAGGCGATGGAACGGCTCCGTGCACACCCATGGCCTGGTAATATAGACGAGTTAGAGAGCGTGATCAGACGTTTCATCACTTCTGGTGAAGAAAGAGAGATCCCAGGGTTCGGCGATACCCCGGCACCCGGACCGAAAAGCCGGGAGAATCTCTTGTATCAGGCGATGGTAGCGGAAACCGAGCCCAATTTTCTGGAGATCAGGAGCTGTCTGCCGGTGTTGGGCGATTTCTCTCTCAAGCACATTTGCGAAAAATTCGCTTTCCAAACCGAAAAACGGCTCATGCAAAAGGCACTGGAAACCACCAATTGGAATCGCAAGAAAGCCGCGGCCCTGCTCAACATCAGTTACAAATCCATGTTGAACAAAATGAAATTATATGAGATTGTGTAACCTAAAGATTTTTTAGGTGAAAATGAAAAGGATCGGCCGATGGAAGGGACGAAATTAAAAATTACGCCGGAGTTTTTGATCGACATGATCGTTCGGCGGCGGTGGATCATCATGGTGCCGCTCAGCCTGGCCATGGTTGTGGGTATTTACCTGGCGGTCGTTTTGCCTAAGATCTACGAAGCCAAAACAACCATTCTGGTTGAAAGTCAGCGTGTGCCGCAAAACTATGTGCAGTCCATTGTGACCGAGGATACGGCTCAACGCATCAGCACCATATCGCAACAGATCATGAGTCGGACCAATCTTGAGAAAATTATAAAAGATTTCGGATTGTTCGGTGGTCCTCAGTATGCGAATATGTTCGTCGAGGACAAGGTGGAAAGCCTGAGAAAAAGAATATCAGTGGACGTCACCACCGCGCGCAGGGAAACCGAGGCGTTCACCATTACGTTTAAGGGAACTAACCCAGAGGAGGTCATGCGGGTGGCCAATGGGTTGGCCACCTATTTCATCGACGAGAACCTCAAGACAAGAGAGTCCCAGGCCATAGGCACCAGCAGTTTTCTTGAGGCCGAACTGGAAACCATGCGGGGTCGCCTCGAGCAGGTCGAGGAGCAAATCAAGGACTATCGCAAAAACAATATGGGCGAATTGCCGGAACAACTCGACTCGAATTTGGGTATTCTGCAGCGACTACAGGAAGGCTTGAACAGCCGCCAGCAGAACCTTCGCGACGCCAGGGCGCGTTTAGGAGAACTAAGAGCTCGGGCCACCAGCCGCGAACCCTCTGTCGTGGTAATTGGCGGGGATCAGCAACCCCGTGAGGGCGCCGCCAGCCTGGAGGATCTGATGGACCAGCTCGAAGCCTTGCAAGCCCGTTATACCGAGAAGCATCCGGACATCCAGCGCCTGAAACGTCAGATCGCGGATTTGGAAGCACGGGGCGACGGAGCGGGGGGCACTGGAACCTCCCAGCGGATACCCGCCGAATTACGGCAGCAAATTGCCGAAACCAATCTCGAAATCAAACTCGCAGAAACTGAAATCGAGGAGCTGCGGCATCAGATCGACAGCTACCAGGCCCGGATCGAAAACATTCCCAAGCGCGAACAGGAATTGCTGAGCCTGCGCCGTGATTATGAAAATATCCAGGCCACCTACCAATCCCTGCTCAACCGCAAGCTGGAGGCCGATATCGCGGTCAACATGGAACGCAAGCAGAAAGGCGAGCAGTTCAGGATTCTCGATCCTGCAAGGGTGCCCCAGCGGCCGGTGGAACCTGATTTCAGAAAGCTGTTTTTAATGATCCTTGCGGCAGGTTTGGGCATCGGCGGCGGAATTGCCTTTTTGATGGAGTTTCTCAAGCCGGCCCATCGTTGGCCCGATGAACTGGAAGAGCAGTACGAGATGCCGGTCCTGGCCATGATTCCCCAATTGATGAGTCCCAAGGAGATTTTGTTGAAAAAAGTGAATATGGTGGCAAGTGTGGCCTATTCAGTCGTCATTGCAGGATTGATCGGGATTTACGGGTTCATGAGCCTCAGGGGCCCGGAGATTGTGGTGAAAGTGTTCAAGGGGCTGATGGGAAGCTGACATAAAGGACATACCCGGCCGGTATGCCCTAGACAGATAGAGGTATCGATGGGCAAAATATTCGACGCACTCGAAAAATCCAACAGTCAGGCGTCAAAATCAATCCCCTTGGCGCGGCACAAGGAGCGGGCTGGACAGGAAGGCAACGCTAACCGGAATGTGGTTTCCCTGGAAAGCGCCCAAAAGCTGTCCACCTGGCACAGCCTGGAACCGAACCTGGTCACCCACAATGCCCCTCAGTCCCTCGAGGCCGAGCATTTCAAGGTGCTCAGGACCAACCTGCTTTTTCCGGCAACAGGGCAGCCGCCCCGGCAGATCCTGATCACCAGCGCGTTGCCCAATGATGGCAAGTCTTTCGTGGCATCGAACCTGGCCGCCAGCATCGCCAATGGCATCGAAGAGTATGTGATGCTCATCGACTGCGACCTGAGAAAGCCGACCATTCACACCTACTTCGGGTACGACACTGTCCCCGGGCTGAGTGAACATCTCTCCACCGGAATGGACCTGTCCAAGGTGCTGCTAAAAACGCCGGTCCCCAAGCTTACCCTATTGCCGGCTGGCCGGCCGCCGGCCAACCCCACCGAGCTTTTATCTTCGAAGAAAATGAAAGCGCTCCTGGAGGAGGTCACCAACCGGTATGACGATCGCTACATTATCATCGACTCGCCGCCGCCATCCCTCGCCGCCGAGACCATGGCCATCGTCAGTGCCGTTGATGGCGTGATCCTGGTCGTGCGGTCGGGCAAGACGCCAAAGGCGGCTGTATCCGAAACCATCGAACAGATCGGCAAGGAAAAAATCTTGGGCATCGTCCTCAATTTTTCCGATTTATCGCTAAAAAAATACTACGGTTACGGTAAAAAATATTACACAAAGAAAGATTGACGGTTTCGTGGATGGGCGCTGCTTAATCCGTTTTGGGTTTAACCCCGCCCGAATAGCTATGTAAACCTGCACATCGGTTTTCGGGTTCTGGCGAAAAAAAGGAATCAATACGCCACCATGCTCAGACTTTTCAGACAATACTATCCCATCCGAAATGCGCTCTTCGTGTTGGGGGAAGGTATCATCATCTTCCTCTCGGTGAACATCGCATGTTGGATCATCCTGGGCCAAAAAAGCCTGGGAATGGAGTTTGCCACAGTCATGAAGGCGTTGTTGATCACCCTCTCATGCCAGGCCTGCCTTTACTACAACGACCTTTACAATTTAAAAATCACCGATACCCTGATCGAGCTGGGCATCCGCCTTCTGCAGGCCCTCGGGGCAGCGGCCATCATTCTTGCTGTGGTCTATTTCATCTTTCCGACCACGATGATCCACGAGGGTATATTCATCGTGACCATCGCTCTCGTCATCCTGTTCATCGTATCCTGGCGCATGGCCTACAACCAGGTGCTGAACCGCGGCCTGTTCAACCAACCGGTGATTATCCTCGGTTCGAGCGATACGGCCATGGAGATCGTCAAGGAGATTCATCGGAAAAAAGACAGCGGCTACCAGATAGCCGCAGCGATATCCAAAAACAGCCAGCTCGACGCTTCTTGCCCCGAAGAGATCGGTTTCATATGCCAGAGCTCCTATGGCAACATTTGTGAGCTGGCCGAAAAATTCAGAGCCAAAAAAATCGTTGTGGCGCTCAAGGAAAAGCGTGGCGCCTTGCCTGTCAAAGAGTTGCTCCGGTGCCGGGTGAACGGTATCGATATCATAGAAGGCAACACCTTCTACGAGATGCTGACCGGCAAACTGATCGTGGAGGAGATCAACCCTGCCTGGCTGATTTTTTCCCAGGGATTTCAGAAAAGCAGGGCACAGCGTTTTGTCAAGCGAACGACTGATTTAATCCTTTCATTCTCCATGCTGCTCGTCCTGGCTCCCTTCATTTTAATCGTGGCGATCGTCATCAAGCTCGATTCCAAGGGGCCGGTCATCTTTTCCCAGGAACGCGTGGGCCAGAAGCACAAGCCCTACATGGTGCATAAGTTCAGGTCCATGCGCAGCGACGCCGAAAAAGAGACCGGACCGGTGTGGGCCAAGGACAACGACGACCGTATTACGCGCATCGGCCATTTCATGCGCAAATGGCGGATCGACGAGATCCCCCAGCTGTGGAATGTTCTCAAAGGCGAAATGAGTTTCGTGGGCCCCAGGCCCGAGCGAGACCACTTCGTCAAACAGTTGACCGAGATCATTCCTTACTATGGCGAACGGTTTTCGGTGAAACCCGGACTGACCGGTTGGGCGCAGGTGAGTTACGGATACGGTGCCTCCGTAAAGGATGCCATCGAAAAACTCAATTACGACCTGTTCTATATCAAGAACATGTCCGTGTTGATGGATATCATGATCGTCGCCAGGACCGTCAAGACGGTCCTATTCGGTCATGGCCGATAAGATATATTCTGTCTGAAGAGCGCCGAACAAGGCCTGAAGGTGATCGCGGACTCAAGTTTCTTCAGGCCGAATGCTTCAGGACCAATACGACACCTGATCGATGGCACCATGTAATCGACCAGGCGGAGCTGTATGTATACATTAGCCAGAACTATCCGAAATAAACTGAAAAACTGAAACAGGGACTATTAAATGGACTACCAAAACGTACTGGTCACAGGAGCCGCTGGCTTCATCGGCTTTCATCTCTCCAGGCGGCTGCTTGATCAAGGCAAGTGCGTCATCGGCATCGACAACCTCAACGACTACTACGATGTGCGGCTCAAAAAGGATCGACTCGCCATTCTCGAAGAATATGAGAAATTTCAATTTCATCAGATCCACCTCGAAGACAAGACGCAACTGGACAAAATCTTCGCATCAGGTGCCATCGACATCGTAATCAATCTTGCAGCCCAGGCCGGTGTGCGCTATTCGCTTGAAAACCCCCACGCCTATGTGAACGCAAACCTGGTCGGGTTCGTCAACATATTAGAATGCTGCCGTCACAACCCGGTGAAGCACCTGGTCTTCGCATCATCCAGCTCGGTTTATGGCGCCAACACCAATATGCCTTTCTCGGTTCATCACAACGTCGACCACCCCGTATCGCTCTATGCTGCCACCAAAAAGGCCAACGAGCTCATGGCCCACACCTACAGCCACTTGTACGGTCTGCCGTGCACCGGACTGCGGTTTTTTACCGTTTACGGCCCTTGGGGCCGTCCCGACATGGCCCTGTTTCTCTTTACCAGGGCGATTTTATCGGGCGAGCCGATCAAGGTGTTCAACCATGGCAAGATGCAGCGGGATTTCACCTACATCGATGACATTGTCGAAGGCGTTGTGCGCGTCATGGCAAAGCGACCGGAACCCAATCCAGAGTGGCGCGGAGACGCCCCGGACCCGGGAACATCCTATGCCCCATACAAAATCTACAACATCGGCAACAACGACCCGGTGGAACTTTCCGCTTTTATCGACGAAATCGAACATGCCCTCGGGAAAAAGGCAGAAAAAAACTATATGGACATTCAACCCGGAGATGTTCCGGCCACCTATGCCGACATCGACGACCTGATGCGCGACGTCGGCTTCAAACCCCAAACCCCCCTTGCTGAAGGCATAGGGAAATTCATCGATTGGTACAAAACGTATTACAACCACTCAGCTGTGAGCTGATCAAAGGTGTATGGAATTGAAAAATCAATAAATGGGAGGACCCAAAAAATGCAAAAATCCCCTTGGATCACAACACTCATCCTCCTGATGCTGCTGGGGGCAACAGTTGCACACGCGCAGGACAAAGGCGGCCCCCTCTCCGAATACCGCATCGGCAATGGCGATGTCCTGGAGATCGTCACCTGGAAGGAACCCGATTTTTCACGGGCAGAGATCCTGGTGCGCCTGGACGGCAAAATCTCCTTTCCCCTGCTCAACGACGTGCAGGCCACGGGGAGAACCACCACCGAATTGAAAAAAAGCATCGAAGCCGGCCTGAAAGAGTATGTCGCCGCGCCCAATGTCACCGTCACCGTTATCAACGCCGCCAGTCAGCGTTTTTACATCCTGGGAGAGGTGGTCAACACCGGTGAATATCCCCTGACGAAGAATTTAACCGTATTGCAAGCGTTTGCCCTGGCCGGCGGCTTCACTGAGTGGGCCTCCAAAAAGGAAATCATTCTGTTCCGCCAGGTCGATGGGAAAGAGCAGGTCATCCGCATCAACTACAAAGATATTGTCAACAGCAGGGATTTCAGCCAAAACGTAAAAATCGTGGCTGACGACACGATCATCGTACCCTAATCCCGATATTCAGATAGCGTCATCCCAGAAAGGAGAAAATGGTGAAAAACCAAACCAAACTTTTGATGACCCTGGTGCTCCTGCTCTCCTTTTCGTTTGCGGCCATTCCTGCCAAAGCCGCCCAATGGCTCCTGAGGCCCGAGCTGATTGTCAGCGAGGAATACAGCGACAATATTTTTCTGACGCCAGACAATGAAGAAGAGGATTTCATCACCACCGCCGGCCTGGGACTGACGCTCCAGGTCCTCGGTCGAACCTCCGGCTTGGAATTGAACTACACACCCAGTTACAGCGCTTTTGCCGACAACTCAGATTTGGACTTCTGGCGCCATGCCGCGCATTTGTTGCTTTACGACGAACTCGGAAGGAACACGCGCCTGGAGTTGACAGGCGACTTTCTCGACACCGAAGACCCCACCGACGAAACCGCCGACTTCACCCCCGATGACCCCACCTCGGGGCCGGGTATCGATGCGGACCGGTTGCGGCGCAGCAGAACCCGTTATCGAACTTATGCCGCCGCAGCTTCGCTCGCGCATCAGTTCGGAGCGCGCGACAACTTCAGACTGGCCATGCGCTACGGCCAACATGAAGATATCGACACTCTCCCAGGCGTGGATGTCGAGGACTACACCGAACTGAGGCCTTTGGTGGGAATCGAATATTGGTTCACCCAACGCTGGGGTATGGAAACCGAAGGTTACTATTCAAATAGATCCTACGACGATGAAAACGATCGCGAAGAGTATACGGGTTATATACGATTGCTGCATGCCTTCAACCGGCAGTTGTCCGGTTACCTGGAATATCGCCACACCAAATTGGATTATGATCGTGATTACGACCCATTGGCTGACATCGATTACCAGCTCTATGTGCCTTCGGTCGGTATCCGTTACGAATTCCAGGAAAATGCGCTGTTCACGCTTTCTGTAGGATATCTTTTCCAAGACCTGGAAGATTCCGAAGAAGAGGACGACGATTATGGCTGGATTGTCAACTCAGAAATCGCCAAACGATGGCTGTTTCGAACCAGCTACTTCGAACTGGTTGGCGGCAGCGGCTACCAAATCGAGGACAGGGGTGTCGAGGATCTGGGGTTGAATATTTACTATACCGGGCGTGCAACTTTGGGATACAGTTTTTCGCCCCGCCTGACCGGCGAAGTCTATGGCGGTTATCGCTATGACGAGTACCCGGACGAAGAGCCGGAAAGAGACGATCAAACACTGGACGCGGGAGCCTTGCTCAGGTACCAGGCCTTGCAATGGATGAATCTGGAACTGAGCTATACATACCGGGACTTGAATTCCGATGATGCGGATGATGAATATACGGAAAACAGGGCGATGCTCAGATTCGTCATCGCCCCGGTCAGCCCCTACCGGCTCAATTAGTTTATAGTCAATGCCGATGACCCGCAGGAATAGGCCATTGGCATGCCAGTGGTATGAAATTGATTGGGCGCAGCGGGCGGGCGTAAAGCCCGCCCCTACGAGATTTGGGAGAAAGCACAAGCCGATGATTCAAACGGGCGGTGTGGTAAAGCCCGCCCTACGAGGCTTGTGTAACGAAAAATGCCGTTGCCACAAACGGGCTGTGTAGGGGCGGGCTTTATGCCCGCCCGCACGGAAGCTTGAAAACCTTAAGTCAACAAAATCGAGTTCACCCTCAAAGAATAATGGCACCTGAAAAGCAAAATAACATCCTTATCACCATCGACGTGGAGGATTGGTTCCAGGTCGAAAATCTACGCCCCTGGTTTCCACCCTCAGTGTGGGACACGCAGGAAACCCGCGTGCAGCGCAACACCACACGCTTGCTCGATCTCTTCGACACCTTTCGGCCTTCGATCAAAGCCACCTTTTTCGTCCTGGGCTGGATCGCCCAAAGGTTTCCGGATGTCGTCAGGGAGATCCAATCGCGTGGGCACGAAGTTGCCTCCCATGGCAATTTGCATCAATTGAACAACCACATGGACGAAGCAACGCTGCGCCAGGACTTGGACAAAAGTAAAAAGCTACTCGAAGATATCACCGGTACACAAGTCCGTGGTTACCGGGCGCCCAATTTTTCCATCAATGACCGCGTACTTCAATTGATAAAAAAAAGCGGATATACTTACGATTCGAGCTACAATTCTTTTGACAAACACGGCCGTTACGGCCGTATCTCCACAAATGGCAGCAGAAAAGCAGGCGCCGCCATTGAAATCGACCCGCAATTCATCGAACTTCCCATCAGCAATCTCTTTCTCTTCGGCCAGACCTTGCCTTGGGGCGGAGGCGGCTATTTTCGGCTTTTGCCCCTTTCCTTGTTTACCCTGGGGGTTCGTAACATACTCGCGACAAACGGCGCCTACATTTTTTATCTGCATCCATGGGAAATCGATCCGGAACAGCCGAGGCCCGACGCGGTAAAAGGGGTAAACGCATGGCGCCACTATCTCAACCTGGAAAAGACCTTCGATCGTCTGGCCGAGCTGATCACACGATTCAAAACCTGCAAGTTCATCACCTGCAGCCAATACCTGAAGACCATCACCATTGAACCCCCGAAAGGAAATTCTAAAACATGAATGTTTGCATTGTCGGGACCGGATATGTGGGTCTCGTGGCCGCCGCCTGCCTGGCGGAGATGGGCAACGACGTCTGCTGTATCGATACCAATCCTCAAATCGTGGACCAACTCAACAGCGGCCACGTCCACATTTACGAACCCGGCTTGGAACCATTGGTGAAACGCAACCGGGAAGAGGGCAGACTCACCTTCACCACCAACCTGGCCGAAGGATTGGAGGAAGCCCTGTTTGTATTCAATTGTGTCGGCACCCCTCCTAAACCAGATGGCTCATGCGACCTCAGCTACGTCGAGCAGGTGGCCCGCACGATTGGCCAGACCATGAAAGAGTACAAGATCATCATCAATAAATCCACGGTACCCGTCGGCACGGCCGACCGTGTCAGGGAGTTGATCAAGCAGGAGCTGGATAATCGCGGCCTCGCCGTGGAATTCGACGTGGTCTCCAATCCCGAATTTTTAAAAGAGGGCGACGCGGTCAACGATTACATGAAGCCCGACCGGGTCATCGTGGGCACCGATAACGTACGTACCGCCAAGCTCCTCGAAACCCTGTATGCCCCCTTTGCCCGCAGCCGCGAAAAAATGATCGTCATGGGCATCCGAAGCGCAGAGATGACCAAGTATGCCGCCAACTGCATGCTGGCCACCAAAATTTCATTCATGAACGAGATTGCCAATATCTGCGAAAAAGTGGGCGCCGACGTGAAGGACGTACGCATGGGCATCGGTTCGGACCGGCGCATCGGCTACCACTTCATCTACCCCGGCGTCGGGTACGGTGGATCGTGTTTTCCCAAGGATGTCAAGGCCCTGATCCATACGGCCCGGGAGAACGACTTCCAAGCCGACCTCATATCCGCCGTAGACGCGGTCAACGATCGCCAGAAACGCATCATTGCCAATAAGGTCAAGGCATTTTTCAACTCCCGAGGTGGCTTGACCGGTAAAACCCTTGCCATCTGGGGGCTTTCGTTCAAGGCCAACACCGATGATATCCGCGACTCTTCAGCAATCGAAACCATCGTCGAATTGACCAACGCCGGCATGAATGTCCGTACCTACGACCCCAAGGCCGGGGAGAATGCCCAAAAGGCGTTGAACGGCAATCCGAATGCCCTCATCGTGGACGATCAATACGATGCCGTCGAAGGCGCCGATGCCTTGGCTATCATGACCGATTGGAACCAGTTCCGGAATCCTGATTTCGGCAAAATCAAGAAGATGCTCAAATCACCGATCATCTTCGACGGTCGCAACCTCTATTCCATCTCATACCTTACCGCCCAAGGTTTTACCTACTTCGGGATCGGTAGACCGACAAAAACGACATAAAGAATGAAGGGACATCGTGGGACTGATTGCATGCCCGCCCCTAAAGCTTATAATCCTATGTCGTTTACTTCAGGCGTTCATTTTTCCACACGGGCGGGGATAAACCCCGCCCCTACACCGCCCGTTTATGGCAAGGATCTGTATTTCTACCCCGACCTCGTAGGGGCGGGCTTTATGCCCGCCCGTGAAGCCTTCCATAATTGCATCAAAGCCCCAAGCCGACAAAATCAAGCACAAAGGAACACCCATGAATCGAAAGCCGTTCTCCAAAGACCTCCTGGAAATCGACCTCGAACAAGAAACCCAAAAAATTACAACCCAAATCCGAACCATCCTCGGCAAACAACTCAAACGCCGGGGCCTGGTCGTCGCCCTTTCCGGCGGCATCGACAGCAGTACCTGTTTGGCCCTGGCCGTGAAAGCCATCGGCCCGGAGCGCGTCTTCGGCCTGCTCATGCCCGAACGCCACTCCTCCGAGGACACGCTCGATCTTAGCACCGCAGTGGCCGATACCTTCAAGGTCGACCGTGCCCACGAAGACATCTCCGGCATTCTGGAAGCACTCGGGTTTTACGAACGCTACGACGCCGCCGTGCGCCAGGCCATTCCGGAATATGGCAAGGGTTGGAAATCGAAAATCGTCATTCCTAATGCCACCCAGGGCAAGGGATTCAACATCTTCTCGATCGTGGCCCAGGCCCCGGACGGCCAAACCATCAAAAAAAGGCTGCCCCTGAAAGCCTACCTGGAGATCGTGGCCGCCACCAATTTCAAACAACGCACCCGTAAAATGCTTGAATATTATCACGCCGATCGGCTCAACTACGCGGTCACCGGCACACCCAACCGGCTCGAATACGACCAGGGCTTTTTCGTCAA
>DHGT01000151.1 GCA_002402905.1 Desulfatitalea sp. UBA4791 | reverse complement strand
CTTCGATCATCATCACCACCCACGACGACAATCTGAATATCTATCTGACCATCTATTGCCGTCGCCTGCGTCCCGATGTGCAGATTATCAGCCGCGCCAGCCTGGACCGCAACATCAAGACCCTGCACCGGGCCGGCGCCAATCTGGTGATGTCGTTCAGTTCCATGGTGACCACCACGATCATGAACCTGCTCGAACCCCAGCAGATGCTCATGCTCTCCGAGGGGCTCAATGTGTTTCGCGTCGGCGTGCCCCCCAAGTTGGAAAACATGGACCTGCTTCACATCCAGGTACGCGAGACGACCGGCTGCAGCATCGTGGCTGTCAAGAGGCAAGACGAGCTGATGATCAACCCGGACCCGACCATCGTTCTGGAGCGCGGAGACGAACTGGTCCTGATCGGTTCGGCCGAATCGGAAAAGAAGTTCGCCGAGACATATCATGCCCTGGAGAGCACCGGAGGGGCCCAACTCATCGCCGAACAACTGCTTCTGCTGTCGGCCCACCTTTCGCCCATGGCCACCCTGGCCGTGATCATGGGCGGCACCATGCTGCTCTCCAACGTGGTCAACAACGCCGCCGCCGCCGTGCTCATGGCGCCCATCGCCATCACCCTGGCGCGCGGCATGGAAATATCGGTGGACCCCCTGCTGATGAGCGTGGCCGTGGGCGCCTCGTGCGCCTTTCTCACCCCCGTGGGCCATCAGTCCAATGCCCTGGTCATGGCTCCCGGCGGATACCGCTTCGGCGATTACTGGCGCTTGGGCCTGCCGATGTCCTTTCTGGTCATCATCATCGCCATACCCCTGATCTACTATTTCTGGCCCATGCAGCCGGTTTGAAGCGCTTCCAGCGGGGCGATTCCGATTTTTTTTCGAACCAATTGCATATTGACACGCCAGGCCACTTCTGACAGGTTCACCCACTCAAATTGCGAAATTGCGCCTGCCGGCCGAATGCAGAGGGGTCGGCCGGAACCCGGGGCAGAAATGGACAAGGAAACCGTTTTACTGATCGATGCAGATGGGCCAGCCGCCAACGCCCTCTGTTCGGTGTTGGACGGATGGGGGCATCCCGTCGACATTCATTCCGACGTCCCATCGGCGCTGAACCGGTTCGACCAGTCCAAACCACCCTTCGTCTTGGTGAACACCGACCTGCCGGGCGGGGTTCGACTCGCCGCGGACATCCGGTCCGTATCATCGGATGCGATGATTTTCGCCATGGCGTCCGATGACCGCCTGCCCGAAATCATGCACCGCCTGAAGGATTGGGCGGATGAATTTCTCCGCCATCCCGTCGATGCCCTGGCACTGGAAATCGCCCTGCAACGGTCACGAAAAATCAGACGGTTGATCCACGACGTCAAACACACCTGCGGCCAGGATCGCAGCGCCCGGACCTGCGATAACGTGGCCCGCGAAGTGGCCAACGAACGGTTCCTGGTGGTGCGCCAGATCATCGAAAAGATGTCTTCGTTCATCGCCCAGGTGGCTTCCACGGTGGAAGGCGGCGTCAAATACTTCAACGAGCTGCCTTACTTCGTCTCTGTCCACAGCCCCGATTGCCGGGTGTTGGCGGCCAATGAGACTTCCTTGAAGTTCTTCGGCAACCGGCTCTATGCCAACAGCTGGGAGATCTACGTCGGCAAGCGCGCCACCCGTGAGGCCTGTCCGGTGGGCCGCACGGTGGGCAGCGGCAATGTGGAGACGACCCGCGCCCTGGTGCAGTACAAGAGCGGGTCCAAGGTTCCGGTCCTCGTCCACACGGCCCCGGTTTACGACAACGACGGCGAAGTGGCCCTGGTGCTGGAAGTCTTTGCCGGCACCCAGGAGATCGATCAACTGGCCGAGCAGGTGCGCAGCACCCAGCAGCGTTACGAAAAGCTGTTCGACGCGGTGCCGGTGCAGGTCGTCGTGCTGGATCGCCGCCACAACATTACGGCCACCAACCGGCGGTTCAAGGAGCTGTTCGGCGACCAGATCGGCCGGAAGTTCTTCGATACCTTCAGGCCCGCGGCGTTCCCCGCCTTTCGCGATCCCATCTCCCTGACCCTCGGAGACGGATTGCCCCACCAGGGCGAGATGTCGCTCACCGGTCCGGACCATCACAACTACACGGTGATGGCCCACACCTCGCCGATCATGACGGCCAGCGGCAAGCTGGTGCAGGTCCTGGCCATCCTCACCGACATCACCCAGTTTCGCCAGATGAAGGACCACATGGCCACCCTGGGCCTGATGCTCAGCACGGTGTGTCACGACATGAAGGGGTGCATCACCGGCCTCGACGCCGGGCTCTACCTGGTGGACAAGGGCTTTTACCGCAACGCGCCCGGACGCATCGAAGAGGGCCTGGATGTGATCCGCATGATGGGCGACCGGCTGCGCAAGCTGGTCTTCGGGGTGCTCTACGATGCCAAGGAGCGCCCCCTGGAGATCGAGACGGTGGAGGTGCAAAAGTTCGTGGGAGACATTGCCGCGGTTTTCGAAACCCACATCCGCGGCGCGGCCATCGCCTTCCATTGCGACTTCGAAGGATGCGACGGGGACATGCAGGTCGACCCAGGGCTGTTGCGCTCGGCCCTGTCCAACCTGCTGGAAAACGCGGTGGAGGCCTGCATCGAAGACGATCTGAAACCAGATCACCGAATCGATTTTATCGCCGGCTCAGGAGAAGATGAGGTGGTTTTCGACATCCGCGACAACGGCCGCGGCATTCCCGAAGAACAGCTCAAACACCTGTTCAATCTTTTTCACTCTTCCAAGGGGCAGCGGGGCACCGGCCTGGGCCTCTATATCACCGAAAAGGCGGTCCTCAAGCATGGCGGCCGCATCGAGGTCTCTTCAACGCCGGGAAAGGGCACAGCCTTCAGCGTCCATGTGCCGCGGCGGTTTGCCGGAAAGAGTGGGGTCCGAACGGAAGCATAGCGACATGCAGCCCTTCTTTGGGTCGCCGGAGCGCAGGCATCTGTCCAATCCCGGTTCGAAATCCAATCCCGACATTTTATGCGATCATCCCTGGGGCCGTTTTCGCGGTCGAGCCCGATCCGTGGGCCGGGCATTCAGCGGATCGTCGGGCCAGTGATGCTTGGGATAGCGGCCCTTGAGCTCCTTTCTGACGGCTGCATAGCTGCTGCGCCAGAAGCCGGTGAGATCCCGGGTAATCTGTGCCGGCCGGCCGGCGGGCGAGAGCAGGTGCAGTTGGAGCGGCAAACGGCCATTGGCGATGGCCGGGGTTTCCGAGGTGCCGAACATCTCCTGCAGCCGCACGGCCAGGACCGGCGGATCGCTGCCGTAATCGATGGGCCGGCGTTTGCCGCTGGGCACCACGATATGGGTGGGGGCCAGCGCGTCGAGGCGCTGTCGCTGCTCCCAGGTCAGCCGGCTGTGCAGGACCGCCGAAAGGTCGAGGCGTGCGAGGTCTTTAAGGTTTGTGATGCCATTCAGATAGGGTGCCAGCCACTTTTCCAAGTCCTCCATCAAGGCCGCATCAGATAGATCGGGCCACGCTTCTTCTGCGGTTACCGTTTCGATACGGCGCAGCAGCTCTACGCGCGCCTGCCATGTGCGCACGGCCGGGGTCCAGGGCAGCACACCGATGCCAAGTTTCCGGATGGCGGCAAGCATGGCGGCGGTCAGCGCCTGGGCGTCTGGACGGGCCAGGGGTTCGCTCTGCAGGACCAGGGCGCCGAGCATCAGGCGGCGCCGGGCGATGAGGCCCTGGCGCTGGTCGTCCCAATCAATGGTTTCCCGCCATTGCAACCGATCTTGAAATTGGGACATCAGCGTCTCCCGGTCATAGGCCGCCGCCAGGAAGATGCGTGCATCGCGGCGCTCGCCGTCCAACTCGGCGATCACCAGGAGATCGTGACCCATGAGGGGGTCGGGCGGGTCGAAGTAGGCCCCGTGGCCGCTGGTCAGTTGATAGCGCCCCACGCCCTCGGCCCGCCGGGAGGCGATGCGGTCCGGATAGGCCCAGGCCAGCAGGCGGCCTGGATCACCCGGTGCGGTGGATCGGGTGATGATCCCCAGCCGCCGCTGCAACAGCGAGGCGACGCTTAACACGCGCCCCATGGCCTTCCCATCCACATGGCCGTCGGACAGATGAAACGGCGTGCGGGTCTGAGCCGCGTGCAGGGCGTCCAGCCGTAGTCGCAAATCGGTGTCGCGCGCTGTTCCCGAAAAATGGAGCGGATCGCGTTCGCTCAACAGGGCGGCCACCCGGCAGGCCGCAATGCCCCAACCTGCGTCCCGGGCGCATAACACCATGTGGGCCAGTCGCGGGTGCAGGGGCAGATCGGCCATGCGGCGGCCATGTTCAGTAATTTGTCCCTGTTCGTCGATCGCACCCAGATCGCCCAGCAGGGAGACGGCCTGGGCGTAGACGCCGGCCGGTGGGGGATCCAGCCAGCCCAGTGCATCAGGAGACGACACGCCCCACAGCGCCAGCTCCAGGGCCAGGTTGGTCAAGTCGACGTCCAATATTTCCGGACGGTTGTGTGATGAGAGGGCGGCGTGGGTGCTCTCGTTCCACAGGCGGTAGCAGATGCCCGGCCCGAGCCGTCCGGCCCTTCCGCGGCGCTGGTCGGCCGATGCCTGGGAGACCGGCAAGGTGACCAGCCGGGTCATGCCGCTCCGGGGATCGAAACGCGGCGCGCGCTGCAGGCCGCTGTCCACCACCACGCGGATCTGCTCGATGGTCAGGCTGGTTTCGGCGATGGCCGTGGCCAGCACGATCTTATTTCGACCAGCCGGCGCCGGCGTGATGGCGGCGTCCTGCTCGGCGCGGGTCAGGTTGCCGAAAAGGGGCGCCACGTCCCATTGTTCGGGCAGGCCGGCATCGGCCAGCAGCCGGGCCACCCGCCGGATTTCCGGTGCGCCGGGTAGAAAGACAAGAATGTTGCCCTCGCAAGCCGCAACCGATCGAAGAATGGTGTCGGCCACGGCGCGTTCGATGGGCAGGGTCGGGCGCGGCGGCACATGGTGGGTCTCCACTGGAAACGCGCGGCCGTCGCAGCGGATCAGCGGGGCATTGCCGAGCAGGGTGGCCACAGGCGAGGGGTCCAGGGTGGCCGACATCACCAGCAGTCGCAGATGTTCATTGAACGCGGCCTGAACCTCGCGGCACAGGGCCAGGCCCAAATCGGCCTCCAGGCTGCGCTCATGGAATTCGTCGAAGATCACCAGCCCCACGTCGGCCAGCCCCGGATCGGACTGCAGCCGTCGGATCAGCACCCCCTCGGTGACCACCTCGATACGGGTGCGCGGGCCGACCCGGCTCTCCATGCGGATGCGGTAGCCCACGGTTTCGCCCACCGCTTCGTTACGCAGGGCGGCCATGCGTTCGGCCGCGGCCCGGGCCGCCAGACGGCGAGGCGCCAACACCAGTATTCGGCGGCCGGCGAGCCATGGCGCGGGCAAAAGGGCCAGCGGAACGGCGGTGGTCTTGCCGGCCCCCGGCGGTGCCACGAGCACGGCCGACAAATGGTGCTGCAAGGTCGATTGGAGTTCTTCCAGAACTGCGGCGACCGGAAGGCGACGGAATAACGCTGGGGTCTGGTCACTGTGCATGCCGAACACGATCGTACCCGAAGCGGTCCACTGTATCTGCTTCGTATTCAACGGCCCAGTCTTTGTAGGCGTCCATGAGTTCTTCATGGTTTTTGGCGGTATACACTTTATCGAGGGTCTGGTTTTGGGTGACCATTGTTGGCTCCTTTTCGGGATGTTCTTGTAATTGGTGTTTTCACGGCTTGCGCCGCCGACAACCTGCACCTCTTGCCGTCTCCCGGACTGAATTCGATGCGGTCAGAACTGCTCGAAGCCGATGAAGGTTTTGAATGGCGTTTTAATGCTATGTGCCTCAACCGGCGAGCACCTTGTATGTGCAGAATTTTGCGGTTACGTTTTCGTTGGTAAGGTAATCTTTCTCCCAAAGCTCCTGAAGCTCCCATTGTTCTTCAGCTTCCAGGTCCAACATCTTTTCGCGGTAATTGTAATCCTGGTAGGCACCGTCCCGGATGGTAAAACAGATGTACCCGCCCGGGCGGGTCACCCGGACCAGTTCCTCAAACGCATGCGGGCCCACATGGGCGTAGGTGAAAGTGCCTACACAGATGGTGGCATCATAACAATCGTCGGGAATGTTGAGTTTATCGTTCATATCCGCCTGGATGAGCCGGTTGTAAACGCCCTTCTTCTCGGCTTCGCCAAGCATGTCCGGAGAATAATCCATGGCGTCGATATGATTGTAACCGAAGGAGCGCAGAAACTCGCCTACCAGTCCGGTGCCGCACCCGGCATCGAGAACCCGACAGCTTTTTGAATCCAGGTAGGCGTCGAGCATGGCCGCGGCCGTCTGAGGCCCTACGTATCCCATGACTTTAACGGTATCCCGGTCATAGAGCGCACACCATTTTCGATAGGCTTCGGCGAGATCTTCGGATGTTTCGGCTTCGTAGGTGGCTTCCCAGAGTTTTGGCGTCTGTCGCATATCTTCTCCTTTCGGCCGGCGGTTTGTTTTCAGCTGTCATCGGCCATCCTTGATGCCCCCTGCGTTTTAAGGATTTTGATACTCCATGCCGCCGGGGCCATTTTATGCATCACCGCCTCTAAAGGGCACATTAACGTCGGCACCCTCTGGGCCGACGGGCAGGGGGCGGCATCCGCATTGAATGCTAATATCGGTAATGTTCGGACTTGAACGGACCGTTCACCGGAACGCCGATGTATTCGGCCTGTTCGTCGCTCAGCCGGGCCAGGGTCGCTCCCAGCTTGCATAGATGCAGGCGGGCCACCTCCTCGTCCAGTTCCTTGGGCAACCGGTAAACACTTGGCTGGCGTTGATTTTGCCACAGTTCGATCTGGGCCAGGGTCTGGTTGGTGAAGGAGTTGGACATCACGAAACTGGGATGCCCGGTGGCGCAGCCCAGGTTGACCAATCGGCCTTCCGCCAGCAGATAGATGCAGTGCCCGTCAGGAAACCGGTAGCGGTCCACCTGCGGTTTGATATTGAGTCTTTCCACACCGTCCATTCCATTGAGGGCATCGACCTGGATCTCGTTGTCGAAGTGACCGATGTTACAGACGATGGCCTGATCCTTCATTCGCGCCATGTGGTCTGCCGTAATCACGTCCCGATTGCCGGTGGTCGTGACGTAAATGTCGCCGACCGCCAGGGCCTGCTCCATGGTCATGACGTCGAACCCGGCCATCAGGGCCTGCAAGGCGCAGATGGGGTCGATCTCCGTGACCACCACTTTGGCCTTGTGCGCGGCCAACGCCTGGGCCGAGCCTTTTCCCACATCGCCATACCCGCACACCACGGCGGTTTTGCCGGCGATCATGACATCGGTTGCCCGTTTGATCCCGTCGACCAGGGATTCACGACAGCCGTAGATGTTATCGAACTTGCTCTTGGTGACCGAATCATTGACATTGATGGCTGGGGTCAGCAGTTCGCCCTTTCGGGCCATCTGATAGAGACGATGAACGCCTGTGGTGGTTTCCTCGGACACGCCGCGCCAATCCGCGACTACTTTGTGCCAGAAATCCGGTGACGTCTTGAGTGTCTGCTTCAGGACATCGTTGATGATGCGCAGTTCCTTGTTGTCGGTGAGTACATCGAGCATGGACGGGTCTTCCTCGGCCTGGTAGCCCCGGTGGATCATCAGGGTGGCGTCGCCACCGTCATCGACCACCAGGTTGGGGCCCGCGCCGTCTGGCCAGGTCAGTGCTTGCTTGGTACACCACCAGTACTCCTCCAGGGTTTCGCCTTTCCAGGCGAACACCGGGACGCCGGCTTCGGCGACCGCCGCGGCGGCATGGTCCTGCGTGGAAAAGATGTTGCAGGACGCCCAGCGGACATCCCCGCCCAGTTCACGCAAGGTTTCGATCAACACGGCGGTCTGAACGGTCATGTGCAGGCTGCCGCTGATGCGGGCGCCGGCCAAGGGTTTGTCGGGCCCGTATTTTTCGCGCGTCGCCATCAAACCGGGCATCTCGTGCTCGGCGATTTCTATCTCACGTCGGCCCCAGCCGGCTAGTTCGATGTCCTTGACTTTGTATTCCCGTGATTCAATGCTGCTCAACTTTTTGGCAGTAGCCTCACCCATATGGTTTCCTTACCTTTCTTGGAGATAGTGTTTGAAATAGTCGGCGGCAGCGAGCCAGTCCCGCTCCGGCAGCTCGGCGCCCATATGGCGCACGGCCTGAGCGCCTAAAACGGCGCCCAAATGTCCGCAGACGTCCGGCCGGCAGCCGTTCAAGAGGCCGTATAAAAACCCGGCCGCCCAAAAATCACCGGCGCCCGTGGTATCTTTGACGCCATCGACTTCGATGGCCGGTACATCGATGGTTTTGCCGTTGGCTGCGACCAGGGCGCCCTGCGCCCCCTGCTTGACAACGGCCGTCGCGCAATGTCTGGACAGGGCTTCGAGTCCGGCCCGGGGGGCGCGACTCCCGCAAAAGGCCTCGGCTTCGTCCTCGTTGGCCATGACCACATCCACGTAGCGAGCCAGCAGCTCGGGAAGGATGTCGGCCGCCCCGGTGACCACTTCGAAAGAACCCAGATCGAGGCTGACCGTGCACCCGGCCGCCTTGGCCGTCTTCAGAACGGACAGGGACAGATCGCGATTAAAGAGCAGATAGCCCTCCACGTGGGCATGACGGCAATTGTGAAAATCGGCGGCGGATACCTCCTCCTGAGAAAAAGCGGCGGCCGCGCCCAGATCCGTACGCATGGTGCGTTGCGAATCGGGCGTGACCAGGCTTAGGCAGCGAGCCGTCGCTGTTTTTTCGCACGTTTTCAGGCGCGAGCCGTCGCCGCCGATTTTCTCGAAAGCGCTGCGATAGTAGAGCCCTTCGGCGTCGTTGCCCAGCTTACCTATCAACACCGTGGGCACTTCGAGGCGCGCCAGTGCGAATATGGTATTGGCGGCCGAACCGCCGGGCGCCATCACCTGTTCGCCGGGAACCCTGCGCAGAAAGTCCTCCATGGTTGCGGTGTCCACCAGCGCCATGCCGCCTTTGCCTCCGTCGACCCCGGCCAGGAAGGCATCCTCGACCAGGGCCAGCCTGTCGACAATGGGCGACCCGACACCAATTACGCCAGCCGCGCTCATGCCGCCTCGCGGGCCAGGATTTTGGCCGCTCGACGCAGTTCTTCGGCCTTGTTTATCTTTTCCCAGGGGAATATATCACGGCCGAAGTGGCCATAGGCTGCGGCGACCTGGTAAGACCATCCGTCGGGGTGCAGCAGGTCGAGCTGATCGATGATCGCCGCTGGACGGAAATCGAAAAAGCGGGTGTCCTCAAGCAATTCCTGAAGCAGGGCCTCATCGTACTCGGATGTCCCATAGGTGGCGATATTGATGCTCAGTGGATGGGCCACGCCGATGGCGTAGGAGACCTGGATCTCGCACTTTTCGGCCAGGCCGGCCGCTACGATGTTTTTGGCGGCATAGCGGGCGTAATAGGCCGCGCTACGGTCCACCTTGGAAGGATCCTTGCCTGAAAACGCACCGCCGCCGTGGCTGCCTACGCCCCCGTATGTATCGACGATGATCTTGCGGCCGGTCAGGCCGGCGTCGGCGTAGGGACCGCCCAGAACGAACGCCCCGGTCGGATTGATGTAGTATGCGGTCCGGTCGGTCAGCAAACCTGTGTCCCCTAGTATTCGCTTGGCTTCGGCAATCAGATCCGTGCGGATCTTTTCAAGGGGAATATCGTCGGTCTGATGGCTGATGACCACGCCGGTGATGGTCTCCGGCCGCCCGTCTTTGTACCGCACCGATACCTGGCTCTTACAGTCGGGGCGCAAATAAGGCAGCGTCCCGTTCTGGCGTTTTTTTTCCAGCTCCATCAGCAGGCGATGGCTGTAGGCCAACGGGCAGGGCATCAATTCCGGCGTTTCCCTGGTGGCGTATCCGAACATCATGCCCTGATCGCCGGCGCCTTGTTCCTCGTACAGCCCTTCGCCTTCGGTCACCCCCTGGCTGATGTCCGGGGACTGCCCGTGGATTCGGCTGAAATACTCAAAGCCGGCATCCCAAAACTTCAATGCCGCGTTGTCGTACCCGATTTCTTTGACCACCTGCCGAGCGATGCGTTCAGTATTTATCTTGTCCCACCCTCTGCAGGTCACCTCGCCCACATTGGCCACCAGGTTGTGTCCGACCACCGTTTCGCAAGCCACGCGGCTGCCGGGATCGGACTGCAGGCAGGCATCCAGAATGGCATCGGATATCTGATCGCAAATCTTGTCTGGATGCCCGCGGCCCACGGATTCGGACGTAAACACATGATCGGCAGTAATCTTGCTCATAATAAAACTCTCCTTAATGAATAGATCTTTAGGGCTTCTCTATCGATATCAGCTTCTACGCCTCGATCTTCGTTCTAATTGGTCTTTATCTTCCGCGAATTTCCATTCTTCCGTCCAACGATAACATGATAGTGCAGCGGTTCGCCGGCCAGAGAAAATCTGTGCCGGTAACGACGCGATTCCAGCAACTCAAAACCATCCTCCATGAGTATTTCGATGGTTTGACTGAACCCGCTTTGGTCCGTATCGCTAAGGAAGCGGTCCTTGATGTTGAAGGCCACCCATGCCCCATCGGGCATCAGGTTGCAGGCATTGGCAAACGCCTGGGCGCCGATGTCCCCAAAACCCAGAGCGGCGACGGTGACCAGCGTATTGAAATTCCATTGCGTGAGATTCTTATGGCTTATTTCGGAGAGATTCGCCAGATCCATGACGTAGTACTCATCATAGATATCCGGCCGGTCCCTCATGGCCGCCGCGCGCGCCTCGGGGATAATGTCCAGGCCGACCAGCTTGCGGCAATTCAATTCCCGGCTTAAACGCTCGCCGACCTGTCCATTGCCCGCCCCGAAGTCAAGTACCCGAAGGGGGTTGCGGTTTTCCCCCCATCGGTGGATCTGCTGCTTGAGCGCTTCGCAGACCACCTGCGGCGACCGGCACTGCAGATCCTGGTAGAATTGATCGTAAAAGCCGGGGATTTCATAAAATCGGCCATAATCGTGCAGCCGGACCCGCTCGGCTTTGCCATCGATCACGATTTCAATCCACTCTTCGTTTTGGTCCAGTTTGCGACACTCTTCCGGTATGACCACCTCTACCTTGCATTCCATCATGCGTTCTCCTTGTTCGCATCGTATAGCGTTTCAACCCGACCATTTCGAACCGGCAGGCAGGATCCACTGCTTCAAATCCGTCGCGGGCAAGGCAATCGACCGTTCCGAATCTACAAAAATGCTTCGTATTTTCTTGAATCCGGCGTCGCTGTGCGACCCGGCCGATTCATGAACGAAAGCACAGCGCGCCCGAAAAGGCACGGAGCGACCTGCATTCTCCATCCCTTTTTGCCGCTTGTGCTACCTGATTTACTTTACGGTGAGGAGCTCTCTCTTTCATCCGGACCAAGCAAAAGCAATGGGTATGCCATAATGTGCAGCCATATTCGATCACATTGAATTAACAATGAAAAGGAGTGTGGCCCGGCAGGGAGAGGGTCCTGATCGTTGGCCGGAGAGACACCAGGCAGCTGAAATAGTGTCTAAAATTTAGACATACCAAGCCAAATCTCGTCACAATGTGTTCAAAAATGCCGGGCACGGTACCTGTTCCAGGCATGACGGAACGAGGAATTCGCTTTGCCGTCGCGCAAGCAGGAGAGCATGATCCCGGGAGACGCGCCGGGCGGTTATTGGACGAGGCGATGATCGCGTTCAAAATTTGTACATTCATGCCTTGCAATTGTCGGGAACGATGATAAGGTGGCCACCTTTCCGGTTGACCTTATGCGGAGATCGAATATGCCTGAGGACACTTCAAAAAGCCCCCAAAGCGCGAAGCCGACGGTGCGGATCATCTGTCTCGACAGCCAGAGAGACCTTTGCCGGCAGACCAAGGCCATCTTCGGGGCAGACGACAATGTGGTCGTCTCATTCGAGAAAAGTTTCGAGAAAGTGCTCGATCTGGTCGAACACGAGGTATGCGATGTCATGCTGGCCACCAGCACCTTGGTCCGCGACGGGCGCATGGACTGGCTGGAATATGTGGAGATGCTGACCGCTAAAAGCCCCTGGACACAGGTTATCTTCCTGATCAAGCCGCGCGAATTGGTGTTGGCGTCCAAGGCCCTGAAGGCCGGATCTTACCATTATGCCAAACTGCCTGTCAGCGACGAAGAGCTCAAGCTGCTCGTCGAAGCCGCCCTAGAAAGTCGACCCAGTGTGGATCCCAACTCGCAGGCCATTCGGCAAAACCGCAAGACGCGCTTCGAGGACATGGTCGGGGTTTCGGCGAACATGAAAAACGTCTATCGAATGATTCGGCAGGCGGCCGCTACGGACATTCCGGTATTGCTGACCGGAGAGACCGGCGTCGGGAAGGATCTGGCGGCCCGAGCCATCCACCAACTCAGTGCCCGGGTCGACAAACCGTTTCAGGTCGTGCACCTCGGGGCCCTGCCTCCGGATCTGGCCGCGAACGAACTCTTCGGCCATGCCAAGGGGGCCTTTACCGGAGCCGGTGAAGCGCGGGCGGGCGCCTTCGAACGGGCCCACGGGGGCACGGTTTTCATGGACGAGATTGCGACGATTGACGATCGGGTTCAGATCAGTCTGCTGAGGTTGATCGAAAGCAAAAGGTTTCACCGCATCGGCGGCAGTCGGACCATCGACGCCGATGTCCGGTTAATCGCGGCCACCAATGAGCCGCTCGAAGATGCCGTTGAGGGCGGGCGGTTCAGAGAAGACCTTTACTACCGACTGGAAGTATTCCAAATCCCCATACCGCCTCTTCGCGACCGCCCCGGCGACATTCCGTTGCTGATACAGGATTTTCTCCAACGCTACAACCGGGATTATGACAAGCGGATCATCGGTCTTTCGCCCGAAACCATGTCGATATTGAATGCCTACGAATGGCCGGGCAATGTCCGCGAGTTAAAAAATGTCATCCACCGCGCGGTGGTGGTTTGTACGGGCGAAGTCATCACGCCCCAACATCTGTCCAAAAGAATCAGACCCGGTGACGGCTCCCGGCGGAATATCATTTTGCCCGTGGGGACCTCCTTCGAAGAAGCCGAGCGGAAACTGCTGGAAAAAACGCTGCAGGCCACCGGAAACAGCCGCCGCTACGCCGCGGCCATTCTGGGGGTCAGCCGGGGCACCCTGTACAACAAAATCAAAAAATACGGTGTGGCAAAAATACATAAACAGGAAAAATAGAATATTTACCTTTTGTTTAAAGATCAGACACTTGAAAGGTCCATTTCGCCGATAGCCAAAACCCTTTGCGATTAATCGCTTCCGTTGCATATAATCTCCAATCCACTCAGATAATAGAAAACTGCTGCGATGCCGGAAGTGTTTCAAACGACATGTGCTGGTATTGTACAATCAAATAACCTTTTCACATCAATGACTTATATTTATAATATGAAATATTTCGACAAAACAGAGGGATACGGCATTAATCTTTTCGCATTCTCATCCAAGGACCCGGGATGATTATATGGCGGCCCTGGAAGAAGCGAGCGTAAGACGGAATATTGACCGTTTTCCAGGTTTTTAGCTGAACTCGTTCAAAAAGGCACAAAGCACTGATGGTTCGAGGTATCGTGACACAAAAAACCTGCACCGTCGCAACGGTGCAGGAATTGATAGGATTTTGATGGCGGGCCAACCTATTGGGCATTTACATGAACTGGCTTTAGGCAAAAAAAGAGGGCTTGGATTTTTCGTCCAAGCCCTTGATTTTCCTTTGGTAGCGGGGACTGGCAACCAACTGTATCGACCTCTTGTGGTTGCCTGTAACATAACCGCCTCAATTCCTTTCAGAAAAACCATTTCTAAGGGGGGGCAACATGCCTGAAAAAGACCTCCCTTGTTCAAGAAAAATCTATCCGTCTCCTTTTTCTGTAAGGCTAAATCAAGAGGAGCGCGATGAATTAGAAAAAATGGCAGGTGGCCTGCCTTTGGGCACGTATATAAAGGAAAGCCTCTTTGTCAGGCGTCGCATAGGACCATATAGCCGTTAGTCTATAATAATGGTCATTGAGCCTATCTATGATTATTATTGTGGTCATTTTATTTAATTTTCTTGCAAATCTAAGCAATGCCAATTATATTGGTCATTAACAGTTCTTATGACTAATATGTTAGCCATTACAGTTAGGTGTATAGTGAAATGAGAAAAAGAACATATTCAAAATACGCAAAAGAAGCTGCCTTTTTGCTTGGTCAGCAAATCAAACTTGGACGTAAGAAACGCAGGTGGTCCGAGAAAAACCTTGCTGATAGAGCTGGTATTTCAAGAGCGACGCTACAAAAAATAGAATCCGGTGAAATGAGCCCCTCAATTGGGCTGGTATTCGAAACGGCTGCTTTGGTTGGCGTGAATCTTTTTGAGCAAGATAATCAGCGTCTTGAAACCAGTCTTGATCTGACGCAAAGTAAGATTGCTTTGCTACCCAAACGCATCCAGAGTAGGAAAAAGGCTGTAAATGATGACTTCTAAGCAGAAAAACAATGAAGCTTTTGTTTGGATTTGGCTGCCGGGTGCGACAAAGCCTGTTGTTGCCGGAAAGCTTGAGAGCGACAATGGCCTTATCCATTTCAACTATGGTAAAAGCTATCTTGAGCGCATAGGCGATATACCACCTGCCATTCCTATCTATGAGCCGGAATTGCCCTTAAAGCCTGGAATTTTACCTCTTACACAAGGCCTTGAAATGCCAGGTTGCATCCGGGATGCTGCGCCTGATGCATGGGGGCGACGCGTTATAACCAACAAGCAGTTAGGACTAAAAGGAAAGGATACAGATACATCCGAGTTAGATGAGCTAACTTATCTCCTAGAATCCGGTTCCGACCGTATTGGCGCACTTGATTTTCAGAACTCACCCACTGAATATCGTCCACGATCAGCCAATAATGCGACTTTGGAAGAATTGTTGGAATCTGCGGATCGCGTGGAAAAAGGTGTACCTTTAACACCAGAGCTGGATAATGCGTTATTCCATGGAAGCTCTATAGGTGGTGCACGGCCAAAAGCTTTGATCGAAAATCAGGGCACCAAATACATTGCCAAATTTTCGTCCAGCACCGACCTGTATAGTGTCGTTAAGGCAGAATATATCGCTATGAGATTAGCCGCACTTTCCGGTCTGGATGTTGCTCAGGTGAAAATGGTTCAAGCTGCGGGAAAGGACGTCTTGCTTATCGAACGTTTTGATCGAATTCATACCGGTGATGGGTGGGCACGCAAATGCATGGTCTCCGCCCTGACCATGTTTGGCCTTAATGACATGACAGCCCGATACGCCAGCTATGAAGATTTTTCAGAAATTATACGACACCGTTTCACAGAACCCAAGAATACGCTTAAAGAGTTGTATGGCAGGCTGGTATTTAATATTTTGTGTGGAAATACAGATGACCATGCCCGCAACCATGCGGCCTTTTGGGATGGGAAAGTGCTTACCTTAACTCCAGCTTACGATATTTGCCCGCAAGGACGAACGGGGAACGAAGCATCTCAAGCTATGAAAATATCGGGAGAAAACAATCTTAGTCAACTTAAATCCTGCCTTGAGGCGGCTCATCATTTCCTGCTGTCTAATGAAGATGCGATGTCGGTATCTGCACGTATAGAGCATGGTATTCGTAAATATTGGGATTCAGTATGTGAAGAAGCTCAGCTTAGCGAGATAGACAAAAAGCGCCTATGGAATCGTCAATTCCTAAATCCATTCGCTTTTGAAGAATAACTTTTGCCAAAACTTCACATAGGCCCCTGAGGTGGTATAGCCGAAATGGACACTCCGAAAAGCATGAGGTATAAACCATCATCTTTTTGGAGGTGAAAAATGGGTCAGAACGGCAGAGGATTCACAAAGGAATTCAAAGTTGACGCTGTCAAACTGGTCACCGAGCAAGGGTACAAGCTCTCAGAGGCCGCTCGCAACCTTGAGATCGATTCCAGCGTTTTAAGACGCTGGAAGGAACAGATTGAAAAGGAAGGCATGCAGGCCTTTCCCGGCAAGGGGTTCATGACGGCTGAAAAAGAGGAGCTGCACCGGCTTCGCAAAAAGGCCAAGCAGCTTGAGATGGAGCGCGACATATTAAAAAAGGCCAAGGCCTTCTTTGCCAACCTGTCGAAGTGAGATTCGACTTTATCCGGCAGCAAAAGAGGGCCTTCCCTGTCACCGTTTTGTGCAAGGTGATGAGGGTAAGCCGGAGCGGGTTTTACCAGTATTTGAGATATGGCAGTGGGGTCATCATTGATACTGATTTCCTCCTGCTTTCCAGGGTCCGACAGATTCATTCGAACACACGTGGGACCTATGGTTCTCGTCGGATGTCCAAGCAGCTACGGGACGATGGCCATGATGTAGGCCGGTATCGGCCTTAAAGGGACCATGAATTCAATGTCCCTGAAGGATTTGGCTGATAAAACCAGGCGCGGCCTTAGAGGCCGGGTTGAAAAGGGTAAATCCGGCGGCGGTCTGGCCTATTGCTGCAAAGTTGCCCGAAAATTCAATGCCCAAGGTGAAGCCATCAGGGGCGAGCGGGAAATCGATGAGGCTCAGGCCAGGATCGTGCGGCGTATATTCCGGGAATATGCGGTTGAAAACAAATCCCCTAAAGCCATTGCCGCGAGCCTGAATAAAGAAGGCATAGCCTGCCCATCAGGCAAGACATGGGCACAATCGACCATTAATGGTAATCGAAGGCGCGGCACGGAAATCTTGAACAACGATTTACATATAGGTGAGCTGGTCTGGAACCGTCAGCGCTTTATCAAAAAGATTTGTGGGATGCCGCCAAGGGACGGAGGCAAAGGAGCATGTCAGGGGTTTAATCGAAAAAATCGTACTAACTCCAAAAGAAGACGGTCACAAGGAACTCTCAAGCGATCTTTACGGCGATTTAGCCGGACTTTTGAACATTGCTACGGAGGGTGAAGTCATGACGAAAACAGGCGTGCAAAGAAAAAGGCCCGAAAAGGTTGCCGTCAATGACAACATTCTTTTCGAGCCGTCTCTTCAATTGGTAGCGGGGACAGGATTCGAACCTGTGACCTTCGGGTTATGAGTCCGAAAGATATTGATTTCACAGGCATTCACACAAATACATAGAATATACACAAACCGCTTGACTTCACTTGATATTTATCCTATTTTATATTCACAGGTATTCACTGGAATTAAGCCTTTGTCAACCCAAATCCTTGTACAGTCCTTGTACTGGAATCCGAAAGGGGCCGATCATGGGAACCTGGAAAGCTCTTAAAAATGCCGATGGCAAGGGGGGTATCCGATACCGAGAGCATCCGACCCGAAAACATGGCGCCGTCCCTGATCGGTACTATGCGGCTGTCTACTGGTGGCAAGGCCGCACTGTTTCCGAGGGCATAGGTTGGTCGTCTGAACACTGGACCCCGACCAAGTGCTTTGACCTGTTGGCGACGATCAAGGAGAATCAGGGGATCGGAAAAGGACCCTGCACCATTCGGGAACTGCGCGAGCTGAACGAGAAACAGCGAGCGGCAGACACCCAGGAGGCCAAGCGGCTTGATGCGACCATTGCCGAAGCATGGGGCGTCTATATCGAGGCCCGAACCCCCAAATGGAGCGCCCGGCACCTTGCCGACCATATGCGCGTGGCGAATCCTGGCGGCCAGAAAAAGAAGCGGGGCAAGGGCAAGACCAAGCCCGGCGCTCTGGCGCCCCTGATGGGCTTAAAATTGGCCGACCTGACAATGGAGCGTGTCAAGGTATGGCTTTCCGGCGAATGCAGCAAAAGAGGCACCCAGGCGCGTATTGCATTCGATTGCCTACGGGGTTTTGTGAACTGGTGTTCGGACCATCCCGACTATGGCGGGATCGTTTCGACCGAGATATGCAGTTCACGAATCAAGCGGGATTTCCTGCCTCGTTCACGGGCAAAGGATGATTGCTTACAAAAAGAGCAGTTGAAAGCCTGGTTTTCGGCCGTCCGTGGGCTTTCGAATCCGGTTGTGTCTGCGTACCTTCAAACCCTGCTTTTGACCGGCGCCCGGCGCAATGAGCTGGCCGGTCTGAAATGGTCCGATGTTGATTTCAAGTGGAACGGCATCACCATCCATGACAAGGTTGAGGGGGAACGGACCATCCCATTGACACCGTACGTTGCGGCGATCCTTCGGCCTCTGGCGCGACGAAATGCCTTTGTCTTTTCAAGTCCCAGGGCGGCATCCGGGCGGCTTGAGGAACCGCGCATTCCACACAATCGGGCCTTGGCCGTGGCAGGTATAGAGGGGTTGACCCTTCACGGCCTGCGCCGATCCTTCGGCACCCTGGCCGAATGGGTGGAAGTGCCGGCCGGCGTGGTCGCTCAGATCATGGGCCATAAACCATCGGCGACCGCTGAAAAGCATTACCGGCGCCGTCCCTTGGACTTGCTTCGAATGTGGCATGTTAAAATCGAAGCCTGGATGTTGGAACAAGCTGGGATCGAGCAACCGGCCGAGAGTGAAAAGGGCCTTCGTGTTATGAAGACCGGATAGTCACAGCTTCGGGGATAGGGTAGCTCCCGAAAAGCCGGTACCTGGCCGGCCTTCCCCGATCACCATACCAGGGCGTCACAGGAGGCGTTTAAATGGAACCTGCATTTTTTGACCCGACAGAGATTGACCCAATCCACAGCAAAGATGTTGAAAAAGAGTATGGAATCAGTCCAACGACCCAGATCACTTTATTGGACTCCGGCAAGGTATCGGTTTACGAGCGATACGAGCGCGAACCATGCTTGGCTTACCAGGGCATGCCGGAACCCCAACCAAGGGTGCGAGTCGAATCGAAAGTTCAGTATCGGCGCCTTGGTACCTATGAAACAGGCGGATTGACCGTTGATTTGTTGGAAAAGTTCTACTTCTCAAGGATCGAGATTGGATCACTCGACCCTGTTCAATCCAAAGCCAAACCGAATTCAAGGAAAGATGCTTACCGCATTGTTGCCGGTATCATCCGGAAAGAACTTGCGGACCCAATAATCAGCAAACTGGAATCGGCAGATGATCAACTCAAGGCAGTTTTGGAATCCCCAGCGGTCAAAGGCGCAATAAGAAAGTATCTTGGCGATATCAAGACCGCAACCCTTAAAGCCGGGCTAAGAAGACATGGCTTCGATGTACTGCCCAAACCAAGGGGAGGACGCGGCAAGAAAGCCGCATAACGTCACCTATTCACCTGACAGCACATCAAAAAACCTCATAACCTGATAAACCTCATGGAGTTTACCTTCTGAGGTTTATCTCTTATCCCTTATCCCACCGGCTTTTATCTTCGACAGATTAATAAAACCTCACTTAGCGAGGTTTATGCTGTTTGACCTCGAATTATCCGCAAAATAACAACACTATCATCGTTAACACAATTTATTCGGAGGTCTGTTCATGGAGAAAAACCAAAACCCTTTTGGCCCGTATTACCGCCCTGAGATGGGCACGAATTTCGATTCCCACCTGGCTTCTGTTAAGCCCGAGCTGATTTTGAAATACCGGATCGGCATGAAATTCGGCAATTACCGGAAGTTTTCGGAACAAGGTTGTGGGTTGACCGAACTTCAAATTTCGCAAGTGGTTTGCGGCCGGCGTGCGCTCACCTATCAGCAAGCTTTGAAACTCGCAACGATGCTTGAATTACCCACCGGGTATCTCATGGTCCATTTCGGACCCAAAAAGGAGGAAACCACCGATGATGAATGATTCAATCATGAAGCTGCGGTCAGAAATGCCGGCGCTGTTTGCTGTCACTGAACTTGATCGGCTGACCGGCGGTGGCTTCCGGCGGCGAACCCTTTTGAACCTTAAGAGCCTGGGCCGCGTGCCGTCCGATATTTTTATCCGATCCGGGGCGCGTAAATTGTTGATCGACCGCGACAAGTTCCTTCACTGGTGGACCGAACGACTGCGGGAGGGTTGATCCATGACACCCAAGCAAGCCGTTCGGAAAATGTGTGTTCAGTGCGTTCAATCCCCGTATCAGGTTGCAAACTGCGGCGGTGATCGGATGCTTGGCACCGGGGGCGATGAAAACCATGTCTGCTATTTTTTCCCTTACCGGATGGGCGAAGGCCGGCCAAAAGTGAAGACCATTCGCAAATTTTGCCTTGAGTGCATGGGCGGTAACAAGGCCCTGGTGAGTGGTTGCACGACAACGAGCTGCCCCTTGCATCCATTCCGATTCGGCAAGAATCCAAACAGGGCCAGAGCTGCGACAAATCCTGAAACGAAACATGACGATGAGACGGGTTTTTACGATGAGAATTCGACGATCTGAGCGAGGCAAATACACTTGGCCGGCGCCGACCTGGGCAGTCGGTGAAAAGATGCTTCTCAAGGCCCCGAGGGGCACCGGCCATTCAACACCAAGGGGCTGCCATGAGCAAAAGAAAGAAACAGAATCACATCGGGGAACCATTCGTTCCTGTTCTCAAACCAATGGTGAATAGTCCGGCCTTCAAAAAGTTGACCAATGCCGCACGCGTGGCCTACCTGCTTTTGAAGTGCCAGTGCAAGGAGGCGGGCCAGCGTGAAGTCATATTTCCTTACGGGCACGCTGAACCATACATGACCCGGCACACATATTCGAAAGCCATCAGGCAGTTGGTCGAGTTCGGATTCATTGAAAAGAGCGACCGAGGCGGACTTTTTCGACGCACAAACGTTTACAGGCTTATCGAGAAATGGCGGGCTTTCAAATAAACTCAAGTGTCGTTTTAGACACTATCGACGGTGCGCATTTCGACACTATCGAGGGGTTATTTCGGGTTCGATGGTGCGCATTTCGACACTATCGAGGGTTTTTTGCTTTTTCATGCTTTTGCCAATTATCAAGGCCGGTTGCGTCATATTTTCTGCTGATGGTGTATACTTTTTCATTCGTGCGCATTTCGACACCCCTTATAGAATATACCATGGGGTACAGGCTTTAGAACGAAAGAAAAAAGGGGCCGAAACCGACACGACCCCAAAACGACCCGAAAGGACCACCATGGACAAATGGGAAGCAAGACAACAGATCACCACCGCCAGACGGACCAAGTGTCTTGAAAGCAACGGCTATCGCTGCAGCGTGTGTGGAGGGAAATTCGACCGTGCCGAGCTGTACACGCAGCCTGATGACAACGCCTGCTTTTGCGGTCAATGCTGGCTGTGTGGAGTGGTGTTCACAAAGTATCATCGGCGGGGGGCAACCGATGCAGACCGAAATAGCTGAACTGCGGGCCATGATTCGAGAAATCGGCCGCCGTCTGGATGCCCTGATCGAGCGAACCGAACCGAGACGGGGATAACTGGACCCGACAATAGGAGTGCCGAACGATGAACCTGCAACCTTTTGAAACCCTGGACCCGACCGCCGGGCCTACTAAGTCGGAATTGAATTGTCTGCGCCCTGGGTTATTCGTCCGCTTGTCACTTGAAACAGGTGAACGCTTTTGGGCGCGTGTGACGACCAGGCAGCAACCCAACGACACCTATCGAGCTATCGCCGATGACAGCGTGGGGCCGGTCAAGCGCGGGGATCTGGTCGTTTTCCAAAAGACAGATGTTTTTGAGATCGTATGAACCCATTACCGGCAACCGACCCAAACCATACCCGATACCCGACCCCAACCATGCCGGCGTCAATCAACCACCAACCAAGGAGAAAAACCAATGCCAATGAACTATGAAACCATGACCAAGCCAAAGGTTGAGGGCAAGACCGGACCGAGGCTTCACTACCCGTCAATGGAGAAACTTGACGATTCGGCCAAGACCGAACGCCTGTTGCATCCTGGGCGGGCCACAGCCAAGCAGCATAGCCGGGAACAGATCGAGCACGCTGTCAAGCTGACCCGGTTGTTTGCCACTGGCAAGACGAAAGAATGGCTTCGATCAACGCATTTCGGCAAGGACCCGGAATTCATCAGTGCCGTACTGAAGTTTGGCGCAAACGATTTGCCCCGATACCTTGACGACTGCGGGGTAAAAACGCTGGATGATGATCCGCGTATTGCATCCAGGGCCAGAAACGAACTGCAAGGCGAATTCGAGAAGGCGATTTACCAGGCGCGTAATGATTTCATCCAAGATCATGGCCCGATTGTGAACGATCAACACCCCATTGACTCAGGGGCGGCCGTGTTGGCCGAAGTCCATGGTGAATGAAAGGGAACCTATGGGAGCGATGAACTGTAACGAGGCAGAGGCGGCGGCTGTTGGCATGGCCGGCCAAACCAATAACCAAACCGAAAGGAGTGTAGACGATGGCGAACGTAACCGGGAACATTCAACCGATCCGGGCCGAAAAGAACGTGATTCGCATTGATCTTTTCGACCGATACGAGGTCACAACTTCAGGTGATGGCGTCAAGGGCGCAGTTTATTTGCCGAAAGGCACCACCCTTGCACCTGGGGAAACCGTAACGCTGACGCGGGCATAGTCCCTACCACCTACCACCCGAACCCCCTGGTCGATGCCGGGGGGTTTCGTTTTTTTAGTCCCCTAAAAGACATAGCCGGAATTTCTGGATGCTATACGCGCGCGCGAGGGTTTTTGCGGTCCCTAAAGGGTGACCGGAAACCATCGCAATGCATCTCCGTGCATTCAAATCCTTGTACCATCCTTGTACAAACCGGGCAACGAATAGACTTTCGGGCAAAAAAAGAGGGCTTGGATTTTCGTCCAAGCCCTTGATTTTCTTATTGGTAGCGGGGACAGGATTCGAACCTGTGACCTTCGGGTTATGAGCCCGACGAGCTACCAGACTGCTCCACCCCGCATCAAGTAAAGGCCTCTTATAGCGTTTCCGCCTGGTGGCGTCAAGGTGTTTTTTGGGAGGCATCTCCGGCCAAAGCGGTCAGTTTTGCTTTGAGTTCGGATTGTTCTTGGGTCGAGAGGGTTCCCTGCTTGGCGCGGATGCGGACCTGCTTCTGCCGGCTGGTCTGGCCGGCGACGATCTCGATGGTCGATTTGGGGCGGCCCAGGGCCTTGGACAGTACTTCGACACACTGCTTGTTGGCGGCGTTGTCCACGGGCGGGGCGGTGAGGCGGATTTTCAGAGCCTTGTCGTGGAGGCCGATAATACCGGTTTTGGATGCACGTGGCTGCACCGTCACCCAGAAGGTGATGCCCTGTTCGCCGGTCTGGATCTCAAGCATGCGATGTCCCGCTCTGTTTGCGGATGAGTTCGCGGATAAAGGCCGGCGGTCGAATGACGCGGCCTTGGCGGTTGGTGAAGGCGTGGCGGGTGTGGCCGGTGGCGTGAACGGTCAGGTCGTCCTCGCTGGTGATGCGGTAGTCGATCTTCATGCCGGCCTTCATTTCCGTGTCCAGGGTCGAGTGGATGATCAGGACGTCGTCGTAGTGGGCCGGTGTCATGTACTTGCAGTAGGCTTCGGATACGGGCAACAGGATGTCGCGCGATTCGATCTCGCGATAGGGCAGCCCCCAGTCGCGCAACAGCTCGGTGCGCCCGATCTCGAACATGCGCAGGTAGTTGGCGTAGTAGACGTATCCCATGTTGTCCGTATCGCCGTAAATGACACGGTAGCGGGTCTGTCGGGTGAGCATGGGTATCCTTAATTACGAGGCGAGCAGTGCACCGATCTCCTTCTGCAGGGCCTCGTAGTCATGGGTGACGGGAAACTGGGGAAATTCGGCCACGACATTTTCGGGCGGCCGGAAGAGCAGGCCGTGCTCGGCCTGTTCGAGCATGTTGATGTCGTTGTAGGAGTCGCCCATGGCGATCACCTGGAAGTTGAGTCCCTGCAGGGCCTGGACGGTGTGGCGCTTGGCGTCGGGCTGCCGCAGGTGGTAATCGGCGATGGCGCCCTCGGCATCGATGCCCAGCGAGTGGCAGAAGAGGGTGGGCCAGCCGAGCTTGGCCATGAGCGGTTTGGCGAATTCGATGTAGGTATCGGATACGATGATCACCTGGGTCTGGTTGCGCAGCCAGTCGAGGAATTCGACGGCGCCCGCCAATGGGTCCATGGTGTCGATGACGTCGGTGATGTCTTTCAACTTCAGACCGTTTTGCTTCAATATGGCCAGCCGTTTGCGCATCAGGGCATCGTAGTCGGAGATGTCCCGGGTGGTCAGGCGCAGCTCTTCGATGCCGGTTTTGCGGGAGACGTGAATCCAGATCTCGGGCACCAATACACCTTCGAGGTCAGTACAGACGATTTGCATAAGCTTCTCACTGTCGGTTTTCGATGACTGTTTTAGATTTTTTTGATGGCTGCGCTAATGCCGGAAGATCGCTTCACCTATTTCGAGAAAGATTGGCCTACTCAGCAGTCTCGGCGGCCGTGGCGTTTTCATCTTCGATGCGGATCACCACGGGCGCCGGCCCCACCACCTCGAGACGGTCGATTTCGGCCAGGGCTTTCTGGACGTCGGCCTCCCTGGCATGATGGGTGATGATGACAATGGGGACATGGCCGTTGGTTTTGCGGCCCTTTTGCTGCACCGATTTGATGCTGATGCCGTTTTGGCCGAGTATGCCGGCAAGCGCAGCCAATACGCCCGGCCGATCTTCCACGGCAAAGCGGAAGTAGTAGTGGGTGACGATGTCGGTGATCGGCAGGATCGGCATGGTTTTGATCTGATCGGGCTGGTAGGCCATGGAAGGCACGCGGCCGGCGGCGCCATACTGGATGTTGCGCGCCAGATCGACGATATCGCTGACCACGGCGCTGGCCGTGGGCATCATGCCGGCGCCGAAGCCGGAAAGAAAAAGATTCTGCACCGCATGGCCGGTCACCGTGATGGCATTCAGCGAGCCGGAGACATTGGAGAGGATGTTGTCTTCGGGGATCATGGCCGGATGAACCCGCGCCTCGATTTTATCGCCTCGGTTTTTGCAGATGGCGAGCAGTTTGATGCGGTAGCCGAAATCCCGGGCGAACTGGATATCGAGGGGTGTGATCTTGGAGATGCCCTCCACGTAGACATCGTCGAAATTGATCCGCATGCCATTGGCCAGGGCTGCCAGGATGGCGAGCTTGTGGGCCGCGTCCAGGCCTTCGATGTCCAGGGTGGGATCGGCTTCGGCATATCCGTTGGCCTGGGCCTGGGCCAGGGCCTGGTCGAAGGGCAGCCCTTCGTCGGTGATCTTGGTGAGGATGTAGTTGCAGGTGCCGTTGAGAATGCCCACCAGGGCCTGGATTTCGTTGGCTACCAGGGCTTCGCGCAGGGACTTGATGATGGGGATGCACCCGGCCACGCTGGCTTCATAGGCCAGGTCCACCCCGGCTGCCTGTGCCGCCCGGAACAGTTCGTTGCCCTGCTTGGCCAGCAGGGCCTTGTTGGCGGTGACTACGTGTTTGCCCTTTTCGATGGCGGCCGAAATGAACTCCCTGGCCACCGTCAGGCCGCCGATCATTTCGACGACGATGTCGATTTCCGGATCGTTGATGATGGTCCAGGCGTCCTGGATGAAGACGCCGGGCCCGAAGACGATGCCCCGGTCAGTGGTCTGGTCCAGGTCGGCCACATATTTAAGATCCAGCGCAATGCCGGTCCGTTGTTCGATCATGTGTTGCTTTTCAATCAGCAACCGGGCGACACCGGTGCCCACCGTGCCGCATCCTATCATTCCCAGTTTTACGGGGCGCATGGCGAATTACTCCTTATTTATTGACGCAATAGAAGCGCAATTTCGTATAACCGGCCGGGCAAAGTCAATAAAAAAAGGCCTGCAAACCGGTTCGACCGGGTTCCAGCCCGGCGGCGGGTGTAGGGGTGCTGTTGGGATTACATCACCTTCCGGATGCCGCGAATGGCCTGGTTGATGCGCATGTTGTTTTCGATCAGTGCGAAACGCACGTATTCATCCCCATATTCCCCAAAGCCCAAACCCGGAGAGACGGCCACCTGGGCCTCGTTGATGAGAAACTTGGAAAATTCCACCGATCCCATGTGGCTGTACTTGGGCGGAATCTTGGCCCACACGAACATCGTGCCCTTGGGGCTGGGCACGTCCCATCCGGCCCGGTTCAGGCCGGTGATCAGCGTATCGCGGCGCGACCGGTAGGTGTCGACGATTTCGCCCACGCATTCCTGTGGGCCGTTGAGGGCGATGATGGCCGCGATCTGGATCGGTTGGAAAATGCCGTAGTCCAGGTAACTTTTGATGCGCCGTAAGGCGAAGATGATCTCGGGGTTGCCCACGCAGAAGCCGACCCGCCATCCGGCCATGTTGTAGCTCTTGGACATGGAGAAAAATTCCACCCCCACATCTTTGGCGCCCTTGGCCTGCAGGAAACTCGGGGCCTGGTAACCGTCGAACACCAGGTCGGCGTAAGCGAAATCATGGATCACCATGATCTTGTGTTCCTTGGCGAAATCCACCACCCGCTGGAAAAAATCGAGATCCACCACCTCGGTGGTCGGGTTGTGCGGGTAGCTGATGATCAGCAGTTTGGGACGCGGCCAGGACTGCCGGACCGCGTTCATGAGGTTCTCGAAGAAATCCTGGCCCGGCCCCACCGGCACGCCGCGCACATCGCCGCCGGCGATGATGGCCGAGTAGGGATGGATGGGATAGGTGGGGGTAGGGGTGAAGACCACATCGCCCGGCCGGATGGTGACCAGCACCAGGTGCGACATGCCCTCCTTGACCCCGATGGTGACGATGGCTTCTCGGTCCGGGTCGATGGCCACGTCGTATCGCCTTTGGTACCAGGCCGCGATGGCATGGCGCAGCTTGGTGATTCCCATCGAGGCCGAGTAGCGGTGGTTATGAGATTTGCGGACCGCCTCGACCAGTTTGTCGACCACATGGTCGGGGGTGCCCATATCCGGATTGCCCATTCCCAGGTCGATGACATCCTCTCCTCTGCGGCGGGCCTGCATTTTGATTTCGGTGACTTGGGCGAAGACATAAGGCGGCAGCCGGTCCAGACGGGCGAATTCAACCATGGCGTTTCCTTCCGGGTATGATAGTGCTGTCCCATATGGTGATGGGGCGGGCGGTTTTTCTGCGTTTGCGTCCAACCCTATAAAAGCGTGTAGTAAAAGTCAAAAATTTTGTTTTGACTTTTAGGGCCCATCAGTTTATCTATGCAGCTGTTTTTTCAGAGATTGTTTGCAAGCCGCCGAAAATGGCGAAATTTGGTTCAAGATCCTCAGGAGATCCCCATGGACAAACCGTTAACATACAGCGATGCCGGCGTTGACATCGACAAGGCCGACCAACTGGTTCATACGATCAAGAAGATCGCCCAAAAGACCCGGGTACCGGGTGTTATGGGCGAGATCGGCGGCTTCGGCGGGCTCTTTTCCCTCAACACCGCCAACATGGAAAGCCCGGTGTTGGTCAGTTCCACCGACGGGGTGGGCACCAAGCTCAAAATCGCCTTTCTCATGGACAAGCACGACACGGTGGGGATCGACCTGGTGGCCATGTGCGTCAACGATATTATCGTGCAGGGAGCAAAGCCTCTGTTTTTCCTGGACTATTTGGCTACCGGGAAGATCGAGGACGAGAAGCTGACCCAGATCATCGGCGGCGTCGGCGCCGGATGCCAGGAGGCGCACTGTGCCCTGATCGGGGGAGAGACCGCCGAGATGCCGGGGTTTTATGCCGACGGCGAGTACGACCTGGCCGGTTTCGCCGTGGGATTGGTCGACAACAACAAGATCGTGGACGGATCGGAGATCCAGGTCGGCCACCAGATGATCGGCATCGCCTCCAGCGGCCTGCACAGCAACGGCTATTCGCTGGTGCGCAAGATCTGTTTCGATGTGCTCAAGATGGATGTCCACACCCATGTTCCGGACCTGGGCCGGACCCTGGGAGAAGAGCTGCTCACGCCCACGCGGATCTATTCCGAGACCGTGCAACATCTGATCCGCGGGCTGCCGATCCGGGGATTGGCCCATATTACCGGCGGCGGCATCGTCAACAATGTGCTGCGGATCATTCCCAAGGCTTGCGGGATTGCGCTGCACCGCGGCAGTTGGGAAACCCCGCCGATATTCAAGTTTTTGCAGGAGGCGGGCAAGGTGACCGATGACGAGATGCTGCGAGTGTTCAACAACGGGATCGGCATGGTGACCGTCGTTCCCGAAGACGCCGCCCAGGACATCGTCGCCCGCCTGTTGGCCATGAAGGAGAAGGCCTGGGTCATCGGCGAAATCACCGAGAGGGAAAGCGGGGGCGATAGCCGTTTTCGCTGGATGTAGGTGGTCCCCATCCACAGATGGCCAATCGACCTATTTGTGGACGGGTACCAGCTGTTCTGGGAATTTTAATGATACGAAAGCTTTTCGATCTTTTCTCCCGTTTCCTTAAATGGGTGGCCAAGGGTGCGCAAGACCAGCCGCCCTGTCGCAGTTGAGGGCTCCGCAGCGGGGACACCCGGGCGGTGTCCAAACCTCGCAAGTAATCCAGAGCACCCTTCTCCTCGCGCATCCCTCCATCGGCCCAAGGCAGCCAAAGGTGATCAACATGCGTGTCCTCGGTATCGAATCCTCCTGTGATGAAACGGCGGCGGCCATTGTCGAAGACGGGCGCAGGATATTGTCGTCTGCGGTGGCGTCGCAGGTGGCGATTCACCATCCATACGGCGGCGTGGTGCCGGAGTTGGCATCGCGCAAGCACATCGAGGCCGTGGTGCCGGTGGTCGAGCAGGCCATCGGCGATGCCGGGCTCAGGATCGAAGAGATCGATGCCGTGGCCGCCACCCAGGGACCGGGGCTGGTGGGTTGTCTGCTGATCGGTTTTTCCTTTGCCAAAGCCTTTGCCTTTGCACGTGGATTGCCCTGGGTGGGGGTCGATCACCTGGAGGGGCATCTCTATTCGATTCGTCTCGGAGACGATCCGCCTGAATTTCCCTACGTGGCGCTGCTCGCATCCGGCGGTCACACGGGCATCTACCATGTAGCCTCGGAAAACAGCCACGAACTTCTCGGCCAGACCCGTGACGATGCGGCCGGCGATCCGGGACTTAGGGAACGAGCGGTACACGGCTACCCTGAAGTGCCACGATGCGAACGGGGAGATCTACTACGTGAACTTCAGCCGGGA
>DHGT01000026.1 GCA_002402905.1 Desulfatitalea sp. UBA4791 | reverse complement strand
GTGCCCTCACTCGGTATTGAGAAAGACGCGACACCCCAGATCGTCGGCCTGCTTGGCCGCAGTGGTGGTAATGTGCTTCCAGGCATCGTCATCGGCCAGGAACATACAGTAGTTCTCGCCGCCCCACCCCTTGGACCCATAGGTCCAATCGGCACCGGCCAGGTGCAGGATTTTCCACAGGGGCACCATCTCGTCCGGTTCCGTGACCGGTTCGCGTGAATTCTGGTTCAGGAAAAACTCGGCCCCCTCCTTGTCGATGGGCGCCTCCATCTCGGCAAATTCAGGCTGGTTTTCCCGGTACTCTTCCAATACATCTTCGACCACGAACTGGAAGTCTTCCGGCGAGGTCCCCATGGCGCTGCAGCTATCGTTGCGCAATGCCATGTCGCACGACCCGAGGATGCCCTTGGGGCGCTCTTCCCTGGGCCAGAGGGCACGTGCATTGAAAACCAATTGGGGAATATCGATCTTCATCGGACAGACGTAGATGCAACGCTGGCACATGGAGCACATCCACACCCACTCCGATTTCCGGATCTCCTCATCCATTCCCAGGGCGGCCATGCGCAAAAACTTGCGCGGGTCCATATTGTCGAGTCCGGTGGCCGGGCAACCGGACGAACAGGCACCGCACGTCAGGCACAGGTTCAAGTTCCCGCCATCGGGCAGGATCTCCTTCACTGTTTCCAGAAAGGTCTGATTTTTTTTCACGCCGAGCGTGATCGGCTGTTGCGTCATGCGCTGATTTCCTCCTCCTTCGTAAGAAGTGTGATAAAGGTTGCCGCATTTATCTGCCAGGCGGTGCACTCCTATGCCTGATAGCGAGCGACGCTTATTAGGTCTTTAAAGTGTTTTAGCATTCGGCATGCCAAGGTGCGGCCTGTTGCGTAATTTAATTTATCCAACTGTATTAATTATTTTTTGCATCGGCTGGAACTCTATGCAGGGAAGGTTACGGTAGCATAAAAGCGCCCTCCTATTTGGCGTACAGTCGCAGAAATAAGACTGTATTCGCTACCCGTTCTCATCCCTGTTTCTTGCTGCTCATGGAGCGGCCATCCTGCTCCGGCAGATTGATGCCGAGTCGCTTGATAATGCGAAATAGGGTGCTTTTATGAATACCGAGGGCCCGGGCGGCGGCCAGGCGGTTGTAACCGTTTTGCTCCAATGCGGTTCGGATGGTCTGGCTGTCGATCAAATTGCGCGCCTCCTTGATGCCCGAAGGCAGCAGGCCGCCGGGTCTGCGGTGGGACGTCAACTCGTCGGGCAGATGCTCCATGCCGATCACCTCTTTATTGCACAAAACAAACGCACGCTCGATCACGTTTTCCAGCTCACGGACGTTTCCAGGCCATTCGTGGGCCATCATGAGCGACAAAGCTTCGGGCGCGATACCTTTGATCTCCTTGCGCTGCAGGCGGTTGAAACGCGCAACGAACTGTTCGGCCAGCAGGGGGATATCCTCCTTTCGGCGCCGCAGGGGGGGCAGTTCGACCCGTACCACGTTGACACGATAGTAGAGATCTTCCCGAAACGACCCCTGGCGCATCTCCATGGCCAGGTCCTTGTTGCTGGCGACGATAATGCGGACATCGGCCAGTTCCGAGGCCGTCGCCCCGAGCGGCTCGAAGGTCCTCTCCTGCAAGACCCGCAGCAGGCGCACTTGCAGGGCCGGGCTCACTTCGCCGATTTCATCCAGCAGCAGGGTACCCCCCTTGGCCATGGCAAATCGTCCAGGCTTGTCCTTGTTGGCACCGGTAAACGCACCGGCCTTGTAGCCGAACAGCTCGGACTCGAGCAGCGTATCGGGAAGGGCGCCACAGTTGACAGCCACAAAGGGACCGTTGCGCCTGGGGCTGAGCGCGTGAATGGTACTGGCCATGAGTTCCTTGCCGGTTCCGGTTTCGCCGAGAATCAGGACGGTGCTCGGACTGGCGGCAATGGCCGGGAGCACTTCAAACACCCGCTGCATCAGCGGGCTGCGACTGACGATATCGCCAACCCTTGACCGGCCGGCGAGTTCCTGACGCAGCGTTTCGACTTCGCTCAAGTCCCGGAAGGTTTCGGCCCCGCCGACGATACGCCCCTCTGCATCGCGTAGAACGGCCGTGGAGACGCTGATGGGGATTCTGGCCTGGTTGGCATCGATGATATAGCCCGACTTTCCGATGATCGGTCTTTTGTTCTTCAGGGTCTGGGAAAGCGGGCACTCCGTTTCACACATGCTCGAGCGGAATACCTCGGAACAGCGCCGGCCGATGGCCTGGGCTCGTGGAATCCCGGTGATGGCCTCTGCCGCTGTGTTAAACGAGGTAATCCGCCAATGCTCGTCCACCGTAAAGACGCCATCGGAGATGCTCTCAAGAATTGCATCGGTCATTGTCGCTGGAGCGACTTGCGCCTTGCGATTGGGCATAGGTTTAAAACTCCGTTGAAAGAACCGGCGAGCGTTCGTCAATACGTTGGCTGCCGGATGGCACAAAGACCACCAGCAATTTGCATGCCTATGGCTAAGTCAGATTTATCTATTTGATTTTATACTTAATATAATTCATAGGAGCAAATTGGCAACCGTACCAGTATTGCAATTTGCAATTCTAAACCCACGTCCTTGAAACAGGCAAACGGGTATGGAGAGGTTTCTTTCGGTTGGTGCTCAATTCCTTCTGCTGCGGCCATCGGTTTCCGGCACTTCGATGCCCAGGGACTTGATTTTTCGATAGAGCGTGGAAACGTCGATGCCCAGGTCCTTGGCCGCTTCCCGACGATTGCCGTTATGGTATTTCAGGGTCTGGCGAATGAACTGCCGCTCCATGCTCTTCAAGTTCACCGGGCCACCCGTATCTCGACGGGCAAGGGTTTCGGAGCGGAGTTCAGGCGGCAGATGATGCATCTCGATCATGCCGCCGCGACACAGCACGAAGGCCTGCTCGATGATGTTTTCCAGTTCGCGTACGTTGCCCGGAAAATCGTGCTCCATGAGCCGGGAGACCACCTCCACCGACACGCCGGCGATGTCCTTTCCCTGCAACCGGTTGTATTTCTGGACGAAATGATCGATCAAGAGGGGGATATCCTCCCGCCGCTGCCGGAGCATGGGCAACACCAGATGGATCACCCGGATTCGATAGTAGAGATCCTGGCGGAAAGCGCCGCTTTTGACCAGTCCGGCCAGGTCCTTATTGGTGGCGGCCAGCACCCGGATATCCACCGTTTTGGGCCGCACGGCACCCAACGGCTCGATGACATGGTTTTGAAGCACCCGCAGCAACCGCGTCTGCATGGCCGGTGAGATGTCTCCGATCTCGTCGAGAAAAATGGTGCCCCCATCGGCCATCTCGAAACGGCCGGCCTTGTCGCGCCGGGCATCGGTGAAAGCACCAGCCTTATGCCCGAAAAGTTCGCTTTCCAGGAGCGTATCGGGCAGGGCAGCGCAATTGACGGCTACAAAACGATGCTTGGCGCGGGGCGACAGATTGTGAATGGCACGCGCGAAAAGCTCCTTGCCGGTACCGCTGGGACCTTCGATCAAGACGGTGCTGCTGCTTTCGGCGATCTGTGGCAGCACCCTGAATACTTGCATCATGGCATCGCTGCGGCCGACAATATCCTCAAAGGTATAACGGCTTTCCAGCTCTTTCTGCAGCTCTTCGACCTGGCTCAGGTCCTGGAAGGTTTCGACCCCGCCGATGACGCTTCCGCGCCGGTCCCTGAGAATGGCGGTGGATATGCGAATGGGTACCCGGTGTCCCTGGTTGGTCACGATATGCGCGGTGGCATTGACGATCGGTCGACCTGTATCGAAAGTTTGCCGCAAGGCACACGCCTTTTCACAAATATCGGCATGAAAAACGTCACAGCAGGCCTTTCCTATGGCATCACTTCGCATGATACCGGTAATCTGCTCTGCGGCCCTATTGAATGCGGTGATCCGCCACTGCGAATCCACCGTAAACACACCCTCATTGACCGAATCGAGAATCACATCCCGATGATGCGCTTCCTTGTCATCGTGCATGGCACCTCCCTGAACCGATTAACTCATGCAATTTACCAGAATACCAGGGCGGCTAATATTGCATATTGCATCGTTGTTTACAATCCCTATTCTGCCTTGCAGCCTCCAAATCCACATGCCGCGGCCCAATCTCATCAGAACACTCCCTGGCACGCCTGTTGCTCAACCCACCCCATGCGAATTGCCGTATCACAATGGAATGGCCGCGTTTCACCGGTTTTCGATGTCTCCGAACGGCTCTTGCTGGTCGACATGGCGGAACATCAAGAGATCACGAGGGAAAGCGTCTACCTGACGAGCGTGGGGCCGTTTGGCCGGATCAAGGAGTTGGCGCACATCGGCGTGAATGTCCTGATCTGCGGCGCCATCAGCTTTGCCTTGGAAAGTGCGCTCAAGCATGCCGGCATCCGCGTGATCGGGTTCACCTGCGGCGACGTGGAGGCGGTGATCGCCGCGTTTCAAAAAGGCTGCCTGGGAGACGCCTGCTTTCGCATGCCGGGACTGACCGGCAATGCGCAGCGCCAGAGTTCACATCCAGCCGGCTGATCAGACGGTTCAACCAGTTTTTTAAATATAAATCATCTTACAACAATGGAGTCATCGGCACGTGGAATCAACATCGCAAGACACAAAGAACAAGGACGCTTCGGGTTGCAGCAGTTGTGGGGATAAAAGCTGCTCTGCGAAGAACCCCCAGAAAGGGGAAAGTGAAAAGGACTTTCAGGACCGGCAAAAATTGCAGTCTCGGCTCTGTCGGATCCAACGCAAAATCGTCGTTCTCTCGGGCAAGGGCGGCGTCGGCAAAAGCACGGTCGCCGTCAACCTGGCCATGGCGCTGGTCATGGAGGGGAAAAAGGTGGGTCTGCTGGATGTGGACATTCACGGTCCCAGCGTTCCCACCATGCTCGGCATCGAGTTGCAAGGGGTTCAGGGCGATGGCGAAAACCTCCTCCCGGTGAACGTCAAGGGTCTGAAGGTGATGAGTGCCGGCTTTTTCCTGCAAAAGCAGGACGATGCCATCATCTGGCGCGGCCCCATGAAAATGATCGCCATCAAGCAGTTCCTGAAAGACGTGGCCTGGGGAGACCTGGACTATCTGATTGTTGACTCGCCGCCGGGTACCGGCGACGAACCCCTGTCGGTCTGCCAATTGATCGGTCATCTGGATGGCGCCGTCGTCGTGACCACGCCCCAGAAGGTATCGGCCGTGGATGTCCGCAAGTCGGTCACCTTCTGCCGTCAATTGAATGTGCCCATCTTGGGCATCGTCGAAAACATGAGCGGTTTTGTGTGCCCGAAGTGCGGTGAAGTCACCCACATTTTCTCTTCGGGTGGCGGCCGGAACATTGCCAGCAGCATGAACGTGCCTTTTCTGGGATCCATTCCCATCGATCCCCAGATCGCAATGGCCTGTGACAGCGGACAATCGTTTGTATCGGCTTTCGTCACATCGCCGACCGCAACCATCATGCGACAGATCGTGACGGCCATCGAGTTCCCTGACCCTGCGGGTCATGCCGCCCAGAAGGCCGTATGATACCGAAATGAAAAACAGGGTTGATTCAGGATCTGGAAATTGGGGATAATGCGCCATGCCGAGCGTTGGTGGGGTGCCACCGGATCGACCCCTGAGAGTGATCATAGGTGCCGGCCAGCAATCCTGGCCCGACTGGATTGCCACCGACAAGACGTCGCTGGACCTGCTGCGCCCCGAGCTCTGGGGCTCGTTCTTCGGAGAGCGGCGGGCCGATGCGTTTTTATGCGAACACGTGTGGGAACACCTGACCGAAGATGAGGGGCGGGCAGCTGCGGGGTTGTGTTATTGTTGGCTCAAACCGGGCGGATACTTGCGTTGCGCCGTGCCTGACGGGAACTTTCCCGATCCCGACTACCAGCGCCATGCGAGGGTGGGCGGACCGGGGCCGGACGATCATCCGGCCGCCGACCACAAGGTTCTGTATGACTACCACCGCTTTTCCGAGCTCTTCGAGCAAGCCGGTTTTCGAGTGGATCTGTTGGAATATTGCGACGAACAGGGCCGCTTTCATTACCATCAGTGGTCCATGGAAGATGGTCCGGTCTACCGTTCCCTGCTTCTGGACCACCGCAACCGGGAAGGCAGAATCAACAACGTATCGCTGATCGTCGATGCGTACAAACCACTGGAATAAAATGAGGAGAAGACATATGGCGAAAATGACCAAACGCATCCAGGAACTTTTCACGAAAGTCCGTACCGCTGTTCTCATCACGGCCGCGCCGGACGGCACACCCAATGGCGTGCCGGTCGGTGCCAAAAAAATTCTCGACGATGAAACCGTTCTCATATCCGACCAGTTCTTCGGCAAAACCCTGCAAAACATGAAAAGCAACCCGCGCGTCGCGGTCACGTTCTGGGAAGGCCACGAAGGCTACCAGCTGAAGGGACCCGTCACCATCGAAACCTCCGGCCCGCGCTTTGAAGAGACCGCCCGTTGGATCGAGGATATCAGCAACAAAGCCGGCTTCCCCTTGAAATCCAAGGGAGCCGTCATCATGCAGGTCGAAGAGATCTACGCAGTGGCGCCAGGCCCAGGAGCCGGCAAGCGATTGGCCTGATCGTGCCCATGAGGAGAAACAGAAAAAAGCATTCGCCCCCATGACAAATCCTGACGCCAAAGAAAGGAGCGCTTGAGATGGTCAATTTTCTATTTGTTTTGAGTCAAGACGACAACGAAGCCGCCACCCGCTGTTTCCAATTTGCCAAAATCGCCCACACCAAGGGGCACCATGTGGACCTTTTTTTTATCGACAGTGCCGTGATGTGGGCCAACCGTGAACGGGATCTCTCCCAAAGAACGGATACCGGGGACTGTCCGCAGGACTATCTGCCCTACCTTGTGGAAAATGAAGTCAAAATTGGTATTTGCACGCCATGCGCCAAAAACCGCAAAGTCGATGAGGCCCTGTTTTATTCCAACATGCAGCTCGATGGGGGGCCCCATCTGATTGACATGGCGGCGGAGGCGAAGGTGTTCAATTTTTAATCACGATCCATCCATGATTTTTCGTTAATCGGCCAAAAGGAGGGAACCCTATGAATAAAGGTGAAAGGCTCATCATCGTGGGATGTAGCGGCGCCGGGGGGCCATGCGCCATGCTGGCCAAAAAACTGATGCCGGAGGTGGACGTCACCGTCATTCGCAAAGAGCAGTATTTCATCGTCAGGTGAGCGCTTCCCCATGTCGTGGCCGGTCTGGCCGCGGAAGATGCCATCGTGGTTCCCGATCAAAACCTGAGAAACGCGGGGATCGAAGTGATAGAAGGCGAAGTGGTCCGGCTGGATGCATCCGGTCGCAAAGTCGCCCTGGCAAACGGCGATACCCTTGACTATCACAAGCTGTTTCTCGCCACGGGGGCCAGCCCGATGGTGCCCCCGATCGAAGGGCGGGATCTGGAAGGGGTCATGACCTTGCGGGGATTGCCGGACGCCTGCAGGATCAAAGATTACTTTCTGGAAAAAAAGCCCAAGAAAATCCTTTTCATCGGGGCCGGTTTTATCACCCTGGAAGTGGCCTCCTTGCTGGCTGAAACGGCCAAGGACAAAATGGACATCACCATTGTGGAGTTGATGGATCGCCCGTTGCCGCTCATGCTGGATATGGATATGGCGTCCCTGGTCAAAGCGCACCTGGAAGAAAAAGGGCTCAGGGTCCTGACCGGCGAGAAGGTGGAAAAAATCACCGGCAAGGCGGGCAAGGTGTCGGGCGTCGTGCTGGCATCCGGCAAAGAGCTGCCCGCCGACATGGTCTTCATGAATATCGGCACCCGGCCCAACGTGGAACTGGCCAAGGAGATCGGCCTCGACATCGGCCGGTTCGGCATCAAGGTCAACCCGTATCAGGAGACTTCCGATCCCCACATTCTGGCGGGCGGCGATTGCGTAGAGAAGTTTCACTTCATCACCGGCAAGCCGGTTCCCGGTCAGCTTCGCGGTCCGGCCGTCATCCAGGGGCGCCTGGCCGCCAAACGGCTGGCCGGTTACGCCATTCCTTTTCCCGGGGTGCTGAATGCCGGCGGATGCCAATTCTTCGAACGGGTAGCCACCTCCACGGGATTGACCGAAGAGGAGGCGAAGAGGGAAGGCTTCGAGGCCATTACGGCCACTGTGGATTCTCGAAGTAAACACGGCATGATTCCCGGTGTGCATCCCTGGCGGGTCAAGCTCGTGTTCGACAAAAAATCGGAAAAATTGCTCGGTGGCCAGATCGTGGCCCACACCGTCGCCTCGGCTAAATCCATCGATACGATCAATGCGCTGATTTGGGGAGGCAAGACCATGTCGGATCTGACCACCCACATGTGCGCCTGCAATCCGGATATCTCTTCCGAACCGAGCCTGGAACCGATCTCCATCGCGGGCGAACTGGCCTTGCAGAAACTCAAGGCCTGAAGGATAGACCACACCATGTCCATTGTCTTCAACGCCATCGGATCCATCGAACGGGATCCCGGAGAACAAGCCACCCCGCGGCATCACACCCTGTCGGATGTGGAGGGGTGGCTCAATCTTCTTCCTGAGTACGAGGCCGGATTGAGCGACATCACTCCGGGCCAGCGCATCGTGGTACTGTTTCACTTTGACCGCAGCCCCCCCTTCACACCGGAACTGCTTCGCCAGACGCCGCCCCATCGGGACGCCCCTCTTGGCGTCTTCAGCATCTGTTCCCCCAGGCGGCCCAATGCCATCGGCATGTCGATCGTGGAGGTGTTGGAGGTCGATGGTTGCCGCATCCGCGTCAAGGGGCTCGATACGCTGGACGGTACGCCGATCCTGGACATCAAACCCTATTTCCCCTTTGAAGATGGTCAACGGCATTGATGAAAGGAGTCCCAAATGACACAAATCCAACTGCCTGATATCGACCACGCCGAAGTCACGTTTCTTGTGGACAATTACACCGACCTGCTGGCCCCGGACACGGACGGCATCAAAAGAATGCGCGTCCCCCCGCCGAGTGCCCCCAAGGCGGAACATGGGCTTTCCTACCTGGTGACCGTCCAGTCCGGAGAGCAGCGACACACCATCATGATGGATGCCGGCATATCCGGCGAATGTCTCAATCACAACGCCGCCTTGCTGCCGTTGAGCCTGGCGGGCAAATTCGGTGTCGTCAAACACAGAATCGAAGATGTGGAGAGCATGGTTCTGAGCCACGGTCATTTCGACCATTTCGGTGGCTTAAAGCTGTTTTTTCAGAAACTCGGCCGGCGGCTCCCCCTGGTGCTGCATCCCGGCGCCTTCGTGGAACGCAGGATCAAGCTCGGACCGGAAACCTATGTCCCCATGCCCTCGCTGAACGAAGCAAAGCTCAAAGCAGACGGTGCGGATCTAGACCTGCGCAGCGCCCCCTCCACGGTGGCCGGCGGCCTGATTCTGGTCTCCGGCACGGTGGAACGGACCACGGCCTTTGAGACCGGGTCACCGGGTTTGGAATCCAAGCAAAATGGCGAATGGCGAGCGGACCTGTTCGAAGACGACCAGGCCATCGCGTTCCGATTGAAAAACAAGGGGCTGGTGGTGTTGGGCGGTTGTTCGCACTCGGGCATCATTAATACGGTCAAACACCTGGCCAAGACCAGCGGCACCGAAAAGATACACGCCGTGCTCGGGGGATTTCATTTGAGCGGCATGAGCGAGCCGCTGATCGAACCGACCGTGGCGGCCATGCAGGCTATCCAGCCTGATTTGATCGTGCCCACGCACTGTACCGGCTGGAAGGCGATCAACGCATTTGAACGGGCCATGCCGGATCGCTTCGTGCTCAATACCGTGGGGACGACCTTTTTGTTCGGACAATAGGAGAAATAGTAGTTCCGCATAAAATGAATTGCATGCCGCCGGGACACTCGATGGCCGGCTCGGCCACTGGCGCCCCCCATTGGTCTCGTCATTCGGACAACCGGCGGCATGCTTTCCCACCGTAAGATTCAACTCCTGTGGAGTCACAAAAGGCCGTTTCCGGACGGCGCCGTCAATCTTGAAGCATCACACCGATGAAACACCATGAGAAGCTGTCGTCGGATGCAGGGGTTTCCGCACTCGCGGACGCAACATCAGAGTCGGCGGTTTCGTTGAATGCAAACAGGCGATAGACGTAGCTCGTTTCGCCGGCCAGCCCGAGGTCCGAGTAAGTGGTGGTATCGGCCGGCAATTCCGCGATCTGCAGGAATGTGGTGTCCCCTTCCTGCCGACGTTCCAGCACGAACCCCAGTTCGTCGGTGCTGTTGTCCGTCCAGCTCAGGTCGATACGGCTGCCGGATATCGCCAGACCGCTCAACTCCGATGGCGCAGTGGGAGGCGTGCCACCGATAAAGGCGCCCAGGGCGATGGCGCCGCTGGTTTGACCACTCACGACTTCGGTGGCCGTATCCCGGCTCACGTCGATTTTCCGGATGGTGTCATCGATGTCCGTGCAGACCACATATGCGAAATCTCCGTTGCGCGGCGCAGCGACGCCCAGCTGGCCGGAACCGACCGCATACGTGGCATGAATCGCCTGTGCAACCGCATCGATCACGGTGACGGAGTTTCTGTTGCTGTTGGTCACGTAGACGTAATCGCCCCTCGATCCTACGGCCACTCCCCATGGGCGCCCGTTGATGCCGATTCGTTTGACCACCGACCGGTCGTTGGCCCGGATGATGGCCAAGTTCGCCCTGCTCTGATTGGCCACATAGACATAACGGCCGTCGGGGGTGCCGGCAATACCGGTCGGACCGCCGCTGATGCCACTGCCGCCGATGGATGGAACGGTTTCCGCGGTGATGCCGTCAGCCACCGAATCGACAATGACCGTCACGCTGCCATCCAAAAAGTTAGAGACGAAAACCAGGGTCCGATCAGAATCCGTATCGCGGACCGCATCGATTCCCCATGGCCCGTCGCCGACCCCGATGGCCGCGCCGACGGTCTGAAACGTCGTCAAATCAATTTTGGATACTGTGTCGTCCTCATAATTGGCCACATAGGCATAATCCCCGGAGGGTGCTATCGCGACGCCCTGGGGAAAGTCGCCGACGGGGATCGGCGCCCGGCTGTACGTCAAGCCGGAGCCATAATCCGCGTCTTCGATCCGCAGCACGCTGTCGTTCGACTCGCAGGTGACCAGGACAAAGCTGCCGTCGGGCATCACCGCCGCACCGTGGGGATTGCATACCGCGCCGGCGGGCAAGGCTGTGGAGATGTCGAGAGATGCCACGGCACCGTCGCTGGTCCGGACCCGGATGACCCGGTCATCGTCGTAGCTCGGAACATAGGCGTAGGTGACGGCCCTGGCTGCCGTGGCCGCCGACAGAATCAGCAGGAGGAAAAGCAAGGGGATCCTCAACAATAACATCGTCTGTGGGATCACTCCTGTGATCAAAGGGAAGTGCTTCATGACCATGCCTCGATTAATGTGTCCGAATGGGGCTATTGATCTTTAAATCTTGAGAGATAATGCCGCAGCGCAGGCAGTGCCTTGTGCACGGCCTTGTGCAGCGGATAGGCTTCCAGTTGGGCGATCGACACCCACCGGAAGGCCGCCGGACCGTTCAAACGAACCCTCCCCTGCTGCCAGACGCACACAAACAACTCCATGTGGATCTTGAAGTGTGTGTAAGCATGTCGAACGGCGACGACGTGTCGTTCGACCCGCACCTTCAACCCGGTCGTTTCCTCGATCCACCTGGCACAGGCTGCGGCCGAATCTTCATCCGCCTCCAGCAACCCGCCGGGAAACTCCCACAGGCCGGCCAGGAGTCCCTCACCGGGCCGCTGGGTCAACAACAGCCGACCGTTTTTCAGCACCACACCGGCGACAAGCTGTTTGTGCGGCACGCCGGCGCGCCTCGTGCGCGTCGGGTAGCAGTGGGTCTGCCCGTTTCGACGGGCCTCACAAAACGAGTGAACCGGGCATTGTCCGCACGATGGCGTCTTCGGGGCACAGATCACGGCCCCCAGTTCCATCATGGCCTGGTTGTGTCGCCCAGGGTCCGAATGATCCAGCAACTGGTCGGCCATGGCCTGGTAGGCCTTGTGGCCGGACGCTTGGTTGACAGGGACCGCCATTAAATACAGGCGCGCCAAAACGCGTTTCACGTTGCCGTCCACGACGGC
>DHGT01000060.1:36219-47812 GCA_002402905.1 Desulfatitalea sp. UBA4791 | reverse complement strand
TCGGGCGTGCCCACCGGCTTGCCCTCGAACAGGATGGTGGTGGCCCCCTGGAACAACGGGGCGTAGACGATGTAGGAGTGGCCGACCACCCAGCCCACGTCCGAAGCGGCCCAGAAGACATCACCGGGGTCGATGTCGTAAATCGCCTTCATGGTCCATTTGAGGGCCACCAGGTGACCGCCGTTGTCGCGCACCACGCCCTTGGGCTGTCCGGTGGTTCCCGAGGTGTAGAGAATGTAGAGCGGGTCGGTGGCCGCCACCGGAACGCAGTCGGCCGGCCGGACTTTGGCCATGGCCGCCTGCCAATCCACATCGCGCCCGTCGGTCAATTCGGCCTTTGCCATGGGGCGCTGCAGGATGATACACGCTTGCGGTTTGGAGGCCGCCATATCGATGGCCTTATCTATCAACGGTTTGTAGGAAATGACTTTCTTGACCTCGATGCCGCAGGAGGCCGAAACGATCACCTTGGGCTTGGCGTCGTTGATGCGGGTGGCCAGCTCCTTGGCGGCAAAGCCACCGAAAACGACCGAGTGGATGGCGCCGATGCGCGCACAGGCCAGCATGGCAATGGCCGCCTCGGGAATCATGGGCATGTAGATGAGCACCCGATCCCCTTTGGTCACGCCCTGATCGATGAGCACGCCGGCGAACCGGGCCACCTCGTCGCGCAGCTGCGTATAGGTGTACTGCTTGATGGTGTCGGTCACCGGGCTGTCGTAGATCAGGGCCGCCTGGTCGCCGCGGCCGTTTTCAATATGATAGTCCAAAGCATTGTAGCAGGTATTGACCACCCCGCCGCTGAACCAGCGGTAGAAAGGTTTGTTGCTGTCGTCCAGCACCTTGTCCCACTGTTTGTACCAGTGGCACGCCTGGGCTGCTTTTGCCCAGAAGGTTTCCGGATGGTTCAAAGATTCCGCGTATGCGGCGTCGTATGCATTGGTCATGTGGATTTCCTTTCATGTCGTGATCATGGCCCATCGCCCGCACCGCTTCCATTCCCGCATCTCAGGCCAGGGGAGCATCCAGGCGCAGACTGCCGCGGGTATGTCCGGCATGGGATGGGAGGAATGCCTGGAGCGCTTCGAGCCGCTCCAGGCAGGTATGGTGGATTCCTGCGGGCACGCAGGATGGCGGAGAGGGCCGTTGAATACAATACTTACCGTGATCAAGCCGACTCTTTGGCCAGTTTGCCCAGGGGCGCCCGGGCCGGCCCGTTGTCGATCCACGGTTTGCCCAGGGGCAGAATCTGGCGGCCGAAAACCTGGGCATAAATGGCGGCGGCCATCATGTACCAGGCATTCAGGGCGCAGAGGATCAGGACGACGGCCGTCGGCTTGGTCAATCCCGGATAACCGAAATGGGCCAGATCCAGGCCGATAAACCCGATCAGCAGCAGCGTGAAGGTCGACGCCATGGCGCTGTGGATCCGCATGGCACCGACCCACATGATCATCGTGTAAAGGGTCCAGACCACGAGGAAGACCCCCACGTCGGTGTGGTTCAGGGTGTAGATTTTGAAGTGGTTCAGCAGCCAGATGATGCCCAGGGCGATCCAGAAGGCGCCGTAGGAGACAAAAGCGCTGTAACCAAAATTGTTGCCGCATTTGAATTCCTGGAAGCCGGCGATCAATTGGGCCACGCCGCCAAAGGCGAGGGCGAGCGCCAGCACCGGGCCGATGCCGCACCAGCCGAGGTTGTGAAACTGAAGAATCAGGGTGGTGAGACCAAACCCTGCCAGACCGACGACCGCCGGATTGCCTTGACCTTCTGCTGCCATGGGACCTCCTTTTGGGGTTGAATACGAATCATGAATGGAGGCACGGCCGAATGTGGCCCTGCCGAACCGATTTATAAGAACCTGTTCGCTGAGGATACCTCAGCAATCGGCATGCCATTCATCCAAGAATGGTCGAAATCACATAAATCCAGAAGGTTATACCAGAATTGATTTTAATCCTGTTTTTTAAATGAATGGAGTTCTTCAAATAAATGGGATTTTTATGTCCCAATCTGGAAGGAAATGCTCGCTAATAAGTTGATTTAAAATAACAATGGGGTGATGAGGCAAATTTGTCCCAATTCAGGACAATTAGAGCCCAAGCCCCTTCATTTTGCGGAATAGCGTGCGGCGGTCGATCCCCAGCAGCTCGGCGACACGACTGCGGTGCCATTGATTTTCCTTGAGTAAATGTTCGATGTAACGCTTTTCGAAGGCCTGGACCGCATCGCTCAACGCAAGATCGGTCCGGTCCGGGTGGAGGGGCAGGTCGTCGGTCGAAACGGTCTGCGTCTCGGGTTCGGTGGCCGGGCCAAGATCCAAAAAGTCGAGCTGCCCCAAGGTGATATAACGGTGAACGCTGTTTTGCAGCTCGCGCACATTGCCCGGCCAGTCGTACCGCTGCATGGCCGCGATCACCCGCTGGGGCACCACGGGAATCCGATCGCCGTGGGGATAATCGCTGAGGAAATGGTTGACCAGCAGGGGGATATCCTCTTTTCTGGACTTCAGTGCCGGCAGATAGATCGGCAGGATGTGGATCCGGTAATAGAAATCCTTGCGGAAACTGCCCGTCTCCAGGCTGCTGCGCAGATTGCGGTTGGTGGCCGCCACGATGCGGATGTCGGCCTGTTTTACTTCGCTGCTGCCGATGGGCGTGTATCCGCCCCCCTCGATGGCCCGCAGCAGCTTGACCTGCATGGTCAGGTTCAACTCGCCCACCTCGTCCATGAACAGGGTGCCGCCGTCGGCCGCATCGAGATATCCGGGCTTGTCCTGGTCCGCTCCGGTGAAGGCGCCTTTGCGGTAGCCAAAAAACTCGCTCTCGACCAGGTTGTCCGGGATGGCGCCGCAGTGCACGGTGACGAACTTCCTGCTGCCCCGGTCGCTCAGGTCGTGAATGGTCTTGGCCACCAGTTCCTTGCCGGTGCCCGACTCGCCGTAGATGATCACGTGGGCATTGGACTCGGCCGCTTTAAGAATGCTTTCGTACACCTCCTGCATGGCCCGGCTCTTGCCAATGATCTGGCCGAACCGGCTGGCCGTGCGCAGGGAGGATTTCAGCCGCCGGTTCTTCTCGGCCAGTTGAATCTCCCGCTGGCGCAGCCAATCCTCGGTGGCCTTGCGTTCGGTGATATCGAGCACCACGGCCTGCAGATGGCGCACCTGACCCTCGGCATCGAACACCGGGGCCTGAACGGCATCGTACCAGCGGCCGTCCTTTTCATTGTAGAACTCGGTGTGAACGGTCTGGCCCGTGAACACGTCCGGATGGCGGCACCAGGGGCAGGGCTTTTCCAGGCCGTAGAGGGAAAAATGGCAGCTGCTGCCGGTGGGATCCGCACCCAGGTGATCGACCAGCCTGCGGTTGACGAAATCGAGGCGAAACTGGGCGTCGCACGTATAGATGAACCCTTCGAAAATAGAGACGATCTCGGCCAGCCGCGCCTCGCTCTGCTTGAGGGCCGCGGCGGTCTTTTCCCGAATGGCGATCTCCTTTTTCAGTTCCGAATTGGCTGCCAGCAGCTCTTCGGTTCGCCGTTGCAAGTCCAGGGTGCGGGAACGGATTTCTGTTTCCAGGTGGGCCTGGTAGCGCCGATTTTCATCCCTCAGCCGGGTGCGCTCCAAGGCGCGGTTGACGGCGTGCTCGAGCACCGCCATATCCACGATGGGCTTGGTGACGAAATCGAAAGCCCCCAGGCGCAGGGCGGCCACGGCATCCTGGAGCACCCCGGCCCCGGTCACCACGATCACCGGCACGCGCGCCAGCTCCCCGGCCATGGCCTCGAGCACCTCCAGGCCGTCCATGCGCGGCATGCGCAGGTCCAGCAGCACCACGTCGGGCGTGACGGCCCGAAAGCGTTCGAGTCCCTCGCGGCCGTCCGCGGCCTGGTCCACGATGAAGCCGCTGTCTTCCAGGTAAGTGGAGATGCTGTCCCGAACGATGTCTTCATCGTCGATCACCAGCACACAGCGTTTGGCCGATCGCTCAGTGAACACGGTGACGCTCCTGGGCTGCGGAACCGTCGTTTAACGCCGGGGCGGGGGCCATCGGGTCGGCCAGGGGCAGACGAATGATGAAGGTCGCCCCCTGCCCGGGCGCCGATTCGGCAGACATGAACCCATTGTGATTATTGGTAATGATAAAATAGGAGACCGAAAGCCCCAATCCAGTTCCCACGCCCACCTCCTTGGTGGTGAAAAACGGCTCGAAGATGCGTTTGAGCTGCCGCTCGTCCATGCCCGGGCCGTTGTCCGCGATCCGGATGACGGCAAAACCATCCTCCCGGCCCAGGTGCAGAGCAATGCAGGGCGGCTCGGACGATCGCCCCTCCTCGATCATGGCCTGGGCTGCATTGCGCAGCAGGTTGAGCACCACCTGTTCGATCTCGGTGGCCACGCAGGGCACCGGCGGCATGTCCGGCGCATAGTGACGATCGATGCGGATATGGCGAAAGTCGAACTTCTTCTTGAGGTCGTAATCGTGGGCCGCCAGTTCGATGGTCTTGTCCAGCAGGTCGGCCAGTTGCACGGGGGTCTGGCGCGACTCGCTGCGGCGGCTGAAGCTGAGCATGTTCTCGACGATCCGCGATGCACGCTCCCCGGAACGCCGGATATTGTCGAGAAACCGAAAGACTTCCCGTTTTTCCAGATAGCAGCCGATGGTCGCCAGGGTGGTGCCGCAGGCGGCCGCATCGGCGTCATTGGCCGGCAGGCCCGGGGACATCCGGCGAACCACGTTCTGCAGGTTCTGCAGCATGCCGCCCAGCGGGTTGTTGATCTCATGGGCCATGCCGGCGGCCAGGCCGCCGACGCTCATCATCTTTTCGGTCTGGACCATCATGTTCTCCATGCGCACCCGCTGGGAGACATCATCCACCCGGATGACCGATCCCTTCACCTCGCCGGCCTCGATGGGATAGACCATGATGTCCGCATGAAAGGTGTCGCCGCCGTAACGGCACACCGTTTTTTCGACCTGCCGGGCCTGGCCGGTCTGGATGACCGCGAAGACCATCTCCATGTGGGGCTCCAGCAATGGCAACACCTCGGTGACCGGCCGCCCGAGCGCCTCATCGTCCCCGATGCAGGTCATGCGTTCGGCGCTGCGGTTCCACTGGGTCACCCGTCCTTCCCGGTCGACACCGACCAGCACCGACGGCATGGCGTCGACAAAGTTCTTAAGATAGTGCCGCATGCGGGCCATGGCTTGTTCGGCCCGCCGCGACTCCTGGATATTGGCCTCCAGGCGCTCCATGAAGGTGTTGAAGTAGCTGGCCAGCATGCCCACCTCGTCCCGGCTCTGGCGCTGCATGCGCACCGAAATGTCTCCCTTGGCGCCGGCCTCGAACCGGTCCATCAGCTTCTGGAGCGGATTGGTGATGGACGAGCTGATGCCCAGGGTGATGGGCAGCACCAGCACGAAAGTGATCAGCACGGTCATGAGGATCAGATGGGAGATGGTTTTCAGGGGCGCATAAAACTCCTCCAGGAAACTCGACGACGCCACGATCCATTCATATTCGGGAATGTAGTTGAATATCACCAGTTTTTCACGCGCCGAGGGCTCGCCCGGCGCCGCCCATGAGTAGATGATCTTGCCGCTCTTGCGCCGGCAGATCTCCTGGATGAACTGGCGCCCCTGGATGTCGATGGCCTCGTAGTAGTTGCCTTCCAGGGAGGGGTGGACGATCAGGTTTCCCCCCAGGTCCAGCACATAGGAGTAACCGGTCTGGCCGAACACGATGGAGAGGATGCTGTCGCGGAAATCGTCCACGTTGACCAGCTCCCTGAATTCGTTGCGGTAGGAGGAGACCGAAATGATCCAGTCCCAGGGCTCGAAATAGGTCATGTAGAGTGCCTTGGGCCGGGGGTGGCTCTCGCCCGGATTCTGCCAGTTGTATTCCAGGTAACCGACCTTGCGGGCCTTCTGGTCGGCGATGAATGAATAGTCCGACAGCTCCACGTCAATCAGGGCGTTTTCCGGATGGATCAAAATGACGCCTGCGCTGTCGATACAATAGATGTACCCGGTTTTCCCGATGGTTTGACTGAGCATCACCTCCGCGCTGCGGCGTTTGGCCTCCTCCATGCTCATCGCCCCATCCAGGGCGCGCTGGTGAAAATGGTGGGCGATCTCACGATTTTTCTCGGCCACGGCCCTCAGGTGGTTTTTGATCGAAACCCCGGCCGAGGTCTTGACCATGTTCAAAATGGTCTGGGTGGTGTTTTTAAGCTCGCTCTCGATATTGGCCTGGATGGCCGCCTTGACGAAATGGAACATGATGATGCTGCCGATGGTCAGGGAAAGGACGAAAACCGCCGAATAACTGATCAGCAGCTTGTAGCGGATACGAAGGTCCGCAAAGCGACGCGACAATTGCAGCATTGTCCCCCCCTGTGAATCGTTATGGCCGACAGGCCGAAATGACAGCCTAAGGAAAGGCGGGCCGACCTGTCAACCGCGAAAAAATGAAAATCCGCAATTTACCTGTTAAAATTCTCTATTGCCCCCGGCACGGGAACCACCTTATAATTCATCATCAACATTCAACCAAAGGAGGACACCATGCATCTCAAAGACCGCTCCTCCATCGACAGACGCAGCGGCGACGACCGGCGCAAATTTCCCATCCTCAAGCGGCTCTTCGCGGCAGACCCCCACCATAGAGAAACGAAGGACCGCAGATCCCCCAACGAACGCAGGGAAGGATGGGTACGCATGACCAAGTGGTCGAGCATGAACCTGTCGAAACTGAAAATTTCAAAGTTTCTGAAGCCGTATTGACGGGATCGGGGACCACGGAGAATCCAGGAACGGTGAGCGAAGATCAATTCCTGCTCAACAGATAACGGCACAAGATTCAAAGCGTGTGCACATCTTCTTGCATGCACCTCGCCTGACTCCCGTCCTGGTGCTTGAGCCCCCTGATCAACGAATTAAAACCTGCTGCTCAGGATCCAGGATCCCTTGACACCAGCGTGTCCCGGCAGTCTACGGACACGTCTCGTCGAGCAATGCCATCCCGTTGGCATAAAACACCCGATCATAAAATTCCTGGGAAAGATCGAGGCTCAGGAGATGGTCGATTTCGCCCTGGCGGGGTAGAATGACGTTCGGAAAATCGGAGCCGTAGAGGATGCGGCCTTTGTATTTTTCCAGATATGCGGCGTCCAGGTTAAAGAAAAAGGGCGTTTCCGGCCAGAAGGTGTAGGCCGTATCGAGGTAAAGATGGGGATAGGTGTCCAGCAACGTCATGAAAGCTTGAAACTCGTAGCACCCCATGTGGGGGATATTGGCCGGCAGGTCGGGATACCGCCCGAGCACCGGCAGAAACTGCTCCAATCCCACGAAAGGATTGGTCGTGGGGCCGTTGCCCACATGCAGCAAGAGCCGCTTTTTCTTCTCCATGACCAGTTCATACAGGGGGAAAAGGCGCGGATCGTGGGGATAGATCTTCTGGACCTGGAAGTGCAGCTTGATGCCCATCACCCGGGGATGATCGAGCATGCGGGCGGCGTCTTCCAGGCCATGGTCGTCATCCGGGTGAAAAGCAGCGAAGCAGTACAGCCGGTCATGGCGTGCCAGCAGATCGATGTTCCAGTCGTTCATGGGTGCGGCAATGCCGGCCTTATGAGCATAATTGGAATAGACGATGCGTTCCACGCCATGCGCGTGAAGATAGTCGATGCATGGGCCGCTGTAAAGCTTGTGCAGCACGTCGGCCCCCATGGCGGCGAAGTAGTTCCATATGGCGTCGAATCCCTTGTCTGGAAACAGGTGCACGTGGAAATCGACGATGGACGGCGGCAGACGTTTCATGACGGCCTGTTGATCGGCAGGCGGAAAAAGAAAACGGTGCCTTCCGCCGGGTCGGAGACGAAATCGACCTTACCGCCCAGATAGTGTTCGCCGAAGAGTTTCATGGCGTAGGTACCCAGCCCCCGCCCCGAATCGGCCTTGGTGCTGAAGTAGCGTTGAAAAATCCTGTGCCGGTACTTTTCATCGATGGATGCGGCATTCCACACTTTCCATACGACCGCGTTTCCTTCTTCCACAACTTCGACCGCCAGGCGCACCTGCCCCCCCTTGGGGGTGGCCTCCAGGGCATTGATCACCATATTGCCCAACACCTTGGAGACCAGCAGGGGATCCGTGTACAGGCTGACGTCCGGATCGGGCCAGTCGGCCTCGTATGATTTTCCGATGCGTGCGGTGTGCCCGTCGACGAGCAGGCCGAGTTCCTTTTTGATTCTGCTCAACGGCACATAATCCCGATTGGGCTCATATTGTCCCTCTTTGTTCTTGGAAAGCGTGCGTTGCAGAGAGACTTCGGCGTTCAATCTCACCGCCGCGGCCCGGATCTGCTGCACCGCCGGATGGTCCGGCATCTCCGAAGCCAGCAGGTCACTGTAACCGAGCAGCGAGGCCAAAGAATTATTGATGTCGTGAAAAAAGATGCGTTCCAGGTTCATCCAGAACTGTTCCTGGGTGATGTCCTGGGCAAAGAGCAGGACCCACCGGCGGTCGTCCACACGCATGGGATGGGAACGGATCAACAGGCAGATGTCGCTTTTCACGCCATCCTTTTCCATGGTCATGGCGCACATCTGCTCGTCGGCGGCATCGTTCTCGATGGCCGCCATCGTGGCGATGGCGGCGCCGCAGGTGACGCACTGCAGCGTGGTGCCGCAGCCGTTGGGCTCCCCATGAGCGTGGACGCATTTCAGGCTCTCCCCGAGGCGAAGGCCGAGCACCTCCTCGGCATTGTCGATGCCGATGGTCTCGAGAAACGCATGGTTGATCGCCACGATCTGACGATCCTCGTTGAGCACGACCATCAGACCCGAAACCGCCTTGAGCAGGGTGTTCATAAGCGGACTGTGACTGATATCGACGATCTGGTTCTTGAACTCTCTCCGGTCTGTCCTGCGAACCGGTGCAAAATAGGTTTCCACCGACATCATGTTCTCCCGGTTGGGTTTGTGCTGCTCCGCAAACGGCTCAGTTCCAGGCAGAGGCTATTTAGACACAAAATCAGACCAAAATAAAAGATTTTTTCCACCCTGCCGCAGACCGATTGCCACCCGCGCGCAACAAAAAGTGCTCTTTATCGATTCTTACCACCAGGGGTATGCCTGAAGCGACGGGATCACCGCAGGGGTCGAAAATGCCCTCAAGGAGACCGGGGCCGAGTTGAAAATCGTCCGGCTGGACACCAAACGGAACACGGACGAGGCCTTCAAGGCCCAAGCCGGCCGAAAAGCCAAGGCCGAGATCGACGCGTTCAAGCCCGATGTCGTGGTTGCTGCCGATGATAACGCCGCCCAATACGTGATCGTTCCTTTCTATAAAGGTGGATCTCTGCCGTTTGTCTTCTGCGGTCTGAACTGGGATGCCAGCATCTACGGGCTGCCCACCAGCAATGTCACGGGTATGCTGGAAGTCACGCCCATTCCCCAGTTGGTTGACCAATTAAAACCCTATGCCAAGGGGGAGCGTCTCGGTTTCCTGGGACCCGATGTGGAAACCGAGCGGAAAGAGGCGCAGAACTACAAGAAGGTTTTCGGCATGCAACTCACCGAATACTATTCGACCAGCTACGAAGATTGGAAAAAGGGATTCATGGAGCTGCAACAGTCGGTGGATATCCTGATCATCGATTCCGGCGGCGGCCTCTATAACTATAGCAAAGACGATATGACCGCCTTTGCAAAAGCCAACACCACCAGCCCCACCGGGTCGACCTACGATTTCATGGCTCACTGCGCCCTTTTCACCTATGCCAAGGTGGCCGAGGAGCAAGGGTTCTGGGCCACCAAGGCGGCTCTCAACATATTGGACGGCACCGCCCCGGCCGACATCCCGGTGGCTCAAAACGAACAAGGCAAACTGATCATCAACATGCAGATCGCCGAAGCTGTGGGCCTGAACCTGCCCTTTGAGATCATTCAGTCCGCCGACCAGGTGATCGAATAGTCACCAGGCATCGAATACACCGGACCCCGCGACCGGCCTTAAAACCATAGGGGCGCGTTCTCGAAAGCATTTCGGGAACGCGCCTTACACGCCATGCACTTGCAGCACCCACTGCTGCTCATTGACCTCGCGCCCCCACTGCCGCCCCTCTTGCTGGACCACGAGTTCGAAGCCCGCCTTTTCATAAAGCCGGTGCGCCGCATGCAGCCCTTCGAAGGTCCAGAGGTAGACCCGTGCGTAGCCCCTGCTCCGACAGAACGCCATCGCTTCGCCGATCAGCCGACCGCCGATGCCCTGTCCCTGCAACCGTTCGGAAACGACGAACCATCGAAGATGGGCGCCCTGGCCCTCGGCATGGGCACCGTCGATGACGATGGCGCCCTGAACCCGGTCTTCGATCGCGGCGGTCCAAAGTCCGTCCCTTTGGTCATCATAGCTGTCCATGAAGAGGGCGATTTCGCGGGCGACCTTGGCTTCGAAAAACGATCCGAAGCCCCAATGCCGGCTGTAATAACAGCCGTGCAGCTCGACCACCCGGCCGATCGCGCCGGGCAGATAGCCTTTCCGGATGTGGATGCCGTTCATTCAACCCCTCCTCCATTTCGCTTAATCCCTTGATTTGCCATGATGACATGAGGCAGAATCGTTTCACCAACCGGATTCAATCGAAGCCATTCCCTGTCGCCGAAAGGAGCAGCCCATGCAATTTAAACACATCCTCTATCGTCCAGGCAAGGTCGCCCGCATCATTCTCAATCGCCCGAACCAGCTCAACGCCCAGAGCTACCAGATGCTGCAGGAGATCGACGACGCCATGGCCGCAGCCGTTGCGGACGACCACTGCGGTGGGATCGTAATTTCGGGCAACGGCCGCGCCTTTTCCGCAGGCCATGACCTGGGGACCGAGGAAGAGATTCAATATTGCCGGGCGCATGGCCTGGCCGAACCCCAGAGTCTGGATCTACGCCGCAAGGTCGCGGACATGTATCGTTTTTATGTCAAGATGACCCTGAACTGGCGCAACTGCCCCAAGCCCACCATTGCCATGGTTCACGGTTACTGCATCTATGGCGGCTGGATGGTGGCGGCCGCCATGGATGTGCTTTTCGCCGCGGACGGCAGCCTCTTTCTGCCGGGCTTGGTGGAGTACTTCTCCGCGCCCTGGGATCTGGGCCCCAAAAAAGCCAAGGAGATCCTGCTGGAGCACCGTTTCGTGCCGGCCGCCGAAGCCCTGGCCTGCGGGTTCGTCAACCGCACCTTTCCGGCCGACCGTCTGGAGGCCGAAACCCTGGCCTATGCCGACCGGGTGGCCGACAACTACCTCGCGGCGCCGGCCTGGACCGGCACCGTCAAATCGGCCATCAACCACATGCAGGACAGCCTGGGATTCAGTTCGGAAATCGAAGCCGCCTACACCAGCTTCTGCCTGATGTACGGGCTGGGCGCCCACACGGATGCCGCCCCGGACCAGGGCGGTTTCGCCCGCACCGCCACGGCGCGCAAGAATCTGGAGGCTTCCAAACCCTGGCTGATGGCACGGGGCTGGGTGGGGCCCGAAGCGCCATAGCAGGCAAACCATAATCCAACAGGTCAGGCGAGCTGTGATGATCCCG
>DHGT01000060.1:0-36196 GCA_002402905.1 Desulfatitalea sp. UBA4791 | reverse complement strand
CTGCTCAGGATTGGATCCCGCCTCAATTTTTTTGAGTTTCTTGTACAGGTGGGTCCGGTGGATACCCAACTGCCGGGCCGCTTCCACCTTGTTGCCGCCGACGTCGTTCAAAACCGCCTGGATCAGCTCCGCCTCGGTTCTTTCCAGCACCTGCTTCAGATTTCGGGTGCCGAAACAGGAAGCGGCGGCTTTTTGCGTGCCTTGCAAATGAAGCGGCAGGTGCTGGGCCTGGATCGTTCTCCCCTCCAGGGTGAGCAGGATGCGCTCCATGGCGTTGACCAGTTCCCGCACGTTGCCGGGCCAGCGGTAGGCACTTAAAAGATGTTCCGCCTCGTCGGAGAGGGTCACCGGCGGTCGGGCCGACTCCTGGGCCAATTGATCCAGAATATGACGGGCCAGCAGCGGTATATCCGCCGTTCTTTCCCGCAGCGGTGGAATCTGGATCGGAATGACATTCAAGCGGTAGTATAGATCGGCACGAAAGCGGTTTTTTTCGATCAATGTTTCAAGATGTTGATTGGTGGCGGCAATCAGACGGAAATCGGACTGAATGACCGTGGTCCCGCCGACACGCTCAAAGGCTTTTTCTTCCAGCGCTTCGAGCAGCTTGGGCTGCATGTCCAGGGGCAGTTCGCCGATTTCATCTAAAAAAATGGTGCCTTGGTGTGCCAGTTCGAACTTGCCGGGCTTGCCTTTGACCGATGCGCCGGTGAAAGCGCCGCTGGCATAACCGAACAGCTCGCTTTCGAGTAGATCGTGGGGAATGGCCGCGCAATTGATACGTACGAATGGATGCACGAACCTGGGACTGGCCTGATGGATCGCCTGGGCGAAGAGCTCCTTGCCGGTGCCGCTCTCGCCGCTGATCAATACCGCGGCGTCGCCTTGCGCCGCCCGCCGCGCGGTTCTCTTCAGATCCAGGATGGCCGGGGTGATTCCCACGATGCTATCGAAGGTGTAGCGGGTCGCACGCAGATGGATCAGCTCCTGTTTGTACATCTCGACCTTGGATTGCAGCAAGGAGAGGCGGGCCGCCAGGTCGCCGACTTCACGGGCATTTTTGAACATGACCTGGCCATAGACGGCCACGACCTGGTCGTCCTTGCGAATGGGGATACGCTGCACCACCATGTTTTGTCCGTTGATCCACTGGGCCTGGTTCAGTTCCGCCCGGCCGGTTTGGGCCACGATGTGCATCCTGGAGAACTCGAGCACCTCGGTGCAATGCTTGCCCACCTGGGCCTGGGGATCGAGCCCCAGGAACTCCCCGTACGGCCTGTTCATATAAATGACATAACCCTGGGCATCGGTGATCAGGACGCCGTTGTAGATGTTGTCCAGGATCAACTCATAGAGTTCCATGGGTCGAAGCATATCGCATTGCCTTTGTATTCAAAATGTGTTCGCAAGATCGTCCCGGCCATCGGCCATTTCCCTGTCTTCATGCCCCTATGGTGCGACATGTATCAACTTGACGACATATCTTGAACCGATCTTTAGTCATACCTGTTTTTCAATAATTTATATGTGTTGCCATCGAAAGGTCAATGCGTAAAGTAGAATCAGATTTCAGGATGTATCAAAATGCCTACAATCACCGACACATCACCACCCGGAAAGTCGATCGAAATCTCGAAGGGCATTCGTCCGGCAACGCCTATATACCGCTTAACTTGAAGAAATTTATGATTTTTTTCTGAATCCGAATTATTTGTTTTGAGCGAATGCCCATAATGGACCGGTTTTTGCAGAATCCTATGCAAATCCCAACAAAAGGCATCACACCCATGGACCTCAATGAACCCACGATCCATCCGCAAGATATCCTGCGCATCGATGATCCGCTGTTCACGCCCGGCAACATCTGTATCGTCACCGGCGCCGGAACAGGCATCGGACGGGCCACGGCCATCGCCGCGGCGGCTAACGGCCTGACCGTGCTGGGCGCGGATATCAACGCGACAGAAGGCGAAAAAACTCGCCGGATGGCTAGCGATCTGGGCGGCCAGATGGTGTTCTTCCAGGCCGATCTCACCGACGACCAGGCCATCGAGGAGACGGTGGCCCGTGCGGCCGGGCTCGGCACGGTCAAGTATCTCATCAACATCGCCGGCATCCAGCACATAGACGCCATCGAAAATTTCCCCATGGAAAAGTACGATCAGATGCAACGCCTGATGCTGCGCGCGCCCTTCTATCTTTCCAAGTTGGCCATCGGGCACATGAAGAAAAGCGCCGACGGCATCGGCGTCATCGGCCACATGGCATCCATACACGGCCATATCACCACCATGAACAAGCCGGTATATAACATCACCAAGTTCGGTCTCAGGGGGCTGGCCCAATCCATCGCGGCGGAGGGCGCCGGCCGGATCCGATCGTTTACCGTCAGCACCGGTTTCGTGAAAACCCCGCTGGCGTTGAAACAAATCCCTGCTCAAGCCAAACAGAGGGGAATCACCGAGCAACAGGTGGTCACCGACGTGATGTTGGGCAAATCGCGCGTCAAGGAGATGATGAGCCCCATCGAAGTGGCCAACCTTTTCATCTTCGGCATATCTCGGCACGCCAAATATATGATCGGCAGCGACCTGCTCTTCGACGGAGGAATGGTGCTGACCTATTAGTCAACCCAAAGGAGGAATATCATGGATCGAAGGAATTTTTTGAAGCGTCTGGCGGCAACCGGCACCGGCATCGCCCTTTCTGGCACCGTTGGCACGCTGAGCAAGGCGCATGCGGCCAAGGGCGGTAAAGAAGACTTCGGCGAAATCAAGAGCCTCAAGGTCCACTGCATCTCGGAAACCAGCTGGTTCGACAATGCCACCCTCGGCAAGGACATCAAGGCGGCCGGCGGCATCAACACCAACCAGTACGACGTGGCCTACACCGAAGAAAACCTGGGCGGGTACGCGGCCCTCGTGGAAGTCGAGGCGCTGGACGGCAGTAAAAAAAAGTACCTGCTCGACACCGGCTGGAGCAACGACTGGGTGGACTATGTGTTCGCCAAGGACGGCATCGACAAGATGCTCCAAAGCAAGGAGATCGACACCCTGTTCATCTCCCACGACCACATCGACCACTATTTCGGCATCGAAAGCACCCTGAAGCATCAACCGGACATCAAGATCTACTTCCCCGGCACCTCCATGCCGAAAAGCTTCGAGCTGCTCAAGGGCGCCGATTTTTCGGCCACCCCGGGATGTCCCAAAAACAGCGTCCCGCACACCGGTGAACTCGTCGTGACCACGCCCGACAAACTCTACAAGATCCAGGACGGCATGGCCCTGAAGTTCTTCGACTGCCCGGCCACCCTGCAAGTGCGCGGAGAGAACGTGCTCTATTTCAAAATCAAGGACAAAGGGTATGTCACGGTCACGGGCTGCTGCCATCCGGGCATCTTGACCCTGCTCAGCCACGCCCGCCGCAACTTCAAAGACGGCAACAAGAACTACGGCTGCTACGGCGGCTTGCACATCTCGGTCTTTGAAAACTGGGATCCCAAATTCGACGACATCATCAAGGGCGTGAAGTCTTTCAACATGCAAAAAATCGGGTGCAACCATTGCACCGGCTGGATCTGGGCGGAAAAAGCGGAGCAGTCCGGTTTGCCCATCGTCCACGGCACAGACAAGAACCTCTCCTACAAGAAGGTCGGTTCGTTGTCCCGCGCCAAAACCTCCAACGTCTATCTTGGCAACGGGGATGAAATGGTCTTTTAGCGCATAGCCCGCATGGTTCGGCTCACTGTCGAACACTCGAGCCACGTTAATGTTGACGATAGAAGAATTGGGGGACTCAGGCTTATGACGCGCACTCAGGATCGGTTGTTTTGGCTGGAAGAACGACAATTGGCACCCCGGTGGTCTACCGCGGTGTCCGGCCTGGTGAATCTGGCGGCATTGATCGTCGCCGTGGCCATCGTCTGGTGGGTCTTTTTTTCAATAGAAGGCATTTTCAAACTCTACACCCCGTTGCTGGGCTTTTCCATGGTCATCTGGACCCTGCTGATCATTCTGTGGCAGGCGCAGCTTTTCGACTTCTGGCCGCTGAGCCGCGGGTTCCTGGAAAACGCCCACCCCTTGTCCAAGGGCGCCGTGCTCACGCTGATCACCATCGCCGTCTATCTGCTGCTCCTTTTCGGCATCGTCTGGTTCATCATCGGCCGCCTGGGCATCACCTATTTCAACTGGCAAAGCCTGGCCAAATATGGCGAACTCGGTCAGGACATGCTCTCCACCCGCGAGACGGCTTCGTGGGCCATGCTGTGCCTCTCCATTCCCTTTTTCCTGGTCGGGGTGTGGTTTATGCTGGGCATCGGAAAAGATCTTTTTCACGAGCTCGGCCAACCCAAGTTCGGATTGGCCAACTGGCTCTTCGTGGCGGTGATCGCGATTCCCATGTATGTGATCTTTTTTCATCCCCACCTGGGCTCCATGTTCTACCCCAAGCAGATCTACGCGGCCGTGCCGCCTTGGTGGGAAAGCATCGCCCAGACCAACAGCGCGGAATACACCGTCGGCATTCTTTTCTGTTCGGTGATCGGCGTCTTTCTGGCCCTGAATCTATGGGACGGTTGGCCGTTCGATCTCGTCGGCAGGCAACCCTGGCGATTTTTCTACTTCGCCCTGTGCAGCCTGGTGATCGGCTACGTTATCTTCCGCATCCAGCTCTATATCTTCGACTACCTGTGGTACGAGGCCTATGTCGGCGGGCAGAACGAGGCCAATTTCGGTTGGCGTTACAGCCACACGGTCACCATGGCCAATTTCGTGCTGGTCATCGCCATCATTCAGAACACCTTCTTCGGTCCGGCCTACGAAAAGATGAATCGGATCGTTGGCAGCATCATCAAGACGGTGGTGGCGATCATTCTCGGTCTTTGCTTCGCATGGGCCTATTACAACTGGGGACCGACGCTGCTCGGGGTTACCGAAGGCGTGTCCCATCCGTCAGAAAATGCCTCGGCCTTTTTGATCCTGATCATCAACATCGTCATGATCCAAGATCTCTTCATGGACCGTTGGCCCGGCTATCAACTGAAAAAGTAAAACGCGGGCGTCCATCCCGACCGGGGTGGACGCCCATGACGAGGTCGCATGCCCGCTGGCACCCTGATTCCGCATATCGATCCGGTGGAGATCGTCGAAAGCAGCCTGAACCGCATGTTCGTCGCCGTTTTCAACAACGAAGGGGCCCGGCAGCACTTGGGTTTTGACCGCATCAGTCCGTTTCACTCCAACGAGGGCCTGCCGGGCTGGTATCTCTGGTTCGAGGGACATGCCGGCGCATATGGCATCTCGATCGACGATGCCGCCATGCAGGATCGCACTTCGGGACGGCCGCTCGGCCCGGAGCAGGCGGCCGCCAGGATTGCCGTGGCCTACTTCCCTCATCCCGATGAAACGGTTTTCGATACCTTTTCCTGGTTGGAGCGCATCACGCTCTTCAGCGATGCCTTTGACGCCAGCGGCACACCGACGCTGGATGCCAGAGAACGTCTGCCGCGGCGCTGTTTCACGGTGGGAGATATCGACCTGATCATGACCGGGGCCGGCGACCTCTTGTCCCTGGCCTGCACGGCCGCCGATCAATGGGTCGACGTTCGACCGGCCGGATTGGAATTGATAGACCCTGAAGGCCGCCCGTTTCAGGCGGTCCAGGCCGGCGCAAGGGACCGATCAGTGCCCGGCTGGTCCCTTGCGCACATTTTAATCGACAAGCTGGTCTGCGCGCTGCTCCATTGCCAACACTTGAGCGTACGAGAGGTCCGTGGGTATACGTTTAAGATGCCCGGTTTTCTGGTGCATGCCGATGGTCATGTCGAAAGAACGTCCGATCGGCAGCTGGCAGGCCGCAGTCTGTTACTCATTCCGGACACCTCGCCAGCCCCCGCTGCCGCTGGGCATGACCCGGCCGAGCGTCTGCGATGCTGGCAGGATGGGTTCAACGACACGGACTACCCGGAAACGCGGGCATGGAGCGAAACCTGGCGCGCCACCCGACCCGACGAGGCCCAGTGGGGAACCGCCGGCTGGTGGCAGCTCGGCACGTGCCATTTCCATGACCACGGCGCGCACTTGTGCGCCTGTTATACCGACCGGTGAGGGCCGGGTCAGCAGGTTGCGACCCGCGGCGGCGTGTTCCCCAACCACCGGTCGGCAACCCGCATCGGGCCAATTCACCGTAACGGAGAAAAAGCACCCTTATGGATATGACCAAACGAGCCTTTTTCACCAGGACGATCCTGCAAAAGGCGCTCACCTGCATCGGTCAGACCACCGCCGCGTTCAAACGCGGCCAATCCGAAGCCGACTATTTCCACTCCTTCGAGAGCGCTTACCCCATGATTTCCGAATGCTATGAGTTTATCGAAGATGAAGCGGAAAAGCTGGGCATCGATACGACCAACAAAACCAAGCTGGAACTGGTTCGTGAAGTCCACATCGCCCGAATGGATTGAACAGGTCCCATCACTTCTCGACGGTCTTGATCTTGTTCTTGCCGTCGCCTTTGGCTTCGAACAGGGCCTGGTCCGCGGCGGCCAGTAAATTCGTCATGTCTCCGGCATCATTGGGGAAAGTGGCAATCCCGAAGCTGGATTCAATATGAACATCCAATCCGTGGGCGCTTAGAAAAACCCGATCCCTGATCCACGCCTGGATCCGCCGGGCCTGCGCCACGGCCTGACTGGAATCGAAATCCGGAAGCACCACGACGAATTCGTCGCCGGCATAGGCCACGGCATAAGCAGGAGGTTCCAATGTTTCCTGTATGGCGAGCCCCACCTCTTTGATCGCGCGGCTGCCGTTGAGATGGCCGTAAGTGTCCACGATGCCTTTGAAGTTATCCAGATCCATGAAGATCACCGAAATGACGGACTGGTTGAGGGTGGCCCGATCGACCAGGTCGGTCAACGACTGGTAGAGATAGCGCCGGTTGTACAGGCCGGTGAGGTTGTCGCGCATGGCCTGTTCCCGAAAACGCTGTTCGCTTTTGCGTAGCGCCTCCTCGGCGTGTTTGCGGTTGGTGATATCGACGATGGCGATGATGATCCGCGACAATGTCTCTTTATGGCCGGCGAGCGGCAGGTATTTTGAGAAAATGCTTCGCTCGGTTCCCTTCAGGGAAACAAAGGTTTCTTCGCGCTCGCCCGCCATATTGCCATCGCCGACCATCAGAACGACCGCCCGGGCCATGCGCATGAATTCGGTGTTGCTGTTGTTCGACGCGAAGCCAGTGTCGAGCTCGCGAAGATCCTGGGCCTCCATCAATTCGAGAAAGGCGCTGTTGCAGCCGACGGTCTTGATCATCCCGAAACAGCGGGCCAGCTCTTGGGGATGTTGGTCGAAATGGGCGCCGAGATCGGCAATGCCGTCTGCCCGAAGTCCATCCAGGTAGGCTTTCAGTTCGGCGGCATCCCGTTCGATCATGGCCACGGGCGCGGATTCGAACAGCTGGCGATATTTGCGTTCACTGGCCAGGATGCTCTCTTCGGCCATCTTCAGTTCGGTGACGTCTTCCACGAAGACGATCAAGCCGTTGAACCCGCCGTTCGGCTCGATGATCGGGCTGATATGAAAACGCAAGTGAGCACAATCGTCGGTGCCCTGCAGACAGGCATGATCGCTGGTCATGCGGCTTTTGTTCTTGATGCAGGACTGAAAGACGCTGGACACGCCGCTATCCGCCAGGAGGGGATAGGTCAAGGTATCGAGCTGGCGGATGTCCTGGTCCGCGGGCCAGGACAGTATGTCCATCATTTTTCGATTGACACCAAATACGCGGCCATCGCGGTCGACGATCATGATGCCGAACGGCGAACTGTCACCGAGCAGCCGGTTGTGGGCCTCCAGGGCGAGCAAGGCATCTTCGGCCTTGCGGCATCTTTCTTCCAGGTCCCGGATGCGCTGCAACAGGGCTTCTGGATCATTCGAGAGCGATGCGTTTAGAGGTGTCTGTTTCATATGCGCCATGTATCATCACGCCGGGGATCGCGGCCATAAAAATCGGTTTCCCGATGAACCCCGGTTCAGCGTCCATCCCTCTCCCGGGCGTAGAGAATGATCTCCGTGGTCATGCGGGCCACCTCGCCCACCAGCGTCGAACAGGTGTCCAGCAAACCCGCTTTGAATGCCGCCTTCATCTCTTGTGGGTCATACAGGTTGTAGAAGCGCCCGTAAAACGACACCTGCAGGTCATAACACCGACAGGTGCCGTACCTTTCCACGAAGCGGTCATGCAGCTTTTTCGACAGCAGATTGCCCTTCACCAGCTTCTTCATGTCGGCGAAATCTTCTTTATCCCGGCCGAAAAAGTAACCGATGGCCAGTACACCACCGGAAAGCGCGCCACAGTGGCCGTCGCCGGTCAGGCCCACGCCGTCTGCCAAACCGGTGGCCGCCTTGAAAATATCATCGTTCTGAACCCCCAAGGCATCGAAAATGCCCGACAAGGCACATTGCGAGCACCCGCCGCCTCGCATTTCGTATTGTTTGGCCTTGGTAAACGCCAACTCCAGAATTTCGGATCGTTCCACTGTCATCGCGTCAACTCCTTATCAATGATTCTCAGAACCGGTTTGGTACGGCCCATGGCCGCCCTCCGGAAAAAATCCGTCAAGCCCCATACGACGGCAGTGCCGCGGCGATCTGCAGCGCGGCCTGCTCCTGGTCCAGGCGATTGCAATCGATGGTCACCTCGGCATATTGCCGATAGAGCACCTGGCGCTCGGCAAACAACGCTTCGAACGACTGATTCTTATCCTTGGCGATGCCCCGGGTTTCAAAGTTATGGATTCGCCTTTTGATCTCGTCGAAACCCGCCTGCAAAAAGACGATGGTGGATATGCGCCCCAAATGGTCCATGGCCGCCGGGCTGTAAGCCGCGCTGCCGCCCGTGGCGATGACGTGGTGCGCTACCCGCAGGTCGAGAATTTCACGCTCCTCCACGGCCCGCAGACCGAGGTGGCCGCAGGTGTCCATGATCTGCTGGAGCGTCTTGCGCTCGCGCGTTTGAATGAGCACATCCGTATCGATGAATCCCATGCCCAGGTTCTTGGCGAGAATGATTCCCACCGTGCTTTTGCCCGCACCGGGCATGCCGATCAGGGTGATATTGGTTTTCATGCAGGATATTCTCCACGAAAACGGCAAAAAGTAAATAGTGGCTTCACATCTCTTGCATCCGATGGCGCAACCCTTATTATCAAAATCCACTCAATTCGATGCGGCGGCATCTCCCGTGGAGGTCATGCGTTACAGCGATGGATAGTGAAGCAAGACACACCTGGATCAACCTCTTCCTGGCAACCCTTTTGGCACTGGGACTGATGGCTGCGGCCTACCAGGCCACCCACGGCCCCCGCCCCTCGCCTGTCGCGGACCCCTCGCCCGGTTTCGGGTGGAGCTGGGATTTCGATTACCGTCGTGCGGTTCAGGAACCTGCGTTGACCGCGGATTCGGAAACGAACCAGCAGCCCGGATTGTACCCCGGCGAAGTGATCCTTCCCATCGGCAAACCGATGGCGGTGGCGGACCTGAGCATCGTGTACCGCGGTCCTGCCGGCGCCGGAAAATTTCGGTTGGACGTGATCATCCCAGCCCTGGACCCCGGCTATGCCTACGCCAATGAGTTGACCGTGGCAGACCAGGGCCGGGAGTTGACCTTGTATGGCCAGCGATTCGAGGTAACCGCCATTGGCGAACGGGTGCTCCGCCTGAGGCACCTGAGCCCGTAACGCACACCAGGCCCTGCCCCGACGGGCGCGTTAGAGACAAAACTTCACGATGCTTTCCGCATGAATGGCGGTCGTGTTGAGAAAAGGGATGCCAAATTCGTCTTTCGTGAGGATCAAAGGGAGCTCGGTACAGCCTAAAATCACGGCATCGATGGCATGTCGCTCCATCAATTTTTTTTACGATCGCCAGCAACTCCTGCCGGGTCGAATCTTTGAAAATGCCCAGTTCGATTTCAGAAAAGAGCCGATGATGGATGAGCTCCCGCTCGTCCCTGTCTGGCACGAACATCGCCATCTGCTTGTCTGCAAAGGCCTTCTTGTAAAAATCCGATTCCATCGTGAACCTTGTGCCCAACAGACCGAGTCGTTTAAGACCTTTTTCCTGGGCTTTTTTGCAGGTTTCTTCCACGATGCTCAACATGGGCAGTGGGGATTTGGATTGAATGGCATCGAAAACCACATGCGGCGTATTGGACGCGATCACGGCGAATTCGGCACCGGCGCGATGCAGCGCGACCACCTTTTCCAGAAGCCAATCGGCGAGGCGCTCCAACTCGCCGGCCTCAACCAATCTGGTCAGGGCGGTCAGATCGATGCTGTAGATGAGAATTTCCGGGTAGCCCATCATGGCTTGCCGCTCGTGAAAAGCACCGATGATCATTTTATAGTAGTCAACCGTGGATTCCGGCCCGATGCCGCCGACAATTCCAATCTTTTTCATGAAAACCTCCTGAATAGTCAACCCTTCGACATCAGCCGCCCGTCAGCCAGTTGTCTGGTCATCTCATCCGATATATGTCCCTATGATATTGTCCCTGGCCTCAGATTGGGGAGCAGTTGGCGATCTGCTGAAAAAATGTTGAGCTTTTTTTTACAGGATGCGCTCAAGGATCTCTACCACACTCTGGACGCATGGGATGCAGGTCTTCTTGAGCAGCTCGTTCTCTTTGAAACATTTCTGCCCTTCTTCCGTAGTCAGTTCACAACCGTTGAGCAATTCTCGGCAGATAAATGTACCATGCTTCGTGGAAAAAAGATCCATGAGCGCTCTTGTTTTTAAGTAGGTCGCCTCTGTTGCGGACCGATCATCGTTGCTGCCCCTGCCATATCGCAACCCCAAAACCAGGATGCCTCCCGAAATAGCACCGCAAACCTCCTCTTTCCGAGCCATACCTGCACCGAAGCCACACGCAATCTTTAGAGCAATGTCGTCCGCCAATTCGCCTTCTTCCCGGAAAGCATAGAGAATCGACTGAGCTCAGTTGTATCCGCGCATGAACGTTTCCGTTGCAACTTTTCCTCTGTTCGACATCATTCTTTACCTTTTCTGTGACCCGACAATTATCATCAATGGGCGGCAGGTTCCTCGCCACGCCCCTGATGCTGGGGTTATGTGCAACCCTGTTCAATTGTAGCAAGAGATTCGTGATTCACTTTTGGCTTTCAAATCCTTCGATCAATGATTCGTATTTTTCGTGAATCATTTTCCGATCAAACTCCCAGAACTCAGCCAGGATCGCCTGATCCTCTTTATCAGTAAAGTAAGCTCTGGATTTTGGAAAAAAGATTTTGTCTTCTTTATCAATATGCCTGGGATAAAAATCGGTAAGAGTCTTAAGGGTGGCTGCGATATCCGTTAAGGCGGTTTGGTCACCATTCCGGTATCGAGTGTTGGCTTCAACAAGCGCTTTGGTTGTCTGTCGACCGAATACATGTTCCTCGATCAGTTCTTTCATGATTTGACTGTCTTCTGGTTTCAATGCTTTTTTACTCAGCTCTCGGAAAAAAACATCCTCCTCTTTGCCGTGATGTGTCCGGTCGGCGTAGACCCTGATGAAATCAACTGCTATATCCACGAACACAGGATCTACCTCTTGTTTCGATTCGATTTTGGATAAAACTCCTTTGATGACTGAAAGCATTCGTTCGATCAAACGGTGTTCTATCATGAGAGGGCCTCGTGCTTGCATATAATGCCTCCTGTTTTTTCCTGAACGCCTGCGCTTCACGGGCGCGACTGTGACAATCCGCGGTTGGATGTCCCGTGCAAGCGATCGTTCGACGCCTATTTTTGATTCACCCATATCAGGTTGTTTGGGTCAAAACCCTGTAGAAAAAACGGATTTGTGGGTAAATCCAACACCCACCATGAACTCTACCCAGTCAATCCACTGTTGGTATGTGAATTCATTCCCGTATGGGCGAGTTGTGCCTTTTATCAAAAAATAGCCCTGCTCGGTTGCAGGCGAAAGTTCCAGCGAATAGTTTTCAGAAAGTTGCGCGATGAGTTGCGTTGCTTGTTCGTGGGAGTCGGAGAAGAGAACGAAATCCAAGGTTGCTACGGTATGTTCGGTGAAACCTTCCGACTTCATCGTCTGCCATAGAACGCGAGCTTCTTCCGTGCGGCGATCCATTATTTCTTGTTGATATTCGTTCATTATTATTCCCTGAGAGGCACAGGCCAGCCCTGCGATCAGAACGGTCAAAAATATAAAGACATTTTTCATTTTGTGTCCCGGCAACGCCCCGTTTACCGGCTTGTTCGGTGCAGCGTTTCGTTAAAAGCTTTTTTTGCGATGGTATAGACATGCTTTTCAGGATACTGATCGAGTTCAAGATGTAAGACGGTCAGTCCATAGTCGAACCATGCCCCATGCCCTGATGCCGAAAAGAAAGGTGATCAATGCCGGCATCCGGACCAATATCTTGACAGCCGGAAATTCGAAGTTCGTGGCGCACCAGGACCAAATGATTCCTGTTGAAAGCAACGCGTAGCGCTCGAACGCCCGGGTTTGAGAGACCCGCTCGTCGTATGCCTTGCGGATATACTCCGCTTCTTTCATTAAAAATTCGGTAATGTTGTCTTCGCCCTGCATAATTTCTCTCTGCCAGCAGGCTTATGCTTGGGAAAATTCAGGCCCAATTCAATACATTGATTCGCGGGTCATGGTAAAAGGCAAGCTCCTTTGAATCTACTCGAGAGAATGCTCACTCCCGCACACCCAGCGATTTTACAAAGGCAACGATCTGCCAGCGTTCGTCCACGGCGATGGTGGTGGCCAGGGCCGGCTGGCGGCCGTTGGGGATGCCGTAGCTGATTTCATGGAAGAGGCGGCCGACGGACAGGTTCTGGACGCGGGGGCTGCGCAAATCTTCGGGCTTGGGGGCGAAGCTTTGGCCCACCGTGCCGTAGCCGTCGAAGTGCTGACCGTGGCACTGGGCGCAGTAGTACTGGTAACCCTGGCGGCCCTGGGTGATGGCCTTGGGGGCGGTGAGGCTGAAACCGGGCTGGAGAGTATCGGGGTCTGCGGTGCGGTAGAGCAACTCTCCGCCGGTGAAGGGCACGCTCACGTTGGCCATGACCGGGATCGGCTGTTCATGAGGTTTGACGGCAGGGGTCTCCCAGATCCGGCCCACCTGGAGTGTCTCGTCATACAAGGTGATGACGGCATAGGCGCCCAGGGCCACGGCACACGCGATCAATGCGACGCATAGGATCCGAACCATCTGTCTACTCCCCCCTGGCGCCCCGGATGTGCTGCGGATAGGGCAATAACTGGTATTCGGCGTAAGGTGACGAGGCCGGGACATCGGCGACCGGGCGGTAGCTCCAGGTGGGCTGCCCCAGGTCGGACACCACTAAAAAAGCGAAAAATCCCTTGAAGAGGATGATGGCCAGCATGACGGCCAGCCACATCCAGGTGCGCAACTCGGACTCGAAATGCCGGACTTGTTCTATCATGATATTTTCACTCCCAGCCATCCGTGCATCAGGATGTATAAAAAGCCCCAGATAAATACCCCGGCGATGATCAGTATCATGGCCAGGGGAAAGGGGGCGTTGCGGTCCTGGATATTCTCGCGGAACCGCCCCACGACCTCGGTCATGCGCCGTTCGGTTTCTCCGGTGTGGAAATGGGCGTAGGCGAGCGTCAGGCCGAACACGACCATGAAGAGCAGCCCCACGAAAAAATATCCCATGACATGCTGGAAGTTAAGAAGGGCATAAAATCTCATTTTCCCTCCGCTTCATTGAAGCGTTGATGATACTGGACTCGCCCGGGCGCTTTGGCCAGCCCCCTCATGGAGCCGGGCTTTCCCATCTGCGGATCAATTTAAATAGATCGCATAGAGCAGCACCCCCGCGCTGGCTGCCAGCCCGGCTACGGCCAGAACAAAGAGGCCGTAAACTTCCAACCGGTGGGCCCGGGTGGTCCGAACCGGCGGGGCGTTCAGGTCGTCGCGCAGCGGCAGAAAGCGCGCGCGCTGCTGATCCTGGAACTGACCGCTCTTCAGGGCCCAGAAAAAAACCGCCAGGCTGATAACCAGTCCAATGCCGATGTAGGCTATGAAATAGGGATAATACATGGTTTAAGGCTCATAGGCTGCATCGATGCCGCGCGGTTCGGCGTTGGCATCGCTCTGGTTGATAAAATAGACCGCCACGTAATTGCCCACGTCCCAGATCTTTTCCGATTCGAGTTCGCGCTTGAAATAGGGCATGGCTGTGCCGGTGATGCCGTTCATGATCTGGTAATAGAGAATGCCGCCGCTGATCTCCCGATTTTTAAGGATGGTGAAGTTGAGCGGCGGCGGATAGATCCACGGCTGGGCCGGCCCCATGCCGTCGCCCACCGGCCCGTGGCAGCCGATGCAAAAATCCTGGTAGATCTTGTGTCCCCTGGCCAGACCCGCCTCGGTCGTGGGATAGGGGTTGGGCACGTCGCGCCACCCCTGGGGGATGTTTTCGTTGAGCCACTGCACGTTGACGTCCGGCCCGGCCTCGTAGGCGGCGATGGCCTTGCCCTTCCAGTAATCCTGGCGCGCCATGCGGTGATCGGCGTCCTTGAAACCCAGGCTCTGGACATAACGGATCAGCTCCTCGGTCCGGGGCTCGCCCAGGAAGGCGAACGTCGGCATGAGCGACAAGGGCCGGGTGAAACGCGGGTTGGCGAAGTGGGCCCAGTGCCAGTCGTCCGGGTGCTCGCCGCCGGCCTGGGAAAGATCCGGTCCGGTGCGCTGGGAACCGAGCAGGATCGGATAATCGGCCACATAGTCGCCGGCCTGGGCGATGCGCTCGGCCCCCAGACCCCAGTCGATGCTGCGGATCGATTGGCTGTGGCAGTAGACGCATCCGTTGGCGATATACAGGTCGCGGCCGGCCGCCTCCGGATCGCTGCGTTCCCGGAAGATCTCCGAAGGCACGGTCTTGCTGGTGTGCACATACGGCAGGATGATCACGACGAAGACGATGGTCGCCAATATCAGGACACTGCCGACGACAACGGCAAGGGGGGTCATCTTCATGACGGCGCTCCGCTCCTGGCCCACACGGATCTGACGATATTGTAAAATCCCAGCACGGCCGAACTGAAAATCAGCAGGCCCAATCCGGCCCGCACCACATAATAAACATGAATTTCGGGAAGCACACGATAGACGGTTTCGCCGTTGAGCCAGGCATTGCCCTGGATCAGGCCGGCGATGGTCAGCACGATGGTGAAGCCCACCATTCCGATCAGCACCATCCAGTACTGAAAATCGGCCAGAAAGCGGCTGAAAAGGGGCCGGCCGGTCATCTTGGGGATGGTATAATAGAGGCCGCCCAGGGCGATCATGCCGGCAAAGCCGAGGACGCCGATGTGGGCGTGGGCCACCACCCAGTTGTTGAAATGGGTGACCCGCTGCACGTCGGGCAGGGCCATGAAAGATCCCTGGATGCTGACGAAGAAGTACATGATCGTTCCGGTGAAGACGAACTTGGCGCCGATGTCGGCGTGTATTTCGCCGAGCTTGCCCTTGGCCGTGTACCAGATGTTGATGAGAAAGGCCATGACCGGTATCACCATGGCGATGCTGTCCACGATGGCCACCACCTTGAGCCAGGTGGGCACCGGCACCTGCAGCAGGTGGTGGGTGCCAATGTGGGTGTAGACCACGATCAGGGACCAGAACCCGAGCAGTGACAGCGTGTGGCTGTAAAGCGGGTTGCGGGTCGCCCGGGGAATGACGTAATATGCCACGCCGGCAGACAACGGGGTCAACAGCAGACCGAAGATGTTGTGGCCGTAAAACCAGAGCAGGATGGCGTCGGGAATGCCCACCAGGGCGCCGCTGTCGGGGCGCCAGATGACATTGCCCAGGATGTAGGTGCAGGACGTCAGGATGCAACCGGCCAGCACGTACCAGACCGAAACATAAAGTATCGGCTCCTCGCGCTGCTTGACCGTCATCATGAAGTTGAAAAAAACCAGCAGGAAGGCGACCACGATGACCACGTCGATGGACCATGCCAGTTCGGCATATTCTCGCCCCTGGGTCATCCCCATGGCCAGGGTCGCCACCGCGGCCACCAGGGCTCCGTTCCAGACCACGGCGGTAAGGACACCCAGTCGTTCACTGTAAAGCCGGGTGCCCAACAGGCGTGGCAGGTAGTAGAAGGCCGCTCCCAGCAGGCCGGGGGTCACGAAGCCGAAAAGCACCAGGTTGACATGGGTCGGCCGCACCCGGCCGAAGACGATGCCGCCCAGGTTGGCGGAAAGATCGGGCGCCATCAATTCCGTGGCGCCGAGCAGCCCGTAAAAGGTCGCCACCATCATCCAGAACCCGGAGGTCAGGCAAAATGCGATGGCCGTCGGGTATTTGAAGGGCGGTTTCGCTTCCAATCGAAGATATCTCCTCGTCCCGTTTCGCGGAAATTTTAAAAACCAACGTCATTCATTTCAGATGAATGCCGCCTCGACTACATCAGCCTTAAGATCGACGAATCATATATCCATCGACAGAATTCCTTCACTTAAAACTTAACACTTGACACTTTAAACTTCTTCACTGTCAATCAACTATGACACGCCAACCAGCAATCCAGGTTGGCCTTCTTTTCCCGATGGCACTCGATGCAAAACCCCATCTTGAACCGCTCGCCCTTGAGCCGATCCATTTCCCTGACCTCTCCATGGCACGCCTCGCAGGCGATATCTTTCAGGATATGCCGCTGATGGTTGAACAACACGTGCTCGGGCAGGTAGAACACCTTGATCCACGGCGTGGGGGTGTTGGTGTTGAAATAGTCGTGCTCTTTCCGGATCTCGGGATGGTTGGCGATGATGTAATTGTGGCAGAAAAGACACTTTTCCACCGCCGGCAGGCCCGGATGGTGAGATCGCGCCACATAGGAGTGGCAAAAGCGGCAGTCGATGGCCTTATGGCCGGCATGCAGCCTGTGGCTGAACGGAATCGGCTGGGCGGCGCCCACCCGCGTGGCAGGCGAGGCATAATAGAAAAAGAGAAAGCCCAACACCAGCACGACACAGGCCGCCACCCAGAAGAGCGGCCCGCGGTTGATCCAAATCAACCGAATGCTCTCGCCGAAGGCGGTGAAAAAGCGCGTGGGATGCCCTTTGGTGCCGATCAATATGGCGACGGTCAGCAGGCCGAGCAGGGAAATGGCGGTGATCAGGATCTCCATCAGCGCTTATCCTCCAACCGGTGCTTCAACACCGCGGGAAACTGTCTCAAATAAAATACCACCGACGCCGCCAGCAGCCCCAGAAATCCCAATGCCACCAGCGGATCGATCCAGCTTAGCGGCAGACGTTCGACACCGTGATGAAACACCGGGCCGAGCAGCAGAAAATGCTCCAGCCACATCCCCACGATAACGGCGCCGCATATCACGATCATGGCCACCGGAATCGTCTTGATGCGCTTGTTGAGCAGTATCAGGAAGGGCGCGATAAAGCAGATCGCCAGCACGGCCCAGGCCAGGAGACTCCAGGGCGCGGTCATCGTGCGTTCGATGACGTAGGCCGTCTCTTCGGAGATGTTGCCGTACCAGATCACGACGAATTGGGCATAGAAAAAATCAGCCCACACCAAGCCGAAGGCGAAGAAGAGCTTGCCGATGTCGTGGAAGTGGGACGACGCGAGGCTGAAGCCGGAGCGCCCGCTCAGCTGCAGAATCGCCGCGGTGATGATCAGGGCCCCGAAGCCCACGTAGATGGCTTTTACAAAGGAATAGGCGCCGAACAAGGTGGAATACCAGTGGGGATCCATGCTCATCACCAGGTCGTAGCCGAGCAGGGAAAGCACCACGGCGAAGACGAACATATAGAGAAACGCCAGCACGGTAGCTCGCCGGCGAAAACGGACGGGTTCGGGCGGCCGGGTCTGCCAGCGGCTGGAAAGCCACTGCGCCAGGGGTCCGCCGCTTTGGCGGACGGCCTGTTTGAGCCCCAGAACATGATAGAGGTAAGCCAGTCCCAATCCGTAAAGCAGCAGGAGTCCGATGGCGTCCCTGGAAAAGAGAAACGGCAGGTTGAGCCACACCTCCTTGCCATGCAGGTCGTGGCCGAGCCAGGGAAAAATGTGCTGGCGTCCGATGAACAGCACCAGGAAAAGCGCGAAAGACACCGGGAAGAACGAGGTGAAGGCCTCGGCCAAGCCGGCCAGCGGGCCGCTCCAGCGGGCACCCACGGCATGCATGAGCGTAGAGAAAAGTACGGCGCCATGGGCGATGGCCGAAAACAGCAGAAAGCTCACCAGGTAGGACTGCCAGGCCCGCGCGGCGTTGCCCCCGAACAGCTGGGAGACGAAAACGACGAGGCCGGCGGCGGTCAGCAGGCCGCAGAACACCAGCGGCAAGTTTGGCCGGACCGAAACGGTTGCAGTAGAAGAACCGGGGCCGTTGCTCATGGGGTTGGCCCTCCTTGCGGCGGTTGCCCCGGCTCTCCCTGTACCTCTTCGGCAGTCTTGATGTCGGCCCCCTTGGCTTCGAAAAAGTGATACAACCCATTACATTCACTGGCGTTGCAGCTGGCCAGGACGCCGAATTTGTGGCCGGTAAAGCGGGGATCGTATAACTCGTCCTGCTTAAAGCGTGGCAAACGCGCCTGGGAGATCAACCCCAGGACATTGCCGAAGACAGCGAAGAGAATGGTGAACTCGAAGCCCACGATGAAAAATGGCACCAGGGCCACGATGGGCTTGCCGCCCACGATCATGCCCCAGCGCGCGGACGTGAAAGCGGCCAGCAGAAATCCTGCGAAAAACCCGGTGATGCCGCCGGCCAGGGTGAACCAGCCCACCTTGCTCTTGGGCGCTTCCATGGCCCCGGCGATCACGTGACTGGGGATGGGGCTGTGCACCCGTTCCAGGGTATAGGCCGTGTTGTGCAGCCCGCGGATGGCCGATGCGGCCTGGGTCTCGGTGTCGAAGATCCCCATGATCGAAGCGCGATCAGTCGGCATGGGCACCTCCTTCATGCAGCGTCTCTTTCATTTCGGTCATGGAGACCGACGGCAGATGTTTGACGAAAAGGACGAAAAGAAAGAAAAAGAGGCAGAAGCTGCCGATCATGATGCCGAACTCCACCAGGGTGGGCCGGTACAAGCCCCAGGCGTAAGGAAGAAAATCGTGGGCCACGGACCCGATGATGATCACGAAGCGCTCGTACCACATGCCGATATTGACGAATATTGAAATCACGAAGAGCCACTTGATATGGGTGCGGATCGGCTTGATCAGGAAAAGCAGGGGGATGACCGTATTGCAGACGACCATGATCCAATACTCCACGGCATAGTCGCCGAACATGCGCCAGCGAAAGGTCTCCATCTCCACGATATTGTGGCTGTACCAGGCGATGAAGACCTCGGTGCCGTAAGCGAACCCCACGATCAGACCGGTAAAGACGATCGTCTTGGCCACGCTTTCCAGAACCCGCACGGTGATGATCTTCTCGTAGTGGAAGATCTTGCGCAAAGGGATCATCAGGGTCAGCACCATGGCCAAACCCGAATGGATGGCCCCGGCAACGAAGTAGGGGGCAAAGATCGTGGTGTGCCAGCCGGGCACCACGCCCAGAGCGAAGTCCCATGACACCACGCTGTGCACCGAGATGACCAGTGGCGTGGCCAGAGCCGCGAAAAAGAGATAGCCGCGGGTGTAGTGGCGCCACTGCTCGTATTCTCCGGTCCAGCCCAGGGAGATGATAGCGAAAACCTTGCGGCGCAGGCCCGTGGCGCGGTCGCGGATGGCGGCCAGGTCGGGCAGCATGCCGGTGTACCAGAAGAGCGAGCTGACCGTCAGGTAGGTGCTGATGGCCACCACGTCGAACATGAGCGGCGACTGGAAGTTGGGCCACAAGGTGCGCTGATTGGGAATGGGGAGCATGTAGTAGACCATCCACACCCGGCCCAGGTGGATAAACGGGTAGAGGCCGGCCGTGCAGACGGCGAAGACGGTCATGGTTTCGGCCGCGCGGGCGATGGGGTTGCGCCACCCGGCTCGGAACAGGTGCAGGATCGCCGAGATGAGGGTACCTGAATGGGCGATACCGACCCAGAAGACGAAATTGATCAGGTAGGTGCCCCAGTGAACCGGGTTGTTCTGACCGCCGACGCCGATGCCCGTGAAGATCTGATAGAGCCAGCAGACGGCGCCCATGAGTACGCCGCAGAACAGCAACGCCACGACCACCCAGTAGTTGCGGTCCGGCGGCGCCAGGGTATCGATGACGGTGTCGTCGATGGACTGATAGGTGAGTGCGGTTTGGGTCATGGGGGTTCGGTTAAGTTTAAAGTGTTAAGTTTAAAGTGAAGGAATAGGGTCGATTTTGATTTTGGGTCTCCTGTCGCTTGTCTTCCGGTCGAATTTCTAAAGCTTCTGAACCACTTTCTTCAAATAGATCACCGCCGGCTTGGTGTTCAGATACCCCATCACCTGGTAGGCCCGCGGGTCTTCGATCTTCTTGCGCACCGCGCTGTTCGGGTCCATCAGGTTGCCGAAGATCAGCGCATCGGTCGGGCAGCTCTGCACGCAGGCCGGCACCACCTCGCCGTCGCGGATGTCGCGGCTTTCGTTCTTGGCCTGGTGATGGGCCGCCTTGATGCGTTGAATGCAGAACGAGCATTTCTCCATCACACCCTTGCTGCGTACCGTGACGTCGGGATTGAGTTGCAGGTTGAGCGGTTCGGGCCACTCCCAGTCGAACCAGTTGAACCGTCGCACCTTGTATGGGCAGTTCTGGGCGCAGAAACGCGTGCCGATACAACGGTTGTAGATCTGGTTGTTGAGCCCCTCCTTGGAGTGGTGGGGCGCATAGACCGGGCAGACCGACTCGCAGGGCGCGTTGTCGCAATGCTGGCACATCATGGGTAAAAAAATCATCCGGGTGGGATCCTCGGGGTCCTGGTAGCGCTCGATGCGCATCCAGGCCATCTCCCGGCCTTCGATGATCCGCGCCTCGCCGACGATGCCCAGATTGTTTTCCGCGTAACAGGCGGCCACGCAAGCGCTGCAGCCGATGCACCGATCCAGGTCCACGGTCATGCCCCAACGGTAGCCGTCGTGGTCGTGGGGTGGATAGATGTCCCGGCTGTGGTCGTATCCCTCGGGCAGCGGCAGGGTGAGCGGGAAGTCGTTCATGGTGAGGCCTTCCAGGCGGTCGCGATCGGATGCCTTTTCCAGCGGCACGCTCAAGGCGATCTTGCGATCGTACTGGATGCGGCTGCCCGAAAGGATGGCCAGGGCCGCATGGCCGCCGGCGGTATCCATACGGTCGATGACGGCCGCATAGTCGGGAGCGCCGCTCTGGGCATCGGTTTGTCCGCCAAGCACGGCCACCGGGTTAACCCCCTGCCCTTGGGCATAGCGCCCCATGTGGGTGTGCCCTTGCCCGGCCGGGACCACCACGAGCTCGGGATGTACGCCGGCGTGGCCGTAGGCTTGCAGGACGACCTTGCCGTGGGCCGTGGCCAGCTGAATTTCCTGGCCATCCTGCCAGCCTCTGGCGGCCATGACTTGAGAATTGACCATGGCCAGCGTCTGCCAGGCCACCTGGGAAACGGGATCGGGAATTTCGGGGAGCCAGGGCCGGTCGGCGTGGCGCCCGTCGTAAAACCGCAGGGAAGAGGCGACCTGGAGCACCATCTTGTCTTTGGCCGGCAATGCCAGGCGGTCCAGGACTTCGGCCAGCGTCCGCACCGGCGCGGCCTCCAGCCGGGGCACTGGTTTGGATGCCGACCGGCCGGCCACGAAGCGTCCTCCGTTTTGAACGAGCTGCAGCCATTGGTCCGGGGAGTCGATGTCGTTTTCGCGTGCGATGCGTTCAGTCAGATAGTGGCGGTAGTCCCCCACCGGGCGCCGGTCGTCGGGGAGCAGGTTCAGGAAAAGATCGCCGATGTTGGGCGCCGGGCTGATGCGGCCCAGGGTGGGCTGCAGGGTGGCGGTCATGGCCTGCTTGCTTTCGTAGGCGTCCCACGATTCCAGGGGATGCTGGACCGGGATGATCAGATCGGCGGCCGCGGCGGTTTCGTCCATGATGGACGCAAACGCCACGGTGAAACAGCGCGCGTCGTCAAGCACCTTTTGAACCGGAAGGTCAGCCGGCAATGCATAGAGGGGATTGACCCGGTTCAGCAGCAGCAGATCGACCGGCCGATCGGCCAGACGCTGCCAGAAGGCGTTGATCTGCGCCCGGGGGGCGGCGATCTCCACGCGGTGGCGCTGGTCGAAATCGAGGAGCCCGAAATCGGGATCGAGGATGGCGTGGAGCATCAAAACGGCCAGGTCGGCGGCCGCCGAGGCCGTGCCGCAGGAAGCGGCCGCCGTGGGCAGGACGAGCGGCCGTCGGGCGCTTTGCAGGCGTTGGGCCAGGATTCTCAGGGTGTCGGCCGCGACGCCGGTCTTTTCGGCCAGTTCGGCCGGCCGGTATCCCGCGCTCGCCTCCATCAAGGCGACACGGAAAGGCCCCGGCAGATCACGGCCGACGCCGTCGTCCAGCAGCTGGGCGATCAGGGCCATGGCCACCAGGGCTTCGCTGCCGGGTCGGCACATGATCCACTGGTCCGCATTGGCCGCCGTCAGGGATTGATAGGCGCTCACGTGCGCAAAAAAGCCCTTGGTGCCATTGTCCCAGGCGTGCATCATTTTGAATTTGCGGCTGTACTCCACCGGGGAGAGCCAGGTCTCCAGGAAGTCGGCGCCGAATCCCACGATCAGGTCGGCCTGATCGAGATGGTAACCGGGCAGTTCGGCCCGTCCGAAGAGCTGGCCATGGGCGAATTTGAGCGATTCGTAGGCAAAGGGTTCGAAGATCAGGGGACCGGTGCTGCGATGGCCGGCGAGCACCGAAACGAACAGGTCGAGCAGATGGCGGCCGGTCACCTCGGACAGCATGGCAACGCGGTCCGGTCCCGAGGCCGCCGCCGCATGGGCCTTTTGTTGGACGATGGTCAGGGCCTGATCAAAGGAGATCTTTCGCCACGCCTCCTTTTCCTTGAGAAGCGGCGCGTGGATCCGATCGGGATGATACAGCCCTTGCAGCGCCGCATGCCCGCGGGCGCACAGCTTGCCCTGGTTGACCGGATGGAGCGGATTGCCCTCCAGCTTGACCACCCGGCCCTCGCGGTTCTTGGCCAGGACGCCGCAGCCGGCCGGACATTCGCGGCAGGTGGAGGCATACCACGTGGCCTCGCCGGTCACCATATCTTCGGGTGCACGCACCAGGGTGTAGAGATGTTTTTCGGGATGTGCATTGCAGCCGGCGGCAAAGGCCACGCTTCCCATTCCGGCCAATTTGAGGAAGGTCCTTCGATCCATACACCCTGCCTGTCGATCCTGCCGCGCGTCGGCAACTGATCCGGTGCGTTCGATCCATGCCGTCATCTTGCATGGAGACGTGCCAAGGGGGGAACATCGCGTGTGAACGGCGCCGGAAAACGAGCGATATGATTTAAACGGTAAACGTGTTCGAAGACAGCCTGAACGATAACTTCAAATCAGGTAACAGAAGCCGGCCCGTATTGTCAATTGCTTAAACGGCCAGCCCGGCCTGCTGCATCAGCGGCACCAGGTGGTCCAAGCTCTCCCGGCCGGCCGCCTCGGGCCGATCCACGTAAGGGTAAAGCTCCAGGCTGATGTCGCGGGCATACCCGAGCGAGCGCATCGCCTGGAACACGGCCGTAAAATCGATGGCGCCCAACCCGGCGATCAAATGGTTGTGGGTCCGATCCGCGGCGATGTCTTCGATATGCATGTGCCCCACCCACTGAAAAAGCTCTTCCAGTGCGCCGGCCGGATCTTCACCCGCGCAGAAGAAATGCCCGATATCGAAATTGACGCCCACCGCATCGCAACGGATCTCGCTCACAAAGGGTTTGATTTCCGATGTCCGTTCCATGAGCAGGTTGGGTTCGGGTTCGATAAGCAGTTGGACACCCAACGCTTCGGCCTTGGGAATCACCTGGTCCAGGCCTTTGTGAAACAGAGCCAGCGCCTCCTTGCGGGTCATGCCCTTGGGCAGCGGACCGCCCGGGGGAACGGAAATGTTGGCGCAACCGAGAGTGGCCGCAATCTCCAGGCAGGCCAGGGTGTGGTCCACCCGTATCTGNNAGGGTGAAGCTGTTGAGGTTGGTCGGTTTCAACTGGTTGGCCGCCAGCCGTGCGCTGACTTCGACCAGACGGTTGGTGTCATACTCGGGCGGATAGAGATGGGGCTGGTCGCACATGATCTCCACCCCTTTGAATCCCAATTCGGCGATTTTGTCCAAGGCGTCCGGAAGGGAAAATTTGACGAAGGCGTTGGTGCTGTATCCAAAAACCATTTCAATTCATCCTGTCGTTCTCGATGGTAGGTCAATCCAAGGGCCCCGAAATCCGTTCGACGATCTGCTTTTCCAGTCGGTCGAGAGCCGCCAGCTGATCCTGAAAGGTCAACGGTGGATGCTCGCCCACCGCCTTCTTGAAGTAAAACCCCAGGTCGGAACAGGGGCCGCCCATGTCGGCGTTCTTCAACGCCGCCACCCAGCGCGCCAGATCGATCACCAGGGGCGCGGCCAATATGCTGTCCCGGCCCTGCAGATTCAGGCGCAGGCTCATCGGCATGCCAAAAATACCCTTGAAATCGATGACATCCCAGGCCTCTTTGGCGTCGCCGCGCGGCGGGTAGTAATCGATGTGCACCTTGTGACTGGCCTCGCCATAGGGTTCGCCGACGCGATAGCCGAGGATTTCATCCAGCAGGTTGGTCTTGTTCCGCAGTTTGCCGCAAGCGCGGTCCGGATCCATCAGATTCCGGCCATCGGCATTACCCAAAATGTTGAGGCTGTACCAACCATCCACGTACAAGGAACGTGCCTTGAGCGCCGAAGCCAGCACCACCTTCAAGTAGGTCTGGCCGGTCTTGCCGTCCCTTCCCGCCAAAGGAATGTTGCGCAGGGCCGCCTCGCGGCAGACCAGCGGCAATTCGACGGTGTTGGGGGTGAAGTTGACGACGGGGATTCCCATCATCACGGCGGCCAGGACATAGCCCAAATCGGGAAGGGCCGGTTCGTTCATGCGGACCAGGTCGTCCAGGGATTGGAGCCGGTGAGCCTGCCCGAAATCGCAGGCCGCGGGCAGCAGATTGACCAACACCGGTTGCGCACCGGGATGGGCGGACAGAAAGCGGCGCATATCCTGCTGAACCGCCTCCACCTGATCGGCAAGACGAGCATTCTGATCCGGCGCGGGCCGCACCGCGATCCTTGCCAGGGCCTCGGCGTGCGGCTGCCATTGAGCCCGCGGGATGACGCCGTGCCGTTCGAGTGAACGGACCAGGGGGGCGGCGTCGGTATCCCACCCGGCCATCCGCATCGACCGGGGAACGCCGCACCCCTGAAGTCGGTCTCCGGTCGTCAGGCCGGACATGATCGGGGCCGGATCTGTGGACATTTGTGCAATGGCAGCGGCCAGGGTGGTACCGATGGCACCGTTGGCCCCCGCCACCATGAGCAGCAGTTCGGGTTCAGCGGTCTGATCTGTAGATATCATCGTGGGTGTTTCCGTAGTGGTGGACCGATTTTTGCGTTTCGCACAGCGCGGCACCTTCCTCTAAACGGCCGGCTGTGCGAGTGCAAAAATGCGCGCCATCGCCTCCGATCGGGTCAGCGCCGGCGCCCATGACTGGATCGTGTCAATTTGGCGGGCGGTTACTCCACCGCCCCGCTGATGACAAACCCCTTGGTCGTCCCGCCGGTGGAAGAAGAGGTTCCGGCGATACGCGCCAGGTAGGCGGGTCCGAGCTTTTCGATATGATCACCGATGTTGTCGAAGTAGTTGTAATGGGACTGCTCCTCGTCGATGATGGTCTCGAACAACTTCATGCTGGTGCTGTCCCCGTTCTCGCGGCAGATCAGAAGAAACTGGTTGTAGACGTCGATGGTATAATCTTCAAGGTCCGCGTCGAACGGGAAAATGGCTTCGACCGGCTGGCCCTTCTTGGTTTTGGCGGCGGGTTCGGTCACCGGCTCACCGCCCAGCTCCTTGACGCGCTCGGCGAACATTTCGGCATGGCGCATCTCATCAATGGCGATCAGTTTGATGTTGGCCGCCAGTTGGCCGTAATCCATGTCGTCCAGGTTGTAGTGCTGGTTCATGTACTGGGTGATGGCCTGCAGCTCCATGGCGCGGGCCTTGTTCAACACGTCGATGACCTTGGCTTTCTTGTCGTTTTTCGCGGGTTTCGGCATGGTGGGTATCCTCCTTTAGATGCGTTGGTTTCAAAAACGGATGCGGCAATCGGCCGGTCCGGAAACGATTCGGCCCCACTGGTCCAGCGCCTCAACGTTCCTTCTGCGAGTTGCCGTCCGGATTATACTTCAATTCATCGAAGTCGATGTTTTTGGCCGCCGCCTCAATTTCTTCCCAGGGAATCTCAGGTAACGAGCGGCGGTCGGGTCGCAAACGCCGGGCTTCCTTCAAGTAGACATGCACGATCTCTTTGCTGCTCTTGGTCGTATTCCAGTGCACGAGCACCCGTATACAGTGCGGCAGGCCGCCGGGCACCTGCATTTCGTGTCCGCAGAGCAGGGCCGCATCATACCAGCCCAACTGGCGGGCCGCCAGGGCCGGATAGGTGGCCGTCAAATCCACCGTGGTCGAGAAATAGGCGCTGGCCACGTCCTCCGGGTCGACCCCATTGGCGCGGATCATGATGAACAACATCTCGCGGGTGGCCTCGAGGATGGCCTCGCTGCTGTTTTCGGTCACCGTGGTGGCGCCGCGAATACCGCGGCACCTGACAGCCGGCGGATGGCTCTCCCCGGCCTGTACCTTGCCCGTCATCGACCCCCCTTCCGGTTTCCTGTCTGTGCCATCAAGCAAATAGATAGATAGCACACTATCGGGTGGCTGTTAAAGTGGTGTTTTGCGCCGATCCCGCCGATTCGAGCGATGCGCGATGCGCCATCAAACGTGCAGCGCGTGTCGTTGGCCGTCGATCTCGATGGTGGTCTTCGAGTAGGTCAATTTTTCGACCATGCGGCCATCACTGAAATGCATCACGTCCACGCCGCGTCGTTTTTCCAATTTGCCTTCAAAGCCTTTTTCGCGACAGGGCCATTCGAGCCGCCATCGAAACAGCACCTTTTGCCCGGCTTCGTCGATGAAAAGATCTTCATGAATGAACTTGAAATCCCCCTGGGCAAACCAGGGACCCCATGCTTGGCGCAACTTCTCCTTGCCCCTGGCCTGGCCTCCGGTCCAGTTGTCGAAGACAATATCCTCGCTCATCAGCGCCAGAACGCCTTCCAGGTCGTAACGTCCCCAGGCCAGATTCCACACCTCGATGGCGCGTTGCAGCGCGTCTCTTGAAAGCTTCATGGCGTTCTCCTTTTGCAATCGGGTTTCAATGTATCGAACAAAGGCCTCGGCACCTTCCGGGGAGGTGATGGTCCAGACCGGCAAATGCCCGACAGGCGTCAGATCGGCACATGCGGTGGGACAGCCCTGGACGGCCAGGACGAGATCCACGTCCCCGCTGTCCGGCCTCACGAAAACGGCATGCGGGGCGATGCGCTCCCCAATCTCCTCGGCCAGGGCGACGCGATCGTAATCGGGCTTGCACCCGCCGCAATACTTCAGGCCGATCTTCAGAGGGTGGGCATCACGCATCTTCGATGCCGGAGAGCTTTTGGGCCGCCCGCTTCTTTTCAGCCAAATTGACCAACCGGGAAATCATGATGCGCTGAGCCTGGGGCGATCCGGCCCCGTGCATGGACTCGGTCAGATAGCCCACCGCCGCCGTTCCCAGGGTCAGGTTTTCGATCAAGCGCAGGATCCGCATGCGGTTCATGGTGGGCACGTCGCAATCGCCGGCATAGTATTTTTCCAACCACTTGGCGGTCGCCGGCGCCTTGAAATCATCCTCGGCCGGCATGGTGACCATCAGACCACCGGCGATATCCTGAGCCAGGCGGGCGATCTCGTAGGGAAACCGGGTGACGTTCTGCTTGTGCACGTTGGCCAGGAGCTTGTCTACCGCGTAGGTACCGCTCGGCTCCTTATGCCCTTCGCTGGCGCAGGAGATGCAGCCGCAATAGAGGGTTTCGTTGAGATGGTTCATCTCGATGATCTTGTCCTTGACGTGCGAGGCGCGCTCAACGCCATTGTATTCGGCCACGGTCTGGGCCGCGCCGATGAGCACGTCGCCGACCCCCACCTTGCAGGCATAACTCTGGCGGTGATAGGCGGCGAAGTTTTCCACCAGGCTGCCGGCGAACTCGTACTCCTTGTACATGAAAACGCGTTCCCAGGGCACAAGGACATTATCGAAAACCACCAGGGCCTCGTGACCGCCGAAAAAGGGATTGCCGCGATCCAGTTGCCCGGCTTCCAACTTGCGGGTATCGCACGACTGGCGCCCCATAATATAGATGATGCCCTCGGCATCGCTGGGCAGGGAGAACGAGACGGCATAATCCTTGTCCTCGGCACGCATGGCGATGGTGGGCATGACGATGACCTCCTGGGAATTGACCGCGCCGGTCTGGTGGGCCTTGGCGCCGCGCACCACGATGCCGTCGGCACGCTCCTCGACCACGTGCAGGAACATGTCGGGGTCGGTCTGCTTGTGGGGCGGCAGGCCGCGATTGCCCTTGGGGTCGGTCATGGCCCCGTCGCAGGTCAAATCATTTTCCTGCACATAGGTCAGATAGTCGATAAAGCGCTTGTAATACGAGGTCCCGTGCTTCTGGTCGATGTCGTAGGTGACGATGGACAGGGCATTGAGCGCATCCATGCCCACGCAGCGCTGAAAGCAGCAGCCCGTGGCCCGCCCCAGCAGGCGTCCCATCTTGCTCTTTTTCACCAGGTCGTCGATGTTCTGATGGATATGGGTAAAACGGTTGATGCGCTTGCCGGTGATGTGCGATGTGGCGGTCATGATGTCTTCGTGCTCGGGCCGCATGGCCATTTCGTAGGTCTTGGCCACGGCATTCATGGAGGGACGAATGATCGGGTCGTCCACCACGTTTTCGATGCGCTTGCCGAACATGTAAACCACGAGGTTCAGGCGGCGCAGACTCTCTTCGTATTGTTGGGGGGTCATCATGGCGATCGATTACCTTTCCATATGGATTTCAATAAGTTGTTATTACGTGGCGTGGGAAGGACCCACTATAGGAACAAACGAATCGGCATGTCAAGGCGGCGCCTATTTCTTGCGCCGTGCGGCCAGTTGGGCCTGCAAGGCGTCGATGCGCCGGTGATTGTCTTCGGAACCGATGTAGCTTCTGAAGAGCCACTCCTGCAGGCGCAGGGCACCGTCCAGGTCCTGATCGAGGATCATGTTGCCCAGCTGTTTGGTCTCCTTGAGGCAGCCGCGATCGTAGGCGGCCATTTCAACGGCGATGCGATCCACCGAGGAGAGGAGATCGCCTTCGGGAAACACCTTGCTCACATAGCCCATGCGCTCGGCCTCGTGGGCATCGTAAATCCGTCCGGTCATGGCGACCTCTTTGGCCCTGCCCAGACCGATGATGCGCCATAGTGGATCCATGATCGGCGTCAGGGAGAGCACGATCTCGCGCTGGCCGAACTTGGCGCGCTCGGAAGCATAGCGGATGTCGCACATCATGGTCAGATCGAATCCGCCGGCGATGGCGGCACCGCCCACGGCACAGATCACCGGTTGGCTGCAGAACAGGATGGCGCGGTAGGCCCGATGAAAAAGGGCCGTGTAGCTCTCATTGGAAACCTTTTCGAGCTTGCGGATCTCGTTGAGGTCGAAGCCCGCCGAAAAGTAACGCTCCCCGCCGGTAAAGACGATCACATGCACATCCTCCCTGGCGCTCAACTCGGTAAAGAGCGTTTCGACCTCCACCAGCACCTCGGGCGAAAGACTGTTTCCCTTGTCCGGCCGGTGAATCGTTACGGTCGCCACCCGGGACGCCACCGAAAGCAAAAGATGCTTCATCTCCATCATTCCCCTCCTTTTTTAAAAAGTGTCCTCGACACACCCCCACCCCGTAAACCCGACGACCCGATCAACACGCAAAACGCAAACCGCCCGATCCGGGGATATTTCCGGAGATCGGGCGGCATCAGCGTCTAAGCGACAGGTCCGAGCGGCCTGCTACTTCTTGGTGTAATCGTACCAGCCCTTGCCGGTCTTTTCGCCGTAGTGGCCCTGGACATATTTCTCCACCAGGCTGGGGGTGGGCAACTGGGAGCGGTCACCGGTGGCCCGGAAAGCTTCCATGCCCATGATGTAGCTCAGGTCAATACCGGTGAGGTCGTTGAGACGGAACGGTCCCATGGGATGTCCGGCGCCGTAGACACACGCCTTGTCGATGTCTTCCACCGAGGCCACGCCCATTTCCAGAATCCACATGGCTTCGCGCGAAATGGCCTTGAAAATGCGGTTGAGCAGAAAGCCGTCGACCTCTTTTTTCAAATGGACCGGCACCTTTTCCAGCTTCTTGCACAGTTCCATGGAGATTTCTCTGGTTTCATCGGAGGTATGGGGCCCCTGTACCACTTCGACCAGTTTCATGACCAGCGCCGGGTTGAAAAAGTGCAGGTTGCACACCTTGTCGGGGCGTTTGGTGGCATCGGCAATTTTGGAGCTGACGATGAACGAGCTGTTGGTGGCCAGAATGGCATGCGGGGGGGTGAATTTGTCGAGGTCCGCGAAAATCTTGCGTTTCAGATCCAAAATCTCGAGAACCGCTTCGATGACGTAATCGGCATCCTTGCAGGCCTCCTGCAAACTGGAGGTGAACGATATGTTCGCCCGGGCCTGTTTGGCCTGCTCCTCGGTCAGTTTGCCTTTGGCCACGCGACCGGGCAGGTACTTATCCACGAAAGCTTCGGCCTTTTTAAGAATATCTTCCTTGATATCCGTGCAGACCACTTTGAAGCCCTGGATGGCGCTCAAGGTGGCGATCTGGTGCCCCATGTTTCCGGCACCGACAACAACGATTTTTTTGACATCCTCGATCTTCATGACATCCTCCTTATGTGGTGAATAAAGTGAAGGGAAACGATTTACCCCCCCCCCAAATTTTTGTCAGCCGAACCCAGCGAACCAGATGAATCAAGGGAGAACGATGATACGCGTAAACGCCGGTGAGTCTCTATCCGAGCGAACGTTCGATTTTATAGCACCACCCTTGCGGCCAGGTCAAGGCGAGATACAGCTATTTAAAAACCAAAATCGGGCCAATTGGCCATTTGTTGTTGAGCACGACCTAAACTTTCCGACAGGTTGGGTCAATAATAGGAAGGGGGGTTGGGTTGTCTATGACGACCCCGGCAAACGGCAACTATAAATGTGGAAAAATTATGATTTTTCAAGGTGATGTCAGTAAATATCATCCGGCCGACGCGCTCATGTTCCTTTCCCAATTGAGTCTGAGCGGTGTCTTGTCCGTTGCCTGCGGCCCACAAATGTTGACCCTGGCGTTCAATGACGGCCATCTGATCGATGCCCAGTCGGCGACCGGCGATGAAAAAATACTTGGGGCGCTGAGAAGCCAACGGATGATGACCGACGACCAGGAGCGCCAAATCCGACATGTCCGGGCCGAAACGGGCATGCCGGTCCGCCAGGTGCTGGCGGAACTGGACCTTTTCCCTCTGGCGCAGATCAAAAAGATCCTGGAGCTGGGAATCAGCGAGGTGCTGCTCGAATTGTTCATGCTCCAGGAGGGTCAATTCCACTTTACCGATACGCCCGTCGACCCCGATGGGTCGGGCATCAAGTTGGACACGGGCGCCGCGGCCATCCGAATACTTTCCCATGCCGACGAATTGCGCAGCTTTGAAAAGTCCATCGTCACCCTGGACCGCAGGATTCAACCCAAGGCGGCTCCTGAGGCGCGCATCGCCGCCCTGTCGACCGAGGAACGGGCACTGGTGCAGCTTGCCCTCAAGGTATCGAGCGTACGCCGCCTCATGCAACAGGCCCCTGTCTACACCCATCGGGCCATGCAGTCGGTCGAAAAACTTCTGACCGATGGCCTATTCGTCCTGGGGCCGCTGTCCGAAAAGGAAAACATCCCTGCGCTCTCCGCCTCGGCCACCTCTGTGGACCCGCTGTTCGGCGCCTATAAGCAGGCATTCAAGATGCTGATCCGCACCGATGAGGTGCTCAAAAAGGTCGAGGCAGTCATCGGCTTCTGCAAAAACTTCTATGACGGCATCCTGATCCTGACGGCCAAGGAGCAGCGGGTGATTCACTGCAAGATGATCACCATCGACAAGGGCCGGAACATCGGCCAAAAAACGATCAAAGGCGATCTGGGGACCATCGAACAAGACCCCATGTTTCAGGCGGTGCAGCGCACGGGCATCGGCTTTTTCGGAAAAATTTTCCAGTCCCCGCTCATCGACCGGGTGACCGAAACCCCGGCTGCCGGCGAATGCGCCCTGCTGCCCATCGTCAACAAGCCCCAGTTGTCGATGTTCTTCTATGCCTTTTCCGCGACCCAATACCCGGGGCTCTCCCCGCACCACTATCTCGAGCTGTTATCGTGGTTGATCACGCCCTCGGACAAAAGTGCGGGAAAGGTCACATCTCCGGCCTCGATCGGCGCCGAATCCGGCCCACCGTCGCAGGCCGGGACATCATCCCGGGATGTGGCCGCGCAGCTCGTGGCCAAAATCGAAGAGCTGCCGCCTCTGCCCGCCATGGCGTCCAAGACGCTGCAATTGCTTTCCGATCCGGAAACGGACATGGAAACGGTGGAAAAAACCCTGGCCCACGACCAGGCCCTGGTGGCCAAGATCATCAAGGTGAGCAATTCCGCGCTCTATGGCGGCTATCAAAAGGCCAACACGCTTCGCCAGGCCCTCACGCGGCTTGGGGCCAAAACCACGAAGAGCTTGATCCTGGCGGCCTCGACCCGCGGCTACTTTTTCAAGGAGCGCAAGGGCTTGAAGGCCTGGGGCCCGATTTTATGGCAGCATTCGGTCGAGTGCGGCTTCGCGGCGCGCCGGATCGCGGCGGCCTGCCGTTATGAGGACCCCGAACAGGCCTTTATCGGCGGGATCATGCACGACATCGGCAAGTTGGCCATTCTGATGGTGGATGACAAGAAGTTCATGGAAATCCAGAGGGTACAGATCACGGAAAACATCACCGACCTGGTAGCCGAAGCGGAAATGCTCGGGTCGACCCATACCGAGCTGGGGCGTCTGCTCATGGAGAAGTGGCGCATGCCCGAGGCGGTCCAGGTCTGCACCGAATTCCACCATGCTCCCGATCGGGCCGGCAGCCACACCGTCTTGTCGGCCATCGTGGCTTATGCCAACCATCTCAGCCACACCATCGGCCGCCATCCCCAGCCCGAAACCGAAAGGAGCCTGGCTCAGACCGAACATTTGCTGAAAATCATGGGCCTGTCACCCGAGCAACATACCCCGCTCATGGAAAAAGTGCGCAGCGATTTTGAAAGCACCGACATGGTCGAGTGATCGGTCACAAAAAAAGGGCCTGCGCAGGCAGGCCCTCGAACAAAGAAACATACTCGAAACCATCGATTAATCGATCTTGGTGTCCAGCGGAAGAATGCCCGCCGCCACCTTGGCCCGCATTTCATATTGTTTCAACGGCGATTCGTGCAGAATCATCATCTTCTGCGCCGCCATGGAGCCTTCGGCATGCACGGTGGTGACCTCGTGGAACGCCGACTCGTGGGAAGCGACATGGCGCATGGTTTCATGAATCATGCGCAGCCGCTCCTCGGTGGTGCTGTCGGCCGTTCCGCCCAGATAGTGATCCAGGTAATCGTGGATCTCGGGGTTGTCCCAGTCGCGCTTGTCGGGTGAGGTGGCCAGGATGCCGCCGCCGATATCCTGAATCAACTTGACGAACTCGTGATACTTGCTGGCGAAATGGAGCTTGGCCATGTTGGCGATCAGGGGGTTGGGCACCGCGATGTCACCGAACATGACCGGTTTCATGGCAGCGGCATCGGCCAGGGCGCGCAAGGTTTCCACGTAGGCGGCGATATCGGCCAGCTTCTCGCGAATATGGCCCACCTTGAACAGGCCGTTGTACTTGGCCATGGCCACGGCGCAACCGGCCATCACTTCCACGTTGGGCACCTTGTAGCTGATGGCCGTGAAACGATGGAAGGTGGCGAAGGTGTAAGCGATGGCCATGGAGTACTGCCATTCGCCGCACATGAAGACGCGATCCCAGGGCACGAATACGTTGTCGAAGACGATCATGGCCTCGGTCAGCTCGCGCACCGGCCGATCGGCATGGAACTCCTTGTCCGACCAGGGGCCGCGCCCATTCCGGCAGATGAAGGTGATGCCCTTGGTGTTGGCCGGTATGGCAAAACTGACCGCGTAATCGGCTTCGTTCTCACGCATCTGACGGGTGGGCACCACCAGGATCTCGTTGGCCGCCGGTGCGCTGGTGATGTGGATCTTTGCGCCCTTGACGATGATGCCGTCCTTGTTTTTGTCCACCACATGCAGATAGTAGTCCGGATGTTTCTGATGCGCGGGCTCTTTGGAACGATCGCCCTTGACGCAGGTGATCGCGCCGCAGGTGTGCAGATCGTTCTTGCGCAGATGCTCGAGGAAGTTCTTGGCGTTCTCCTCGTATTGCTTGTTGCCCATCTGCTTTGCCACGGCCATGGCCGCGTTCAGGCAATCGGTGCCGATGTCTTTGCCGAACGGCAATCCACCGGTCTTGCGCATCAAGGTATGAATGGCCTTGGTACGATTGGCCAGGTCTTCCGGTGTCTTGGGCGTGACGAAAAAACGATTGATCGGTTCGCCGGTTTCCGGGTGTTTGGCAATCAGCAAATCCTTTGTCGCCTGGTCACCTTTCTGGGCGAGCTCGTAGGCGGCGCCGATGGTTTCCACGGTAAGGCCAAGGACGCGGTGTTTGGTGATGTCTTCCACGCGTTCGCCGCTGATATAGACTTTTCTCCCATCCCGTAAACTTTCCCTGTACTCCTCAATAGTACGAATCCCCATAATGCGCCCCTTTCTTTTAAAGGTGTCCGTTAGACCGACCCTTGGACTGCCATCGCCGGGCCACAGGAAAAGAGTTAAATTGGCACTGGCCGGGCAGGCAAGGAAGGAAAGCAAACATACCCATGCGACCCGATGTCGCATGTCCAACAGAACAAACTGAACGAATGTATAATGATATAACAGGTTATGGAAGCGTAAAGAGCGCCCATCCACAAATGACCAATTTGCCTGTTTCTGGATGCACACTGAAAGATAGCGGCGGATTTTTCCTCGAAGAGAGGCAGCCGCCCTGCGCCGTATTGGCTCGCGCACAAGTTCAACCTATGACATCCGATGGATATATCAAGTCCGGCAAGGCAGGTGGGATAAGCCGGCAGGCCACCGGTCCATGACAGAACGCCTGTTGATGGGGTTTATGGCAATTGGGTACCGGAAGCGGCTTCTTCGGAAATGCCCAGAGGTTGGGAACGGTGGTCCGCGCTGCTTCCCTGAACCGCATAGCGGCCGTCTCGCAGGGCCCGGGCGAGTTGCGAGTCGGTATGAAAGAGATCCTCGAAACAGGTGTAGGCGTTGCCGAGGGCCTGTATCCCATGGGCATCCGATCCACCGATACCCGGCAAACCCATCTGCCGGGCTGCCCACTGGGCGCGCTCGTTTTTATCGGACCGAACGCTGCCGTTCAGGGTTTCGATGGCGGCTATTCCCTTTAATCCGAGAATCCTGTCGCCCAGGGCCCGGCTGACCATGCCGTCCTGGTAGGGGTGGGCCGGCACCGCGGCACCGCCTCTGCGATTCACCCAATCCACGACCGTTTGCATGGGCAGACCGGGCAGCAGATCGCCCCGGCCCGCCGGTACGCCGTAAATTAACAGGTGGCCCTCCTCGGCGCGATACTCCAGGCCTCTGAAGATGGGAAAATTCTCCTGCGCTGCAATTTGAACGAACGGAGCGCTCAGGTCATAGGCATGATGTTCGGTGATACACACCGCATCCAACCCCACCAGCCTGGCCCTCCCCACCACATCCTCCGGCCGAATCGCCGAGTCGCCCCCCAGCAGCGTGTGAACGTGTAGATCGATCTTGAGCATGTCGCTATTGCGGCCTTGATTTCACGTCATCAACATTTGAGCGTTTGGGCTTTTTCCTTCTGCTTTTCCATTTTGCGCAGTCTATTGCGCTCGATCGCCTCGTTGTTAC
>DHGT01000033.1 GCA_002402905.1 Desulfatitalea sp. UBA4791 | reverse complement strand
CGAGTACGAGAACGAGTACGAGTACGCGAAAAACAGCATAGCGGTATGCGCGAAATTTAGTTAGTGTCCGTCCACAAATAGGCAAATTGGGTCGAGATCAAGGCGCACGAAAAATTTAACCGCAGGCATATGGCTGATATTCCGAGGATTAAATTTTTCGCGCAACGCAGATATCGGGACAATTGGACATTTGTGGATGGGCACTAGTTATCGCCGACCATGGTGCGGGAATAACTTAGCGCTTATGGGGTTTATCCCCGCCCGTATGGAGAACCAGACGCCTTGAATAAACAACATTGAATTCAACCTGGTAATATTGGAAATCAAACTGCGAGAAACCTATGGAAGACAATCCATGTCTAAGTTGCGGCGCCTGTTGTGCCTTTTACCGGGCAACCTTCTACTGGGCGGAAACCGACCTGGCCAATCCGGATGGGGTTCCATCGGAAATGACGGTCAAGATCAATGATTTCATGGTGGCCATGAAGGGTACGGAAAAGCATCCGCCCCGTTGCATCGCGTTGAGCGGCACCATCGGGGTCTCGGTGGCATGCACCATCTACGAGCGCAGGTCATCGGTATGCCGGAATTTTCTGCCGGCTTGGCAGGACAGCGCGTTCGTCACCCGGTGCGCTCAGGCGCGCCTGGCGCATGGTCTGGTCGCGCTGCCACCGAATCCCGGCAGCAACGACCATCCTCTGCCGAGAGCGGCCTGATGGATCTGCCATTGCCTGTCCTTGACTCTGTCGAGACATGAAACACGATGGTCCCGATCCGGCGACACGCGGTCTGGAACCGATTTTTGCAATTGATTTTCATCGGAGATGGGGTAAGCTGATGGAAATTTAAAACTTCCTGACCGTATATGATGAAAATGCCTTTCATCGACACGTTCGCACGCATCCCCATTCGCATCTTTTTGCCGGTGGTGCTCACGCTCCTGCTGTTCATTGCGACCATCTTTCTGTTGATCCTTCCAGAGCTTCATGAGCGGCTGATGGAGGGCAAACGCGAGGTGATCCGCGAACTGGTGGCCTCGGCCTGGAGCAGCCTGGACGGCTATGACCGCCAGGTTCGCCAGGGGCGGCTGACCATCGACGAAGCGCAGGCCAGAGCCATCCGTCACATCCGCGGATTGCGATACGGCGAAGACCGGAAAGATTATTTCTGGATCAACGACATGCAGCCGCGCATGATCATGCACCCCTATCGCCCGGATCTGGAAGGCAAGGACATCTCTGATTTTACGGATCCGGCCGGCAAACGCCTGTTCGTCGCCTTTGTTGCCATCGTCGAGTCTGATGGCGCCGGATTTGTCGATTACCAGTGGCAGTGGATGGACGATCCTGCCCGCATCGTGCCCAAAATCTCCTATGTCCAGGGTTTTGCGCCCTGGGGATGGATCATCGGGACAGGCATCTATGTCGAAGATGTCCGCGCGCAAATCTCAGCCATCACGCACAAGACGACGCTCATCTGCGTCTGGATCCTGCTGCTGATCGTCGGCCTTTCGGTCCACATCGTATGGCACGGCGCCAAGGTGACCCGCGAAAAGCGCCTGGCCGAAGAAAAAGCACTGCTCAAGCAGGAACAGCTCTTTCAGGCCGCCAAGATGGTGTCGCTGGGCACACTTGTTTCCGGCGTGGCCCACGAAATCAACAACCCGATCACGTCGGTCATGCTCAACGCACCCAATCTGGCCCATATCTGGGAAGCCATATTGCCCATCCTCGACGACCACTGCCGTCAGCACGACGATTTTCAAGTCGGCGCCACCACTTACAGCCGTATCCGCGACCGCATCCCCCAAATGCTCGCCGGCATCACCGACGACGCCCGCAGGGTGCGTGATATCGTGGCCGACCTGAAAGATTTTGCCCGCGACACGCCTCCGGTGATGAAAAACGACGTGAACCTGAACGAAGTGGTGGGCAAGGCAGTGGGGTTGACCACCAACCTGATCAGTAAATCCACACGCCATTTCCGACTCGATTGCCAACCCGGGCTGCCGGCGATTCTGGGAAACGCCCAGCGCATCGAACAGGTGGTGATCAACCTGGTGGTCAACGCCTGCCAGGCCCTGCCGGATATGACGCGCGCCGTCACGGTGACCACCGGTTATGAACCAGCGGACAACGAAGTGTTTCTGGAAATCCGGGACCAGGGCGAAGGCATCGATCCAGAAGTGTTGAAGCGCATTACCGATCCCTTTTTCACCACGCGACGCGAAAAAGGAGGCACCGGCCTGGGCCTGGCGATCTCCGACCGCATCGTTCACGACCATAACAGCCGCATGACCTTCACATCGGCGCCGGGCAGCGGCACCACGGTTCGGGTGGCCTTTCCACCGGCCGGCAAAACCCCAACCGACGAACATGAGGGGAACCGATCATGCCGATGACGCCCAATCCCCCCAGGCCCATTCTCATCGTGGACGACGAAGCCAATATCCTGCTGGCCGTGGATACCACCTTGCAGATGGCTGGATTCAACAACACTATCACCTGCCAGGACAGCCGCCGGGTCATGGACGTGCTGGCCGACAGCCCCATAGAAACGATTTTGCTCGACCTGAACATGCCCAACATAGATGGCCATCGGCTGCTCGACGATGTGCGTCGCGATTATCCGGACATACCGGTCATCATCGTCACCGGGGCCGTGGACGTGGATACCGCCGTGCGCTGCATCAAGGCCGGGGCGTTTGACTACATCGTCAAGCCGGTGGAACCGGAGCGACTGCTCACGGCCGTCCACCGGGCCATCGCCTTTCAGCAACTCCAGCGCGAAAACCGCTCCCTGAGGCATCATCTGCTGCGCGACGGCCTGGAGCATCCGGAAGTTTTCGCCGCCATCATCACCCGCAATAAAAAGATGCTTGCCATATTCCAATACGTGGAGGCCATCGCCGCTACCAGTCAACCGGTTCTGATCCGCGGCGAAACCGGTGTGGGCAAAGAGCTGATCGCCCATACCATTCATCAGTTGAGCGGTTTGAAGGGCCGTTTCGTGGCCGTCAACATCGCCGGTCTGGACGACACCGTTTTTTCCGACACCCTCTTCGGCCATGTCAAGGGAGCCTTTACCGGCGCCGAAAGTCCGCGGGGCGGTCTGATCGAACAGGCCGACGGAGGCACCCTGTTTCTGGACGAAATCGGCGACCTGGCGCCCGCTTCCCAGGTGAAACTCCTGCGCCTCCTGCAGGAAGGCGAATACTTTGCCTTGGGATCCGACGTCGCCCGGCCTGCCAATGCACGCATCATCGCCGCCACCAATCAGCGGCTCGCCGAACTGCTCGACCTGGGGCGCTTCCGCAAGGATCTCAACTACCGCCTGCAGACCCATCGCATCTACATTCCGCCCCTGAGGGAACGGCTGGACGATCTCCCGCTGCTGCTCGATCATTTCGTCGCCGATGCCGCCGAACGCCTGGGCAAACCCAAACCCGCCGTTCCCCAGGAGCTCATCCCGCTCCTGGCCGGTCACGGTTTTCCGGGCAATGTCCGCGAACTGGAATCCATGGTCTTCGACGCTATCAGCCGCCACCGGTCAGGGGAGCTCTCGCTGGACTCCTTTCGGGCCCATATCGGTCGTGACGGCTTGCCGGAAAACCCTTCGCCGACCCATACGACGGGGAATGGCAGCCACACCTTTATGTTTCCCTCGGACCTGCCAACCATCAGGGAAGCGACCCAAATGTTGATTCAAGAGGCCCTGAATCGCTGTGGCGGCAACCAGTCCAAGGCCGCCAAGCTTCTGGGGGTTTCCCAGCAGGCCTTGAGCAAACGCTTGAAATCGGACAAACCAGAAAAATAGGGGTGATTACAACTTTAGTTGTCATCACAACCTTTTTTGTACCTGCGCATTCTGTCACTTGCCACTCCTTGCCCTCAATGGCAATCTTAAACCCGCCCACCCCATCATCCCCCAGATAACAACTTAAGTTGTACTCCCCGGTCATTTATGATCGGCCACCATTCCATAAATATCATTTAATTTCAATATGTTGTAAAAACCCAGCGGAGTGGCACGGCTTTTGATTCATCATTGGTGAACTCAATTCAATCTGTCGCTTGAAAATATTCGCTGAATTTCATTCACTTCTATCCAGGCGGGTTGCACAGGAGAGAGATGCTCATGGCAGGATTATCGTCCACAACGATGGAGGAGGACCAAACCGTGAATCATGAATTCATCAACTCGCTGGCGTCCATCAAATGTCTCACCGAGCTGCTGGCCGATTATCCAAGCCTGGATAGCGGAGACCGCAGCCGTTTGTTGAACATCATGCGCCAGCAGGCCGAACGCTTGGTGCAGTTGTCGAAAGAGTTGAAGGGTACCCCGGTTGGCGTCGGGTCCCTCTGATCCGAACCAGCGAGCGATACGGGCACATATCGCTGCATAACCCACTTTGATAGGGAGAGGGCAATGAATCAGATCAAGAACAGAGGCTGGAGCGTCACCATGGCCGGACTGGGGATCAACCTGGCACTGGGGATCCTTTACACGTGGAGCATTTTTAAACAGGCCATCAAGGATTCGGTGATGGCCCGGGACGGGGTGTTCAATTGGGATATCGCTTCGCTCAACGATCCCTTCGCCGTCTGCTGCCTGATGTTCACGGTGGCCATGGTGTTTGCGGGTCGGCTCCAGGACAAACTCAGCCCGCGGTTGACCGCCGCCATCGGCGGCCTCCTCACCGGCGTCGGCCTCATCGTTATTTCCCAGTCCAACTCACTTTTCGCCTGGATTCTGGGCTTCGGTATTTTAACCGGTCTGGGCCTCGGGTTTGGATACGCTTCGGCTACCCCGCCGGCCATCAAATGGTTTCCGGCCTCCAAAACGGGGATGATCGCGGGACTGGTGGTGGCTGGATTCGGATTGGCTTCGGTCTACATCGCACCGCTGTCGAACTATCTCATAGCCAGCTTCGGCCTCAGCCGCGCCATGCTCATATTCGGAGTGTCGTTTCTGACCGTGGTCTGCCTGCTCTCCATGTTTCTGGTAAACCCGCCCCAGGGGTATGTTCCTGCAGGTGCGGCAACGGTCGGCAATGAGACTGCTGCGCCAGCCAAGCCGGCGGTCGATTTCGAGCCGCTTGAGATGCTCAAGACCGCCGCCTTCTACAAGTTATGGTTCATGTACTTTATCGGCGCAGGCGCCGCCCTGATCATCATCGGCAGTGTGGCGGGCATGGCCAAGGAGAGCATGGGAGAACTGGCCTGGCTCGTGGTGGCGCTCATGGCCATCGGCAATGCCGGCGGGCGCATCGCCGCCGGCGTCATCTCCGACAAAATCGGTCGGACCAAAACCTTGTTGATCATGATGAGCCTTCAATCGGCCATCATCCTCTCGCTGCTGTTCATCGGAGAATCCGAGGCCGTCCTCCTGGTTTCCGCCGCAACGCTGGTGGGATTTAACTACGGCACCAATCTCTCCTTGTTCCCGTCGGTGACCAAGGACTATTTCGGACTTAAAAATTTTGGAATGAATTACGGCCTGGTCTTTTCGGCCTGGGGCATCGGAGGATTCATCTTTCCCCGTGTGTCGCAAATGATCGTGGCCCAAACCGGCACCCAGAAAACTGCCTACCTCCTGTGCAGTATCCTGCTGGCGGCTGCCGCCTTCGTTTCCCTGATGACCAAAGCCCCCGACGCCACAGAAGGGACCCGAGGCGTGTGGGCGCAACTCAGCGCGAAGATTGCTTTTGCCAGGGCGCAGCCGATCGATGTCTATCTCGGATCACGCCACATCTGATGATCCATTGGCGGCCCTTTGGATCGACTCGATCCGAAGGACAGCATCAAAGCAGGTAGGGTGCGTAAGATCGCTCCGGCAAACGACCCGGCCGGAGCGATCCTTTCCCCCCTGCGCCACGTCTCTTTCCCTTCCAAATACCGTTTTGAACCTAAAAAAATACTCAGCCAGAATCCGTGTATCGCCATCAGGCCACTTGACCGGCTGCCGATTTCTGGTAATGCTGGCTTGCTGTTTTGATTTGATACCCCGGAAGGAAATGATCATCGACATGACCAGCCCCCCTAAACTTGTCACGGCCGTAGTGGCCAATGACAAAGGAGAGATATTCGACCTGGCCGGATACGCCGCCGTAGGCGCCGATGGGCCCCTGAAGCAGCCGCTGGAGGTGTCGCAGACCCTCAATCTGCCCTCGGGCAGCGAACTGATGTATCTGCCGGACCGAACGCCATTGCTCTATGACCTGCAGCAGAAACGCCTGGTGTTGTTGCCCGAGGACCCGTACACCCCTGGAAACGCCATCTTCCCTGTGGCGGCCTTTAATTCACCGGGATACATGATCACCCATACCGCAGCCTATGAGGAGCAGCCCCAGGCTGGATTCCTGCCGCTCTTTTCTTATGGGGCAGTTGGTTGGCACCGAGGCAAGTTCCGATCGGCCGCCGTCCAGGTCGATGCGGAACCGCGCCAGGATCTGCGCCGTATGCCCCTGGACAAGATAGAGGCGGGGGTGCGTCGCATGCGACGGGAGCTTGCCGATAACCGGTTGAGTGCGCATCTGGAAAAATGTGCCCTGACCTACGGCTGCCCGGCCGGCAAAAACTTTTTTCTGAGCCGCTACGAAGCCCCCCTGCCCACCTCCTCCACCTGCAATGCCCGCTGTCTGGGATGCATTTCCTTTCAGACGGACGGCGCCATGCCCAGCAGTCAGGATCGCATCGCCTTTACGCCAACGGCCGAGGAGATCGCCGCCGTGGCCCTGACGCACATCCTGCGGGTCGATCGGGCTGTCGTCAGTTTCGGCCAGGGGTGCGAAGGGGACCCCTTGATGCAAACCGATGTCATCTGCGATGCCATCCGGCTGATCCGCTCTAAAACCGATCGAGGCACCATCAATATGAATACCAACGGCAGCATCCCCGACCGAATCGACCGGCTGCTGAACGCCGGTCTGGACAGCCTGCGGTTCAGCATCAACAGCGTTCGCAAATCTTGCTACGAGGCTTACTTCAGGCCCAGGGGATATGCTTTCGAAGAAGTGCTCGACGGCATCGATGTGGCCTTGCGGCACGGCGCCCATGTGGCAATCAACTATTTGAATTGCCCGGGATTTACAGACACGCCGGAAGAATGCGAAGCCTTGCTGAATTTCCTCCAGGCGCATCCCATTCATATGATCCAGTGGCGCAACCTGAATTTTGATCCAGTACGCTACCTGGACATCATGAATGCTGTGACCGTTCATTCAGCACCGCTGGGCGTCCAAACGGTTCTGAACCGCGTGCGCAAGGCCCACCCGAAGCTGCAGTTCGGCTATTTCAACCCCCCCAAGGAGGCCTTTTAGTGAACTTTTTTAAACCTTTTTCGTGATCCGGACGTCTTTGTATAGGACAGGTCGAAAATTTTTTGCCCTTGACCCGTTTGCGCGGGATGCCGTATTTAACTTGAGACATTGTTTTTCCTGCATGCCAGAATGGAAGAACGTGTGTCCAAAACGACTGGCGCTGTGCAAGAGTTAGGGGCCGACTGGCGATGAAAAAGTGGTGAATCGAAAATGGCCATTGCGGCAGATAGGTGAATGCGACCATTGGACCTGACGGACATTGGAGGTGCCCCCATGATGATCAAAAGTCTGAAACTGATGCTCGTTCTAGTTGTCATCACCGCAGTTGCAGCACCCGTAAGCTGGGCCGCAGAGACGGCCTATGGATACATCATTTCGTACTCTTACAGGGACAAAGTCGTCTACCATACCCCGGTATTTTCGAACCAGGTGTCCGGCAAGAGTTATAACGATGAAGAGTTCGTGTCCGACACGAAAAGCCAGATGGCTTTAGAATCCGCCTTTCAAAAACACCTCATCGCCAAGTATAAATTGAATCCCATGAATCTCACCACCAGCGCGCGCGTGACGTATAAAACCGAACAGATCGCTAAAAACAAGCTGGATAACGAGTCTCGGGATTTCATGTTCAAAGGCCTTCAAATCAAACAGGAAGCCTTTACGCCCTGATCCAATCACCGGGTTTCAACCCGCCCCTGCAATGAGACGGGGGCGGGTGGCGTGCGCGCTGCGGCAGCCATGGGAAGATGGCTCGGGGATCCAGCCATAGACGGCAGATCAACATTACGCTTGATTTTTAACGTCTTTTGCATTAGCGTCGCCGGCGATTATGAATGGGTGCCCATTCACCAACCGGCAAATTTTTCATTTGTGGAAAGGCACGCGTTCGGAACCAAGTAAGGGCAGTGTGGCGGCATGGGGCCGTCGCATTGTTTTTGTCGATTCAATGAGGACCAAAATGGACGAAAAGGACTCTGGTAGTTGCGATTCGCAACCCCCTAGTCAGAACATAACGTTTCGCTTCAAAGCCACTCGGCCCCGGTACAGGACCGCCCTTTCACCGCGCGCACCCATGCGCTCTGCCTAAGGCGTCGTCCTGAACATCTGCTGGGCCGATGGCCCGGCAAAGACGTTCAGGAGGCGCATCATGTCCCAAGCGCTCAATCTCATTCCGCTATGGATGGCCGACGACCCAACCGCTCGTCAAGAAGCGATCGTGGCACTTCGCAACGAACACCCCTCCGACATTGCCGAGGTGTTGGTCGAAAACGAGGTGGAACCCTCCAAGATCGTTGAAATTCTTTCCGATGTCGGCAATCACAAGGCCATCGAGGCCTTTGCCCAGCTGCCCATCGAAACCCAGGAAGACTGCCTGGAGGCGGCCAATGCCCAGACCATGCTCCGTTTCGTGGAAAACATGGAGCCGGACGACCGCGTGGATCTGCTCAAGGCCGTCGACGACGACGTGCGCGAGGCCATCATGCCGCTCATCGCCCAGGCCGAGCGCAATGCCATCCGCAAACTGTGGCACTACGAAGAGGGCCAGGCCGGCGCGGTGATGACCACCGAATACGCCATGCTGCCCAAATACCTGACGGTGGCCACGGCTTTGGAAAAACTACGCCTGCAGGCGCCCAACAAAGAAACCATCTATTACGTATATATCACCGATGAGGATCGTCATCTGATCGGCATCACCTCCCTTCGGGATCTGATCATGTCCAAACCGCGGTCCACCCTGGATACCATCATGGAAACCAATGCGATCAGCGTACCCCACGATCTGGATATCGAAGAGGTGGCCGCCGTCATCTCCAAGTACGACCTGCTGGCCGTACCGGTGGTGGACAAGGACAACCGCTTGCTCGGCATCATCACCGTCGACGACGTCATCGACATCATCGAGGCCGAAAGCACCGAAGACTTCCAGCGCATTTCGGCGGTGTTGCCGTTTGACGAGCAATATTTCAAAAGGCCGCTTCCACGATTGTTCTGGAGCCGTTTCTTATGGCTGGCCGTATTGCTGTTCACCTCGTTGATCTCCACGACCATCATGGAGATGAATGCGGCGGTGCTCAACCAGATGCTCGCGTTGGCTTTTTTCATCCCCATGGTCATGGGCACCTGCGGTAACGCCGGCACCCAATCGGCCACCATGATGGTGCGCAGCATGGCCCTGGGTGAAGTCTCTCCGGCCGATTTCGGTCGCGTTTTCCAGCGCGAGCTGATAATGGGCCTGCTGTTGGGCGGCGCCCTGGGACTGATGGCCTATTTCCGCGTCTTTTTACAGGACCATGACATGGTCTTGGGGATCATCGTGGCCACCGCCCTGCTGGCGACGCTGTTGACCGCCAACTTGATCGGCGGGTTGATGCCCCTGGTGCTCAAAAAATTGAAACTCGACCCGGCCCTGACCGCCGGGCCTTTCATCGCGACGATCATAGACGCCGTGGGGATCGCCATCTATTTTTATATTGCCTTTATCTTGATGAAAATTTTCTAACGGGTGCCCACTCACCTGACGGATGACGGCAGACAACGATCAATTGGGGATAGTCATGCAATGGATGGCCGCTCGGGTGGCATTCCACAGTAAAAACGAAGAATTGACGGCCGACCTGATCACATCCGTCTTCCAGGACCTGGGCGTGACCGGTGTGGTGGTGGACGACCCCCATCTGACGCCGGCCGAGGGATGGGGCGACGATGCCGTGCCCCTGCCCACCGAACCGGCCGTGTCGGGCTACCTGGCCATGGATGAGCGTCTGGAGCGGCGGCGCTTTGACCTGGAAAATGCCTTGGCCGATCTGGCCGGAAGGCATCCCATGAATTATTCTGTGCATTACCAGACCGTGGACGAACAGGATTGGGCCGAATCGTGGAAAGCCTTTTTTTACCCCGAACAGATCACCCCTACCATGGTGGTCAAGCCCACCTGGCGCGACTACACGGCCACACCCGATCAACAGGTGATTGAGATCGACCCCGGCATGGCCTTCGGGACCGGATCCCATCCGACCACCGCCCTCTGCGTGCAACTGCTCGAAACGTATGTGCGGCCCGGTCAGGCCGTGCTCGATGTGGGTACCGGCTCGGGCATCCTGCTCATCGCAGCCGCCAAATTGGGGGCCGGCCGCCTGACCGGCGTCGATGCGGATCCCGTTGCCGTAACGGTGGCCCAAGCCAATTTGCGTCAAAACCACATCCCGACAGACCGATACGAGCTGCATTGCGGCGACCTGACCGACACCATCGACGCCGCCTACGATGGGGTGGTGGCCAATATCCTGGCCGACGTGATTCTCGAGTTGCTCGATCGACTGGTTCCCGTCCTCAAACCGGGCGGCTGGTTGATCTGCTCCGGCATCATCCAGTCGCAACGGGATTCGGTGGCCCGCAAAATGACGGCCCGCGGCTTTCGCGTGGAAACAATCCTCGAGCGCGGCGACTGGGTGGCCCTGGCCGGACGGTTGCACTCGTGATCCCGAAACCCCAAGCCTGACGAAAAGGAACCGGATTGAACGTTTTTTTCACCTGGATCGACGCGATTCCCGCCATCGTGCGCATTCTGCTGATCTTCACCCTGGTGCTGTTCACTATCAAACGTCACTGGTCGCTGGGCAGCGCCTTTCTCACAGGGTCCATCGGCATGGGCATCGTTTTCGGCATGGGACCACTGGCTATCGCCCGTTCGATGGGAGGGGCGCTGGCCCATCCCAAGACCCTCAGCCTGGCGCTGGTGGTGTCGTTGATCCTGGTTCTCAGCCACACCCTGGAAAAATCGGGCCAGATGGCCCGGCTGCTCGATGCGTTCAAGGGTCTGATTCAAAAGCCCAAAATAAACCTGGTGATCTTTCCGGCCCTGATCGGTCTGCTGCCCATGCCGGGCGGCGCCATTTTTTCGGCCCCCATGGTCAAGACCCTGGGCCAGGGCCATCGCCTGTCGGCAGCCCAGTTGAGCTATATCAACTACTGGTTTCGCCACATCTGGGAATATTGGTGGCCGCTCTACCCCGGGATCCTTTTGACCACGGCCCTGGCCAATATCGATCTCTGGCGCCTGGTGGTGTTATCGGCTCCGCTGACCCTGGTTGCGGTGCTGGCCGGATACTGGCCCCTGCGCGGTGCGGTGCCAGCCCTGGAAAAGCAGATCCGGCGCAAGGCGATCCTGCCGTTTTTTAAAGAACTGGCGCCCATCGCCTTCGTGATCATCTTCGGCGTGACCATCGGATCGCTCTTTTCCGGCATCTTTCCAGCGCCGATGCGACCGATCGCCAAGGAGGCGGGACTCATACTGGCGCTGTTCATCGCCTTGTTCTGGGTCTGGCAGGCCAATCGCATGGATTGGACCACGCGCCGCAACATCGTTCAAAATCCGGCCCTGCTCAAAATGGTTTACATGGTGGCGGCCATATTGATTTTCGGGGGCATTCTGGAAGACAGCCACGCCGTGGACCGGGTCAGCGACGAGATGCTGCGCTGGCAGATCCCCTTGATGCCCATCACCATGCTCTTGCCGTTTCTGGTGGGAACGGTGGCCGGGATCACCATCGCCTTCGTGGGCACCACGTTTCCCATTCTGATCTCGCTGATCGACACCATGGGGCACCACGGCCTGATGCTGCCCTACCTCATGCTCGCCCTGGCCAGCGGTTTCGCCGGCGTGCTCGTCTCCCCTCTGCACCTCTGTTTTCTCCTCTCCAACGAATACTTTCAAACGCCCCTCCTGCCCGTGTACCGGCTCATGCGCGTTCCCTTGCTGGCCCTGCTGATCGGCGCCGTGGCCTATTTTCTGATGTTGTGCTATTGGATGGGCTGACGCAAGCCGATACGATCAGGCCCGAATTTCTCGTATTTTAGGAGGTTGATATGCAACGTTACAAGGTAACCCTTTTTGAACCCTACCCTTTCGAGGTTGGGCAGAAAATCCGCATCGAAGGCGGCAAACGCGGCGGCGATTGGGAAGTGATCGGCGTCAGCGAGGCCAAGGTCAAATTGCGCTGCCCCATATCGGGACGTGAATTCGACTGGGACCGCTTCTGTTATGTCACACAGGAGCGTAAGGATGAGATCTGGCCGAAAAAGTGAACCGACAGGATAACCGCATGTCTCAAAAGAAACGGGTTTCCACGGGCCTGAAGGCCTTGGATCAGCGCCTGGACGGCCTGTTTATCGGCGACAACGTCATCTGGTACGACGAGGCCGGCAGCCTGGCTTTTCCTTTCACGCTCAACTTCATCCGAGAATCCCAGAAGCAGCACAAGCCGATGGTCTACGTCTCCTTCGACCGTTCGCCCAAAAGCCTCATGGAGGAGCTGGGACCGTTGGCCGAATACGCCGACCTGACCATCCTGGACTGTTTTACCCATGGCAAAGGCGACGGTTCGTCCGTCTTCGCCAACTTTTATGCAAAGCGGGGCCTGCAATGGCCCTGCCGCATCGTCAAAACGGAAGAACCATGGAAACCCGAGCAGGTGGCCGAGGCCATTTACGACATTCATCGGCAGTTGACCGGTGACGTGCGCTTTGTCTTCGAAAGCCTGACCGGTATGCAGGACTTGTGGGAGGGGGAAGAGAACATTCTAAAGTTCTACTCGCGATCCTGCCCGCGGCTGTACGAACTGCAGACCATCGCGTACTGGATCATCGAAAAAGGGGCCCACAGCCATCGTCTCAAGGCCCATATCAACCAGGTCGCCCAGGTGGCCATCGAACTGGGGGTGCGCCGCGGCAAGAGCGCCCTGACGATCCTCAAGGCCCACAACCGCCATCCCGACACCCTCAACAAGGCGCAGCTCTTCTGGGCCGACGGTATGGCCGTGGGTTTCGATGCCGACCGGCCCATGACCGAAAAAATCGATCTGGGCGGCCGCCTCAAGTCGATCCGCACCCGCCAGGGGCTCTCCCAGAAAGAACTGGCCGTGCTGGTAGGCGTCACCCCCAGCACCATATCCCAGATCGAAAGCAACCTGATCTATCCGTCCCTGCCCGCCCTGGTAAAAACCGCCCAGGTGCTTGGCGTGGAAGCGGCCTACTTTTTCAACAAGAACGGAGAAGAACGCAAGCCCACGATTTTCTCCGGCGAAGGCAAACGCGTTCAATTTCCCCAGATGCCCAAGGGCAGCATCGACGGCCGCCACTTGCTGCCGGCCGACCTGCCTGCCGGCGTGGCGCCTTACGTCATCGAAATCTCGGCCGGCCGGAAGATTCCTTCCCATTTCTTCACCCACAAGGGAGGAGAGTTCGGCTATCTGATCGATGGCGAGTTGGAGGTGACGATCAATAATTCGGTGCGGCGCATGGGGCCCGGAGATGTGATCTTCCTGACCCACGACACGCCGACGCAGTGGAGATGCGGGCCGGAACGTGCCGCTCGGTTGTTATGGTTGAAAATCCTCTAAAATGGGCCGTGCGATGGGGCCTGTGGGGTGCCGGTGCCTTGGTGGCCCTTGTCCTGGGCCTCCATTTCCTGCTGCCCTCCCTGCTCAACATCGAATCAGTCAAAGCCAAGGTGTTGGCTCTGGCCGGCCAGACGATCCCCGGCCGAATCGATATCGACCGGCTGCGACCGGGTCTCTTTCCTCTGCCGCATCTCCTTCTGGTCGATGTTCATTATGCCCTGCCCGAGAGCCTCCAGCTCGACGCCGCCGCGGTCACCGTTTATCCCCAAGTGATCCCGCTGTTGACCGGCCGTCTGCGTCCGGGGGCCGTGATCGTTCAAAGCCCGGCGCTCTCGGTCACGCTCCCCCGACCCCGAGACCGAGCGAAGGACGAAGACGCAGTGCTTGGGCTTCCTGTCGCCCCCCACATGCTGAAGGCGGTCCTGGCCCGCATCCCGCAAGGATGCCGGGTGGACATCGACAACGCCCGGTTGACGCTGCGACGCGGGCCGACGGCATCGGTGCGCCTCGATGGCATGTCGGCCGCCATGACCGAGGAAGATGAAGCGGTCGTGTTACGCATTGAAGGCCGAGGAGATCTGGCCAACGAATTCGACATCGATGCCGAGCTGGATCGACGCACCTTGGACGGCAGCGGGCGCATCCGGCTGAACCGGCTGGACACCGATGCCTTGGCTGCCATGTTTCAATCGGGGCAGGCGGCCACGCGGCTTCAGGCCGAAGCCGACCTCGACGTCAAGTTCGAAACCGAAGGATTCGAAACCTGGCGGACAAAGTTCTCCTTCTCGTCGCCCAATGCCCGCCTGAAAAGAGACGACGGCCGCCTCGAGCTGGAACGTGTTGCGATCGAAGGCACCCTGCTGCTGACGCCCGAACAGCTCGACGCCGTCTTTAACCGGATGAAAACGACCGCCCCCAGGGCCGATTTGAGCGGCAAATTGACCTGGCAAAGACATCCCCCAGCCGATACACCCGGTTGGCAGCTGTCGATGAAGGCCCGCGATACCGATGTCACCCGTCTGCGCCGGGACCTGCTCGCATTTTTACCGGATTTGCAATCATGGACGCTCCTGGATGTCATTCGAGGCGGCACCCTCGATCACATGGTGCTGAGCAGCAGCGGCGGCTCCTGGGAAGAACTCTGGCGCACGCGTCGCATGACGATCTCGGGCGAAGCCGGCGACACTCGACTCTTCATACCGGGTCCGGACCTGCACCTGACCGATATCAGCGGCCAATGGCAGATGAAAGACGGCGTGCTGACCACCCGCAAGACCGCCGCCCGGATGGGCAAGACCCGCGGACAGGACGGCACTCTCGAGCTGGACCTCAAGGAAGCGCCCCTGCGGCTGGAACTGGACATCGGGCTCGTCGCCGCGCTTTCGGAATGGCCGCCCATACTCGCCCGGGTGCTTCCCGGGCCCGGCGCACAGGCGGAACTGGCACGGCTCAAGGCGCTCGGGGGTACAGTTTCGGGACGGCTCGGACTATCGGGCGATGTGAATAACCTGGAGGTCCGGGTCACGGCCGATGACATCGAGCTGACGGCCGATCATGACGGTCTGCCCGCGCCGATCCGCATCGAAAGCGGCACCTGCCAAGCATGGCTGTCACGAGGACGAATGGGGCTGCGGGGGGATTTCAAATTGCCCCAGGATCTGGCAATATCGGCCGAGTTCACCCTCCCCATCGATGGCGCCGATCTTCAGCGCCTTAGCCTGACCGACGAGCAATCGTCCGCAACCTTCACCGCGTCCCACGACCGTGCCCGGAAACAATGGGACGCTCGCTTCAACGGTCATCTGGCGCGCTCGACCCTGGCCAAAGTGTGGCCCCAGGACAATACCGAGGGGTGGATCAAAGGCGATGTGACGGCCCAGGTGACGTATGCCCATCCCATGCGGTTTACTGCCAGCGGCCCTCTGGAAGCTTTCGAGGTGCGGCTGCCGCTGCCGTCGGCGCCCGCGGTCGACATCCACCGGGCCGATCTGGACCTGCGCGGCACCACGTTGGCCATCGCTCTTCTGGATCTGTCCTACGCCGGACAACGGTGCGTTCTCTCGGGAGATGCCCGCCTGGACGAAAACAGGATTGACCTCGCCCTCGCGCTCGACAGCGAATCCCTGGATTTGGATCCGCTCCTGGCCGCCTATCGGCATGAGAAGGAAAAGCAGGCCACCGAAGGACCCGAGCCCCGCCAGACGCCCGTTTTTAGGGGCGTCATCGAGATGCAGATCGACCGCATGACCGTTCAACAGCGGGTCTTCGATTCGCTGCGAGCCACTGCCGAACTGAAAGATAACCAGGCCACCGTCACCTTGAAGCAGGGACGGCTGTGCGGCATATCCGCCAGGGGGCAGCTGCGCTGGACACCCGCGGGATGGACGATGGCGATCGAACCCTATGCCCGGCAGCAGGCCGTCCAATATTCCGGGGGGTGCCTGGTCGGCGATGCGACCACGGAACGCATCGAAGGGACCTTCGACGTCTCCGGCAGGCTCTCCGCATCCGGACAAAACCCGGAAGAGATCATGCGCCGCCTCCAGGGCGTCATCGACCTGAAGGCCTACGATGGAAAAATCGTCAATGTGGGCGGGGCGGGTATCTTCACCAATATCCTCACATACCTGACGATAAACAAGCTCATCGTCGGCGACCTGCCCGACATGCGCGAGCGTGATTTCAAATACAACCGCATCGATATGCAGCTGCATATCAAAGACAATCGCATCGACCTGTATCAGGCCGACCTGCTTGCGGATTCTTTGAACATGGTCGCTGCGGGGACCATATATATGGACACCCGGCAGCTCGATCTGGACCTGCTGGTCTCGCCCCTGACCTCGGTGGATGCATTAATACGGCACCTGCCGCTGGTGGGTCGAATCCTCAAAGGCACGCTGGTGGCCATCCCCGTTGGCGTCGAGGGCCCATATAACAATCCCCGGGTCATCCCCTTGTCTCCCAAGGCCATTGGATCCCGGCTGGTCGGCATCTTGGAGGAAATACTGAAGACACCTTTCCAATTGATCGAACCGATGTTCCCGTCATCCGATGACGGTAAAAAAGACCGCAGCAGGCCCCAGGAAAACGCTGAAGAGCCGCAGCAGACACCGGCACCATAACGCCGGCCTTTCTGACGACTTACCTTTCCGGGGCGTTCAAGCCCGAAGCCGTCCTGATGTATGGCAAGACGCATGGCATCGTCATCAACCGGATGATGGTGCCAGAGCCAGACCCCACGCATACCAGTTAGAATCGCTGCCGGCGGGTTGTTGTTGCTGTTGTTGCTGTGCGGCAGGCCTTGTACTGAGTCCAGACGTTCAGCGCCATCCACAGCAGGGCTGCGATCATCAAGACGATGCCGGTGCCTTGGGCCAACCAGGCCAGTGCATGATCCATCTTGAGCAGCCCGGTGGTGCGCAGCAGATACTCCCAGTCATGGTAATCGGCCACCTCCTTGCCGGTCACCCCCCCGAGAAGCACCAGGTCGAGGGCCCGCGCGTCGTTGATATACGGTGCCAGGTTGACCAGGTGCATGAAGCTGCGGCCCACTGCATTGGACTCGATGGAAGCAAAGAGAAAAGAGAAACTCCAGATCAACAGCAACGCCAGCAACAGGGCCCTGGCCCCCACGACCAGCGTGTTGGGATCGACCGGCCGCGGCAGCAGTAGCGTCTTTAAGATGCCTTCAGAGAATGTCTCGGAAGCGTTGTCCCCTGCTTCGGTCGGATAGGCCACCTTCCGGTCCGCAGGCTGGCGGATCCTGGCAAAAATCACACCGCAAGCAACGCACTCCGTCCGGCCGTCATCCTGTTCAAAATGGCACTTTGGACAAATCATCGGGATAAATGGATTCAAAAATTCTTTGCCGGACGGTGTCGTCAAAGATTAATTGTTGAAACAGTTTTCAGAACCGCCACGACCAGATCGATGGTGCTCTGCACGTCCCTCTTCTGCACCACACTCATGGGCGAATGGATGTAGCGGGTCGGTACGGACAGGGCGCACACCTTGACGCCGGCTCCCGTGGTCTGACTGATGGCCGCATCGGTGGCCCCCGTGTTCTTGACGATGACCTGATGGGGAATGGCAGCGGCCTCCGCGGTCTCGACGAGAAAATCCACCAAGCGACGGTCGGAGATCATGCGCTGATCCGAGATACGGATCTCCGGCCCCTTGCCCTGGACCGTCGCAAGGGTATTGGGTGGGAGTTTCAATCCCGGCGTATCCGACGCAACCGTACCCTCCAGGGCCAGCACGATCTCGGCCTGGGCCGCAAACACGGCCGGACCGGCGCCCCGCAGTCCGTATTCCTCCTGAGTAGAGGCAATCAAAAACAGATCGCAATCCATTTTTTTGGCCTGCGCCACGGCGCTGAGCATGACGAAAAGGCCGACACGGTCATCGAGGGCCTTGGCGAAAAAGGCATGTTCGTTTTCCCAGCCGTCCGTGGCGAAGGTGACCGGATCGCCCACTCTGACCGACGCCAGGACCTGGTCGGCCGGAAGTCCCAAATCGATGAAGCTCTCTTCGATGGGCAAGGCGCTCTTTGCCTCGGGGCCATTGGCCTTTTTCTGAAGATGGGGCGGTATGCTGCCGACGATGCCGGGCAGATCCCGGCGCCCATGCACCATGACCTTCTGGGCACCGAACGCGCGCGCGTCGATCCCCCCCATGGGCATGACGCGGACAAACCCCTGGGGCTCGATCTTGCTCACCAGAAAACCGATTTCATCCATGTGCGCGATCAAGGCCAGTCGCGGGCCTTTGCCGGGTATATGGGCAATCAGGCTGCCCATGGCATCGGTGGACACCTGCCCGCCAAAGGCCGAAAACTTTTCCGCAACGAGTTCCCGGACGCGTTCCTCCCGTCCCGGGACGCCGGGCGTTTCGACCAACTGCCTCAAAAGATCATACGCCATAGGTCAACTCCTTGAGCAAAATGAAAGGGTGTTCGAACCTATCCCAAACCCGTTTAATCATCAAGTTGAAAAGTCCCAGTAAGGTGGATGGGTTAGCGGTAGTGCCGCCTGCTCGATGGCGGTGCGCGACGCGCGGTTCCTTTTCAAAGGTGATCGCGTTTGCCATTCTTTCCTTGTTGGCCATTGCGCTATTTCCCGTTCACAGTGCGATGGCACAAGGCGTCGGTGGTGCTTTCAAAATCGGATATGATTTCGAAGGGGACCATGAGGTCTCGGGCTATGGCTTCAGTGGATCAGAGGATGTCGAAACAGGGGTTTCGTTGTCCGGCGAACTTCTTTTCCATCTGAATAGCCACCTCGATATGGGATTTGGATTAACCTATCAGATTCCTCGGTCCCAAGATGACTTTGAAGGGGATTTCAATTTCGTGCCGGTATATGGCGTGTTGCGGGCCAAGCTGAACGATTCGCACGTGGCCCCCTATTTTACAGGTCATCTCGGATATAATTTTTTCGATGGTGATTCGGATTATAAAGGAACGGGCATATACGAGGCTGATCTTGAAGGTGGCTTGTATTGGGGACTCGGCGGAGGCATTATCATCAATAAACATTTTCTGATCGAAATGATGTACTCTGTCAACAATGGTACGGTTGAAGAACTCGGCTATGAATTCGATATCGAATATTCCAAATTGACCCTGTCTGTCGGATATACTTTCTAATCATTGAAATGTAACAAAAACGAAAGCCTACTGGAGAACCAGTAGGCTTTATTTCAGATGGTGGCGATGCAGGGACTTGAACCCCGGACACTGCGGATATGAGCCGCATGCTCTAACCAGCTGAGCTACATCGCCTTATGGATTTGCCGCATATCGGTACCGGCAATGCCGAATGACAAGCGGCTCATATAGCAGCTCGGATCCGGCGAGTCAACTCCAAATGGCCGGCTATTGCGCTTGCACCGAGCTGAGCAATTCGATGGCAAATTCATCCAGTTGCTCGGCAGGTGGCAGCTCCGAAAACACGACCATAAAGGGCAGATTCTGGCCCGGCCGTAGCATCGTGGCGGCGGTTTGCGCCTGGGAAACGGCGGTAAGGCGCTGTTTGATCTGTTCCACGGGCAATGTGGCCAATTCCTGATCGTCGAGTTGGATGCCGGCATAGCTGTACTCGGTTTTTACCAGGACTTTACCTTTGGTGAACAACTTGCCCTGCAAGCGGATTTTTTCACGATCGGCACTGTAACCGCTGCGCACCTTGCCCGTAATGACGAACAGCCTGCCGGAGACACCGTTTTCGATGAATTTGCTGTTGATCTCCAGGGTGGAAAGGTTGAGTGTGCCGGCCGGATCCTGCGGCTTGGGTTTGATGTACTCGCTGAGATAGGGAATTTCGATACCCAGTTGGGTCACCGCGTAATAGGCGCCATAACCAATGCCGCCCAGCAAGATCAAAATGAGCAACACAACCAGAGACTTGCTTGTTTTCTTCTTCAGTTTCTTCGGTTTGGCTGGCTTGGCCGGCTTTTCGACCCTTTCGGCTTCTTCGCCAGCCAGCGGCACTGCGAGCGCCTCCTCTACTGAGATTTCCTCTGTGCGCTTTTCCGGTTGGATGGTCTTCCTTCCGAGGGAGACCGGCTCCTCGGTCTCTTCTTCGATCTCGAATTCCAATTCGATATCACCGGTGTTGATGGTTTCGGATTTCTTCTTGGGCTCTTCCATCAGGCCGCTCAAATCCGATAGATCGAGTTCGCTGTCGTCCACTTCGACGGCCTGGTCTTTATCAGAGGCGCCTTCACCTTCGAGTTCCAAGTCGAGATCCAGGTCGAGGTCGTCTTTGGTCGTATCATCCTCTTCGATGGAGAGATCCAGCCCCAGATCATCTGACACCGCTGCCACCTGCGGTTTGGCGTCCAAGTCGAGATCGAGTTCCAGCTCCTCATCGTCCGCTTCCTGGTCGGCCGTGTTCCCTGCAGTGGTGCTTTCCGCGGCGTCGATGGCCGATTCGATTTCGGTCAGGTCGATTTCCCCGCTATCGTCGCCCAGATCCAGGTCGAGATCACTTTCATAGGCCTCGGCCGGTTTGGGTGTCCGATCCGAAATCTGGTCGCCTTCGAGCATCTGTTCAATATCGGAGAGATCGATTTCATCATCCTCTTCAACCGCCTCATCTGCTTCACTCACCGCAGTCGCTGCAGCCTCCGGCGTGTCGGTAAACTCCTTGTCGAGTTCAAATTCGAGATCTTCCAGCTCTTCTTCGACCGGCGCTTCCGCAGCAGCTTGGGGCTCAGTGGCATCGTCCAGATCCAATTCCAGCTCAAGATCTTCGGAAACGTCTGCTTTCGGAGGCTTGCCATCGTCGCCGCCCAGAAGCGAATCCAGGTCCGACAAGTCAAGATCGTCGCCAGACGGTTCGCCCGGTTTTTCCGGTTCCAACGCCAGTTCCAATTCCGGTTCCTGACGCTCTGTGCCCTGCCCGGTTTGCGATTCGAGCACATCGCCAAAATCAATATCCAGATCGAGACCCTGCTCTTCGCCTGCCTCCGCCGCAGCGGCGACTGGGGTTTCCAAGGCAGATTCGAGCTCATCCAAGGACGGCTCGGAATCTTCTTCGGCCAGGGTCAATTCGGGCTCTTCGCCGGCTATTTCCTTTTCGGGCGGGAGGTCGCCGAGATCGAAATCGAGGTTCTCCAGGTCCAGATCATTGCCTGCGCTTACGGTGTGCTCCACCGTTTCCGTGGCCTGGGCCTCTGGCGCCGCCCCCTCGATATCCCCTTCCAAATCGAGATCCAGCTGCAGGTCCGATTCCGGGACGGATTCGCCTGCTTCGTACGGTGGCTTTGCCGCCTCGAAATCCTCATCGAGCGCCAGGGCTTCATCGATTTCGGCAACCGCGGCCGAGGTGTCGTCCGCTGTGGGTGCCAAATCCTCGTCGAGGCTGAAATCCATGTCCAGGTCTATCTCTTCGCTGCCCTCGGTTTCGGCAATTACCGGCGCAGCTTTCGGTTCATCATCCAGGGCCAGGGCAGCGTCAAAATCCAAATCAAGATCTGCATCGTCCAACTCGGGCAGTTCATCCTCGGCCGATGCCTCCTCCATATCCAGCTGCACATCTTCCTGCGGACCGGTATCCTGGAGCGCTTCGCCTTCCAATAGAAAATCGAGCTCGGCCAGATCGATGCCTTCCAGCTCCTGGGCCTCTTCCGGCACTTCGGGTGCTGCAGATGGCGCCTCGTCGGACACCATCGTCGGCACTACAGCGGCCTCCTGAAACGGTTCGACCTCTTCCGGCGCCGGAGGATAGGCTAAAAACACATGCCGGCACTGCGAGCAACGCACCTTGGATCCCCTGGGCTTCAACAGGGTCTCGTCTAGGCGAAAAGTGGTGTTGCATTCCTGGCAGGTAATAAACATGTCACACCTTCATGGGTTAGGCATTAAAATTCAAATGGTAGATCCCCGGCAGATTCCGGTACGCTTCCCCATAGTCCAAACCATAGCCCACCAAAAAACCTTCCTTGACCTTGTGGCAAACATACTCGGCTTTGATATCGACCTGTCGGCGTTCGCATTTGTCAATCAGGACACAGGTTTTGACCGAGCGTGGCTGCCTGCTTTTCAAGTGATCGCGCAGAAAGGCCAGGGTCAATCCCGTATCAAGGATATCTTCAACGATGAGGAGATCTTTGCCCTTGAGATCCGTCTCGGCATCTTTTAGCAGGTCGATGTGGCCGTTGGAGTGATCCTTGCCCCCGTAACTGGCCAGTCTGATGAAATCCACGGTCATGCGGTCGATATTCAAATGCCGGATCAAGTCCGCCATGAAAACAAAGGCACCTTTCAGTACCCCGATAACGACCAGATCGGCATTTCTGTAGTCGGAAGAGATTTGCTTCGCTAATGCGGCCACCTTTTGGGCGATGCTCTTTTCGTCTAAAACAAGTATCAATTCCGGCATGGTGTCTGCTTCTTAAAAAAAGAGGCTTGGGGTCGATACCGTTGCGTTTGAACGGCGGCTATCGAACGTCAAGTCGCTCCTGATCAACTCCTGTTTCTCAAACCCTTATCGTCATTCTCTTGCGATGGCTTTAGCAGGCTGTTGAAAAAAGAGCGTTGGCAACGCCCGCCACCCCGATTTGCGGATGTCGAAAAACAGGCCTGTCACTTTTCTGCAAACCGATTTACTACCCCGGATAAGGATGCCAAAAAGCTACATGATGATAGCACTCTTGTCAATAAATTTAATTCCTTACAGGCCTGTCTGCGCCAATTGCGCCATCAGCTTCTTCTGCTCGGAGGTGAGTCGGGAAGGCATATGCACCAGCACCACCACGTAAAGGTCGCCGCGCCCATGCCCCTTCATGTGGGGAAGTCCGTGACCGGCCAATCGCATCTTGGTCTTGTGCCGGGTTCCAGGCGGGATTTTAAGCGTCAATTCTTTTCCTTCGATGGTGGGAACGGAAATGGAGGTTCCCAACACCGCCTCGGTCAATTTGATTTCCCGATGAACCACCAGGTCGTATTCCTCGACCGAAAAG
>DHGT01000030.1:12353-14783 GCA_002402905.1 Desulfatitalea sp. UBA4791 | reverse complement strand
ACCTGCCCGAAGACCTCCTCGTTCCTCTATCCGCGCCGGTCTGTCCGCCTTGCACGGAGAAGGAGTTGGCGGCGGACGAAGCCGGTCAGATCGCCGCGGCGCTGGCCAAATATTACGGCCACCGGGGCCGAACCGCCGAAAGCCTGGGCATGGACCGCACGACCCTCTGGCGAAAGATCAAGCGCTACGGGCTGGCGTAAATGTTTCATCTCGATGCAACACGCGAATGGATTTCACCCAGGAAAGCCAGGCGAAGAGACGATTTATGTAACATTTTTGTTTCATTAAAAAATTATATTTGTCTTTAATTTTAGAATGTTATTGTTCCGCTCAACGATCTTGTTGCATTATTGCATCATATCTTTATTCCAAAATCGCCCTTCACCTCCCGCCAAAAATTCGACATAGCCGTATAATTTCGTGCCGTTACAAGCCTTCACGCGGTCATGGCACAGCCTGTGCGTATACCCCCCTTCAATCGGATTGGCCGAGTGCACCCCCCCCTTCTCACCGTGCGGGTCGAAAAGGAGACACCGTGCCAGCAACAAAGCTCAAGATCCTCGTGATCGAGAACGAACCCGATCGTCTGATCTATATTACCAACCTGCTCAAGGCCCACGGGTTCGACCCACTGACCGCCGACAATTCCGACGAAGCGCTGTCCAAGGCGCGCACCGGCGCCCCCTCCCTCATCGTCCTGGACGCCATGCTCCCGGCGGAGCAGATCCAATCGATGTATGGGCAGCTCAAAGGCGACCCCGCGCTTTGCCGGGTACCGGTGGTCATGCTCTCCAGCCTGACAAGGCGCACCGGGGGGCACTACCAGGCACAACCCTATGCCCCCACCATCGGACGGCTTCCGGCTCCCGAGGCGTTTTTACCCAATCCCCCCGAAGCCGAAGATTTCATAGCAGTGGTGCGGCGTCTGACGGGCATGTCCAATACCAGCCACACCACGAAAAGGGCCTGATCATGCGAATCGGTGTTTATGTCTGCCATTGCGGCATCAATATCTCCCACCGGGTGGATGTGGCGGCCGTGGCCGAATTTGCCAAACAGCTCGACGGGGTGGTCGTGGCCCGGGACTACCGGTTCATGTGTTCCGATCCCGGCCAGGCCATGATCGAAGCCGACATCGCCGAGTACCATCTCGACCGCGTGGTGGTGGCCTCCTGTTCACCGCGCCTGCACGGCACCACCTTCATGAATGTGTGCCGCCGCTCGGGCTTGAACCCCTATTATTTCCAGATGGCCTCGGTGCGCGAGCAGGTCTCCTGGGTCACCGAGGACGCCATCCTCGCCACGGCCAAGGCCAAGACCCTGGTGGCGGCCGCCGTGCATCGCGTGCGGGGCCACGAATCCCTGCAGAGCCGCTGGGCCGAGGTGCACCCGGTGATGATGGTGGTCGGTGCCGGCATCGCCGGCATGCAGGCGGCCCTGGACATGGCCGACGCCGGCCACACGGTGCACCTGATCGAGGCCGGATCCACCATCGGCGGCCACATGCTGCAGTTCGACAAGACCTTCCCCACCCTGGACTGCGCGGCGTGCATTGGCACACCCAAGATGGTCGACGTGGGGCAGCATCCCAACATCCGGCTGCATACGCTCAGCCAGGTGACCGATGTATCGGGTTTCGTGGGCAACTTCAGCGTCACGGTCCATCAACACGCGCGGTATGTCAAGGAGGGGGTCTGCACCGGTTGCGGCGAGTGCGCCAAAGTGTGTCCTGTGTCGATCCCCAATGACTGGGACCAGGGCCTGGGCGAGCGCCGGGCCATCGGCCGCTCGTTTCCCCAAGCGGTGCCCATCGCATTTCAGATCGAAAAGCGCGATACCGCTCCCTGTACGCGCACCTGTCCGGCCGGGGTCAATGTGCAGGGATATGTCCAGCTCATCGCCCAGGGCAAATACGAACAGGCCGTATCCCTGATCATGGAACAGCTGCCCCTGCCCGGCACCCTGGGCCGCATCTGCCCCCACCCGTGTGAATCCCAGTGCCGCCGCGCCCAGGTGGATGCACCGGTGGCGATCCGGACATTGAAACGGTTTGCGGCCGACCAGGTGTCGCTGGTGGGGCGGGCCGTGCCACCGATCGACGAACGACCGGAGAAAATCGCCGTGATCGGCAGCGGCCCGGCCGGCCTTACAGTCGCCTACTACATGCGTCTGAAAGGATTCCAGGTCGTCCTTTATGAAGCACTGGACCGGTTGGGCGGCATGCTGCGGGCCGGCATTCCCGACTACCGCCTGCCGCCCGAGGTGCTGGACCGGGAGATCGATCACATCCTGAGACTGGGCGTCGAGGTGCATACCGGCCGTCGCCTGGGGCGTGATTTTACTTTGTCCAACCTGAAAGAACAGGGCGTTGCGGCCATCTTTCTCGGCATCGGGGCCCACAAGGCCATGCAGCTGAACATCGAGGGAGAA
>DHGT01000030.1:0-12328 GCA_002402905.1 Desulfatitalea sp. UBA4791 | reverse complement strand
GTGGTGGTGGTGGGCGGCGGCAATGTGGCCATCGATGCGGCCCGCACCGCCCGCCGACTGAGCGATGCGCCGGTGACCGTGGTCTATCGCCGCAGCGAGCAGGAGATGCCGGCCTACCGCGAAGAGATCGAACAGGCCAAGATCGAGGGCATCCGGTTCGAATTTCTGGCCACCCCCCTGCGGGTCGAACGGGAAGAGGGACAGGTGGTCGCGCTGACCTGCGTGCGCAACCGATTGGGACCGCCCGACCGCAGCGGCCGACGCCGCCCGGAACCCATCGAGGGCGCCGAGTTCCGCGTGGCGTGCGGCACGATCATTCCGGCCATCGGGCAACTCACCGACACCTCCTGGGCAGCGTCGGTGCCGGAACTGCAATGGGACCGCCGCGGCCTGCTCTTGGCCGACCCGGTCACCGGGCAGTCCAGCCTGCCGTATGTATTTGCCGCCGGCGACATGGTGAGCGGCCCGGCCACGGCCATCGAAGCCGTTGGGGCGGCCCACCGGACGGTGGCGGCCATGGACCTGTTCTTGCGCGGTGAACCCTTGGCCGACCTTCCCGAAAGACCGCCTCGGCCCGATGCGGAGACAGCCGACTGGGCGCCGATTCCGGATGACGTCCACCCTGAAAAGCGGGTCGAGCCACCCTTCGTACCATTCATCGCCGGAGCCGAACCCTTTGCGGAAGTCGAACATCCCCTCTCCGAGGCGGATGCGCGCGCCGAGGCCGAGCGCTGTCTCAACTGCGGCGTCTGCTGCGAATGCATGCAGTGCGTGTCCGCCTGCGAGGCCCATGCCATCGACCACCTGATGCAACCGACCGATCTCCATCTCCAGGTGGGCAGTATCATCCTGGCTACCGGCTATGACACGCTCGATCCGACCCCCATGACCCAGTATGGCTACGGCCGCTTCCAGAATGTCTTCACCGCCCTGGAATTCGAACGGCTGAGCAATGCCACCGGCCCCACCGGCGGCCAGATTCTCATGCGCGGCGACAGCGGTCGTTTCGACCGGCCGCCGCGCAGCGTGGCCTTGCTGCACTGCATCGGCAGCCGCGATGTCAACTATCATGAATACTGCTCGCGGGTCTGCTGCATGTATGCCCTCAAGTACACCCACCTGATCAAGGAGAAGGTCGGCCATGATACCGATGTGTACGATTTTTACATCGACATGCGCTGTTTCGGGGAAGGCTACGAAGAGTTCTACCGGCGCTGCCAGGAAGAAGGCACCACTTTCATCCGCGGCAAGGTGGCCGAAATCACCGACGAAGCAACATCCGAAGCAGAACAGGGCAAATTGATCCTGCTGGCCGAAGACACCTTGCTGGGCGAAAACCTGCGTGTGCCCGTAGACATGGTGGTGCTCTGCACGGCCATGGAGGCCCGCAGCGATACGCTGCAGGTCGGCCGGGTCTTCGGCGTCAACCAGGGGGCCGACGGCTTCTTCCTGGAGGCCCATCCCAAGCTGGGGCCGCTCAACACGGCCACCGACGGCCTCTTTCTGGCCGGCTGCTGCCAGAAGCCCATGGACATCCCCGACGCCGTATCCCACGCGTCGGGCGCGGCGGCCAAGGCCCTGGCCCTGGCGGCCCGGGGCCGGGTGGAGATCGCCCCCACCATTTCCTACATCGACCCGGACATCTGCGCCGGCTGCCAGATCTGCATCGGCCTGTGCCCTTACAGCGCCATCTCGTTCAACGAACTCAAACAGGTCAGCGAGGTCAACCCGCTGATATGCAAAGGGTGCGGCAGCTGCTCGGGCTTCTGTCCCAGCGGGGCCGCCAGCAGCCGGCACTTCAAGAGCCAGCAGATCTTCTCTGAAATCGACGGCATCTTCGATGCGATCGATGTTCTGGAACATTCGGAGAAGATGGAGGATCCCGACAAATCGACGTCGGCCGCCGCCTAGGTTGATTGTGATAATTGGTATGAAAGTAGGAAAGTCAGAAAGTATGAAAGTTAAGGAATGCTGTCATTTTTTTAAAAAAAGGATAACCCCATGCAATCTTTCGAGCCATTGATCATCGCCTTTGTCTGTAACTGGTGCACTTACACGGCCGCTGATCTCGCCGGCACCTCGCGGCTCACCTATCCATCGAACGTGCGACTGATCCGCGTCATGTGCACCGGCATGGTGGACCCCCAGTATATCATCAAGGCCTTTCTGGAGGGGGCCGACGCGGTGCTGGTCAGCGGCTGCCACCCGGGCGACTGTCACTATATCAACGGCAACTTCAAGGCCCGGCGCCGCATCCGGCTGCTCAAGGAGATCCTGCCCCAGTTCGGCTTCGAAGCCGACCGGCTGCAGCTCACCTGGATCGGCGCCAGCGACGGCATACAGTTCACCCAGACCATGCGCGAACTGACCGAGCGCACCCGGGAACTGGGGCCGGTGGCCTCCAGAAGTCAAATGGTGTTTTAACAACTCGAAACCCGAAGCATTGCGAAGGCAGCCTATGCAGACCGTTACGATGGAAGTGAAAAACGAAGATGTCGCGGACGCGATCCGAACGTTACTCGGCCGAATCCTGGCCCTGGATGAAATCGACGCTGTCATGGTGCCCGGGCGGCTTCCGGGCAGTCGTTCCGTGATGCCCCTTTTGATCCACGATCCGGATCAGCTCGATAACTCCGATCCCCTCTCGCCCGCGTTTGCGCTCAATGCCGCCAAGCAGGTGTGCCGCCTGACGCGCACCGCGACCCCCAAACGGGTGGCCGCCGTCCTGCGCCCTTGCGAAATCCGGGCGTTTATCGAATTGGTCAAGCTCAAACAGGGATTGCGGGAGCAGGTGATCATCATCGGCAGCGATTGTCCGGGGGCATATCCCAACAAGATCTTCGATGCCCTTACGCGTGAGGGAGACGATTCAGGAGCGGATCACGGCTACGTCAAACGCCCATCAGTCGATGAAAGCTCGCTGTCAAAGGCCTGCCGCGCCTGCGAACATCCCATGCCCACGGGCGCCGACCTGGCCGTCTGCCTGTGGGGCGTTGACACCGGCCGGGAGGTGATGGTGGACGCCCAGACCGATTCCGGCCGGGAGATCCTCGACCGGCTGGGACTGAAGGCGACCCCGTTGCCGGACCAACGGGCGGCTGCCGTGGAAACGGTGGTGGCCGAACGCACCCGGTTCCGGGACAGCATGTTTGCCGAGACCGCCGCGGCCACCGACAGCCTGGAAAAGCTGGATCACTATTTTGCCCATTGCGTCAATTGCTACAACTGCCGCACGGCCTGCCCGGTCTGTTACTGCCGGCAGTGCGTCTTCGAGACCAATCTCTTCGACCACGACCCGCTGCAATACCTCTCCTGGACGCGGCGCAAGGGCATGATCAAAATGCCCACCGACACCATCTTCTACCATCTGACCCGCCTGGCCCATATGAGCACAGCCTGCGTGGGATGCGGTCAGTGCAGCAATGCCTGTCCCAACGACATCGACGTCATGTCGCTGTTCCGCACCGTGGCCCATCGCACCCAGGCCGCCTTCGACTACCAGGCTGGACGGGATGTGGCGGAACGACCGCCGTTGAGCGAATTTCGTGAACACGAGTTTGCGGATACGGCAGGATTGCATTGGCGTAAGGAGGCCTGATGCTGCGAGAAAACTATCACGCCGTCATTATCGGCGCCGGGATCGCCGGCATCCGTTCGGCGCTCGACCTGGCCGAAACGGGATCCGATGTGCTGCTCATCGACCGGGCGGCCCATCCCGGCGGATTGCTGAGCCGCCTGGACGCCCAATTCCCAACCGATGGCTGCGGCATGTGCAAGATGCTGCCGCTGCTCGAACGCGATTCGGCCGAAGCGACCTGCCTGCGCAAAGGCTTTTTTCATGAACGGATCGATTTCCTGCCGGCCACCGAGTTGTCGCACCTGGAAGGCGGTCCAGGCCGTTTCGCCGTGCGGCTCAAGCAGACGCTCCAGGGTGTGGACCCACAATTGTGCATCGGCTGCGGCGCCTGTGAGACGGTCTGCCCGGTGGACATGCCCGACGATTTCAACAGCGGATTGAGCCGCAGCAAGGCCATTCACCGGGTCGTGCCACACGCCGTTGTCGGCGCCTATGTCATCGACGCGGCGGCCTGCACCCGCTGCGGCGCCTGTGTACCGATCTGCCCCACGGGCGCCATCGACCTGGCCTTCGACCGGCGCAAAGAGTTTTCGATCCTGGTGGTGGATGACGAGCTGTCGGTGCGCGATTCGCTCAAGGAGTGGCTGCTCAACGAAGGCTTTATGAACGTGCAGACGGCCGAATCCGGCGCCGAGGCCCTGACGCTGCTCGAACAATCGGATGTCAAATTGCTGCTCATCGATGTCAAGATGCCCGGCATGGACGGCGTCGACCTGCTCAAACAGGCCAAGGCGGATCACCCCGATCGGGTGGCCGTGATGATGACCGCCTATGCCACCGTGGACACGGCCGTGGAGGCGATGAAATCCGGAGCGCTCGACTATCTGATCAAGCCCTTCGACCCCCAGGCCATGCTGGCCATGGTCAACCGTGTGTTTCAGGCGACCGTCTCCGTGCAGGAACGTCAAGTGACGGCCGGCGCCGTGATCCTGGCCGGCGGCATGACGCTCTTCGACCCCGGCGAAGGGGTCAACCCATATGGTTACGGCACCCATCCCCATGTGATCACGAGCCTGGCTTTCGAACGCGTGTTGAGCGGCTGCGGTCCCAGCCAGGGCCGTCTGGTGCGGCCGGCCGACGGCAAACCGCTGCAGCGAATCGCCTGGCTGCAGTGTGTAGGATCGCGCGATTGCCAGATCTCGGCCGATTTCTGCTCGCGCATCTGCTGCATGATATCCCTCAAGGAAGCGGTCCTGGCCAAGAATAAAAGCAACGATGCGGTCGAAACCACGATTTTCTACACCGACATGCGCACCTTCGGAAAAAGCTTTGAACCCTACCGCCGGCAAGCCGAGGAAGAGCGCGGCGTCAACCTGGTGCGGGCCAGGGTTCACTCGGTGACCGCCTCGCCGGAGAGCGGCGATCCGCTGTTGCGCTATGCCGGTCTGGACGGACGGATGCACGAAGCGGAGGTGGATCTGGTCGTCCTGGCCGCCGGTTTTCGGCCATCTCCCGAAACCGAAGCCCTGGCCGAATTGACTCAGGCCGAACGCAACGCCTGGGGATTTTTCCAACCCCAGCCGTTCGCAGCGGCATGCTCCAGCGCCGAGGGTATCTACCTGGCCGGGGCCTGCACCGAACCGGTGGAAATCAACGCCGCCTTGATCCAGGCATCGGCCGCGGCCCTTGAGGCAGGACGTACACTGCGCCGCAGCGGCAGCCAACTGGCCCTGGCCGAAGGGCCGGCCGCAAAGGGGGTCGCCCCCGATGCGCCACCGAGAATCCTGGCAGCCATTTGCACTTGCCATGGGTGCCTGTCAGAGACCCGGAACACCGAGAAGCTGATTTCCGGGCTGACTCGGGACCCGGCCGTGGTTCAGGTGCTCTTCGTGGATCAGTTGTGCGGTGCGGACGGGTGGGGGCCGCTCGAGGCGGCCATCAAGGATGTGGCCCCCAACCGCCTGCTCGTGGCCGCCTGTCATCCCCTGCGGCACAGCACGCACCGACGCGCCCTGTCCCGGCGTACCGGTCTGCCGGAAAACCTGATGACCATCGTCGATATGAAAATCGAACCGACGGAGCCACAGGCCGACACGACTGCGCGGTCGCTGCGGACTGCGTTGGGCGAACACGTCCTTTCGGCGTCGTTGCAAATGGGTGTGGCGTTTCTCAAACACACCGATCCAACGGCCCCCGAACGGGAGCAGGTCCAAAGAAAGGCGCTGGTGATCGGCGGTGGCACGGCCGGCATGCATGCCGCGCTGGCCATAGCGGACATGGGCTACGGGGTGGACCTGGTCGAAAAAGAGAACCGTCTGGGCGGAAATCTCGCCTGGTTGCACCACACCCTCGAAGGTCACGCCGTGAAGCCGTTGCTCGATCAACTCGACGATCGCGTGATCCAGCACCCCAAGATCACCCTGCACCTGGAACACGAAGTGGTCAACGCCGTGGGCCGGGTGGGAGATTTTCGCACCACAGTGCAAAATGCCCAGGGCCGGACCGAGATCTTGCGCCATGGGGTCACCATCCTGGCCACCGGCGGTTTGGAGGCGGAAACCACGGCTTACGGCTATGGCACCCATCGGGCCATCGTCACCCAGCAGGCCCTGGAGCGTCAAATCGGTTCGGGCGAAGCGGATGCGGCCGCATGGGACGTCGTGGCCATGATTCAATGCGTGGGCAGCCGCGAACCATCGCGCGACTATTGCAGCCGGGTCTGCTGCCCCACGGCCATCAAGCATGCGCTCTATCTCAAGGAGAAGAACCCCCGGGTTCAAATCTACATCCTCTACCGCGATGTCATGATGACCGGCTTCAGCGAAAGCTACTACACCGAAGCGCGTCGGGCCGGGGTGGTGTTTATCCCCTACCGTCCCCAGCAACTTCCCGGCGTCGAGACATCCCCGGATGGCATCGTAACCCTTTCGGTGCGCGATCCCATCGCCGAGGTGGACCTGAAGATCGAAGCCAACCTGCTGGTGCTGGCCACCGGGGTGGTGCCCCGCCTGCCGGCCAAACTGGCGGCGTTTTACGGCGCCACGCTGGATTCCGGAGGATTCTTCCAGGAGGCCGACAGCAAATGGCGGCCGGTGGACGGACTGCGCGAAGGCGTGTTCGCCTGCGGCCTGGCGCTGGCGCCGCAGACCATCACCGAAGCGGCGGCGGCCGGTCAGGCTGCGGCCCAGCGGGCCTTGCGCATCCTGTGCCATGAGAGTCTTTCAGCAGGCCATCCCACGGCCGCGGTGCGCCATAGCCTGTGTGTGTTGTGCCAGCGCTGCATTGATGCCTGCCCCTATGGCGCGCGCAGCGTCGATCTGGAGCAGCGGCGGCTGGTCGTCGATCCGGCCATGTGCCAGGGCTGCGGTGCCTGCGCGGCCGTGTGCCTCAATGGGGCGGCGATATTGAATCACCATGGTGCCGGCCAGATGTTGGCGATGATCGATGCGGCGGTAGAATAGGTGGGAGAGTGGAAAGTCCGAAAGTGAAAAAGTAAAGGAGAGCTCATATGAGCACCCCAGCGACACGCCATGCTTCCGCAACCGATACGCGAGAAGCCAATCCCCTGGCCATCGTCCAGGAAATGATGCGGGCCTGTATTCAGTGCGGGACCTGCAGCGCTTCTTGCCCCAACGCCTCGGCCATGGACCTGACCCCGCGTCATCTGTGGCGCCTCGTTCAACTGGGGCGCATGGAGAAAATCTTCCAAAGTCACACGTTCACCCTGTGTTCGGCATGCTATTACTGCTCGCTGCGCTGCCCACGCGGCCTCAATCCGTCCGACGCCATGGCCGAGTTCAAGCAGATAGCGGCTCGCGGACGTATGCGGCAATATGGGGACACCACCCATTTTTGCCGGGATTTTGTCGACAATGTCCGTCGTAACGGCCGGCTGCAGGAGATGACGTTGATGACCGCCTACTTCATGCATATGAGACGCCCGACCCTGCCGCTGAGGTTCGCATCCCTGGGATGGAAGCTGCAAAGCAAAGCCAAGGTGTCGCTGCCGACCTTGCGCCGGGGAGCCCCCAAGCTGGAGGCGCTCTTCCGCAAGGTCGAGGAGATGGAGGGCGATGGGACCTGATGCCTGCAAACCGTGTCACGATGGATTGAACGGATTGAACGGTTGACCCGAGGGAGACGATCATGCAATATCTTTACTATCCGGGCTGCTCTTTGGAAGGCACGGCAAAGGAGTACGACCAGGCCACGCGCGCGTTGCTCCAGCGTCTGGAGGTCCGCCTGACCGAGGTGGAGGATTGGACCTGTTGCGGCGCATCGGCCGCACCCGGGATCAGCCGGCTGCTGGCCCTGGCACTGGCCGGCCGAAATCTGGCGCTGGCCGAACGGACCAAGATCAAGGCGGATCTCCTGGTCCCCTGCAGCGCCTGCTATCTCAACTTGAAAAAGACCGTTGAAACACTGCGGGCAGATCCCCAGGCGATGCGGGACACCAACGAAGTCCTGGCCGAGGAGGGCCTTTCCATCAGCGGCAAAATCCGGGTGCGCCACCTGCTCGATGTGCTGGCCACCGATCTCGGGCCGTCGGCCATCGCCGGCAAGGTCGCTTTTTCGCTGAAAGATCTGGTGGTGGCCCCCTATTACGGATGCCAGTGCCTGCGCCCCTATCCGGTGTTCGACGATCCCCAGAACCCCACCAGCATGGAGGGCCTGATTCGTGCCACGGGGGCCGAGGTGCTCTCCTGGAGCATGGGGCCGCGCTGCTGCGGCGCATCTCATATGACGACCCACATGGATCAGGGGATGCAGCTGAGCGGCGCCATCCTGGCGGCGGCCCGGGACGCCGATGTCATTGCGACGGTCTGCCCCATGTGCCAGCTCAACCTGGAAGGATTTCAAAAGCAGATTGCCAGGCGAACGGGCCAGGGGGAAGCCAAAACCGTGCTCTATCTGCCCCAATTGCTGGGTATCGCCCTGGGGATCCCGCCGAAGGAGCTTGGGTTGGCGTTGAACCTTGCCGTGACCGAGGCGTTCAAAAAGAGAATCGCCATGGATGAAGATCTCTCGGTGATGGCAGCCCAGCATCCCGAGACCATCCGGCAACCGCCCGGCAAAGGTGTGGGCGGCGATGAACCGATATCGCAACGGCGGAGCATGGGCGCGCCTTCTCACTGAGGACGGGAGTAACGAAACCACATGGGTCGTTCCATCATCTCCCTGCATCATAGCCTGGTCACGCGACTCATCCTCACCGTCGGTCTCGTGCTGCTCGCTTCGCTCTCGGTATGGGCCTACCTGCATATCGAAGATCAGAAGAGCCGTCTCATGGAGCATATCGTCGCCGGCACGGATCGGCTGACCAACACGATCCGCCTGGGCACCCATTACGCCATGATGCTCAATTCGCGCGACGACATCACCCAGATCATCACCAATGTGGGCCGCCAGAAACGCATCGAAAACATTCGCATCTACAACAAGCAGGGACAGATCAAATTCTCGAACCGTGGCGAAGAGGTGGAGCAGGTTACCAATATCGAAAACGAGGCCTGCTATGTCTGTCACCGCACCGATCCCCCCCTGGACCGCCTGAACCTGGACCAGCGCATGCGCATTTTCCGAGCCCCCGAAGGGCACCGCATGCTCGGCATCATCACCCCCATCGCCAATGAAACGGGATGCGACAGCGGAGAGTGCCATTTCCATCCCAAGGACAAAAAGATCCTCGGCGCCCTGGACCTGGTCGTCTCCCTGGCCGATACCGACAAGGAGATCGCGGCGGTCGAACGCAACATCATCACCTTCACCGCCTCAATCTTTCTGGTCACCTCGGGCATCATCCTCGTGTTTCTGCTGCGATTCGTCAACCGCCCGATCCGGCGCATGGTCGACGGCACGTTGCGCATTGCCAAGGGAGACTACACCACCCGCATCGGCATGCAGCGCAAAGATGAAATGGGGTTCCTGGCCGGCGCCATCGATCGCATGGGCGAAGCCATCGCCGAGCAACAGGCCGCATTGAACAAACAGCGGGACGAGTACCAGGAGCTGTTCGAACGGGTGCCCTGCCTGATCACCGTTCAGGATCGTCAGTTCAACCTGTTGCGCTACAACCGGGAATTCGCCAAGCGATTCGCCCCCCAGCCGGGCGACAAATGCTACCGGGCATACAAAGGACGCGACTGTAAATGCGAACCATGCCCGGTGGAAAACACCTTCCGCGACGGCAAATCCCATTATGCCGAAGAAAACGGCATCAACAAGGACGGCACCCAATCCTATTGGATCGTGCGCACCTCTCCGATCCGCGACGCGGAAGGGAATATCGTGGCCGCCATGGAGATCTCCCACGACATCACGGAACGGCGGCAACTCGAAGTCGATCTGGAGAAGTCGGAAAACAAGTACCATGCCATCTTCAGCAACATTCCCAATCCAGTCTTCGTCCTCGATCCCGACACGCTGACGATTCTGGACTGCAACATGAATGTGGCCGACGTCTATGGATACGGGGCCGACGAGCTGGTCGGCACCTCTTTTCTACGCCTGTTTCCCGAGCAGGACCACCCGCGGCTCGGCACGGTCATGGCCGATGCGCGTGCCATGCACCAGCTGCGGCAGACCCACAAGAGCGGGCGCACCATTTATGTAAACATGCACGTGTCGCCCTCGGAGTATTCTGGGAAAAAAGTGCTGCTGGTCACGACCAACGACATCACCCAGCGCCTGGAAGCCGAGCAGCAACTGATCCAGGCCAGCAAGATGGCCACCCTCGGTGAGATGGCCACGGGCGTGGCCCACGAGCTCAACCAGCCCCTTTCGGTGATCAAGACCACCTCGAGCTTTTTCATGCGAAAGATCGCCCGGGACGAACCGATCGAAGGACAGACGCTGGCCACCATGCTGACCAAGGTGGACAGCAACGTGGATCGGGCCACGCGTATCATCGATCACATGCGTCAATTTGCGCGCAAGTCGGACATGGCACTGCAAAGGGTGTGCGTCAACGCGGTCCTGCAGAGTGCTTTCGAAATCTTCAGCCAGCAGCTCAAGGTTCGCGGGATCGCCGTCAACTGGGCGTTGGCAGAGACACTGCCCCGGATCGAGGCCGATGCCCAACGCCTCGAACAGGTGTTTATCAATCTACTGATCAATGCCCGCGATGCCATCGAAGAGAAATGGCAAAGCATGGGAAAACCGGGCGAAGGCGACCACATTACTATTTCAAGCCGGCAGGAGGGGGAGCGGGTGGCCTGTCTGATCTGTGACACCGGTGTGGGAATCAGGCCGGGAATGGAAGAAAAGATCTTCGAACCTTTTTTTACCACCAAAGAGGTCGGAAAAGGCACGGGCCTGGGGCTCTCCATCAGCTACGGCATCGTCCAGGAGTGCCGGGGAACGATCCGGTGTCTCCCCGGAAGAGAGAATGGAACCTGCTTCGAGCTGACCTTCCCGCTGGCCGGCGAGGAGGGCGGCAGGGAAGCCGGCACAGCATAAATCGATAACGATTGGTTTTTCTTTTTCACAAAGGAAAGGAATTGGCGGTATGGCGCTGAAAACGGAACGACTGGATATCTTGCTGGTCGATGACGAGCAGGACATCCGTGATGTTCTCGAAGTCGCCCTGGCCGACGAAGGCCACGCGGTCTTTACCGCCGAAAACGGGCAGGAAGCCCTGGCTGTTTTCCAGGAAAAGCATCCGGCCATCGTCATCACCGATATCAAGATGCCGGTGATGGACGGCATCGAATTGCTTCAGCGCATCAAGCGGGACGCGCCGGAAACCGAAGTGATCATGATCACCGGTCACGGGGACATGGACCTGGCCGTCAAGAGCCTCAAGCACCAGGCCACAGACTTCATCACCAAGCCGATCAACGTCGAAGCCCTGGATATCGCCTTGCAGCGCACCCAGGAACGGATCATCATGCGCCGCAAACTCCAGGACTACACGACCCACCTGGAAGCGCTCATCCGCGAAAAGACCGAACTGCAGGACCATCTCTCTTCTTTAGGCCTGATGATCGGCTCCATCTCCCACGGCATCAAGGGTCTTCTGACCGGACTGGACGGCGGCATGTACCTGCTGGAAAAGGGGCTGAAAAACCAGGACACCCAATGCCTCGAGGAGGGTTGGCAAACCGTTAAACTGCTCGTGGAACGGATTCGCAAACTGGTGATGGATATCCTCTTCTACGCCAAAAAACGGGACTTGAACTGGGAGCGCGTGGACCTGAGCGATTTCGCCGAAGAGTTGGCGCGCATCATGGAGAATCGTCTGGATCAGACCGGCATTGCCTTCGAACGAAAATTCAGCGGCCTTCCGGCATCCTGCACCATCGATCCCGGCTACCTTCATGCGGCCCTGATGAACCTGTTCGAGAATGCCATCGACGCCTGTCAACGCAGCGCCACCCCCCCTCAGTGCACCATCACCTTCGGCGTGGCCCTCGACGATGCGCACATCATCTTCACCGTATCGGACAGCGGCGTCGGGATGGATGCCCAGACCCAGGAGAAGCTCTTCACCCTCTTCTTCTCTTCAAAGGGTCGCAAGGGGACCGGGCTCGGGCTGTTTATCACCAAAAACATCGTGGAGCAGCACGGCGGCACAATCAGCGTCTCGTCGGCACCCGGACGCGGCAGCCGCTTTACCATCAAACTGCCGATCCGGCCGGACATCGAATCAAGCCGTAGCAGTTAGAATCGACGGAACCCCTTTTCTTTCCCACTTTCTTACTTTCCTACCTTCCCACTTTCTTACCTTCCTACTTTCATACTTTCTTACCT
>DHGT01000086.1 GCA_002402905.1 Desulfatitalea sp. UBA4791 | reverse complement strand
TTCCGCCGCATCGACGTCGATCCGGCCACCGGCAAGGTGAGCGGCCTGTTCTAAGCATCACCGACATCGTTCAAAACATCAAACGCCCGGGCTTCGGCCCGGGCGTTTTTTTTAATGCCGCTTGGAACCTTCGCTTGTGCGTTAAGGATTGTGGCAGGCGGCTCCGCGTTCATTTCCCGCCGGATCGAAGCGGAATGTCGCTCAGGATCGGGTTGTACATCGTATCAAATGTGCCGCCGGTCGTGATGTGGCCCACCGCCTTTTCCGGGGCGGTCTCGATGTCCACCGGATTGCCCGCCGTGTCAATCGGCTCGCCTGCCGCGTTGGTCTTCACGATGCCGGTGGGCGTGGTCCCGACGCCTTCCTTGTCATAGGGGCGGCTGACGATGATCTGGCCGACCGGTATGATGTTGCCGGCAGCATCTTTCACCGTTCCATCCGATCTAAACGTGAATGGCACGTTGTCGGCCTCGGAGCCGAACACGTCTTTACCCAGATTGTAGCTCTGATCGCGCACAATTTTACGGTAGAGGCTGATATTGTTTTTCATCGTCTCCGGTGTCGGATACAGGAGGCTGCCTTTGACAAAGCTTTTGCCCCTCTTTTCATCCCGGTCGAGATAGGCGCGGTCGGAGACAAAAGCGCGCATGACTTTCTGACGTTCCAGCAGATGCGAGCGGCGTCCGGCCGCGGTCATGGTCTTCAGCTGGATGTCGTCAAAGATCGCGTCTGTCGGGTGTTTGAGACCCAGGGATTTTTCATTGGCGACCGCGTATGCCCTGAGTTCGGCGGCGATTTCGCGTGGCATGACCCCGTACAGATCGGCCCCGACAACCACGTGATAGAAAAAGCCGAGTTCGCCCATGGCCGCGTTTTGGTGCGCGTAATCCTGCAGGCGGGTTCGCTGCGGCTGTTTCGCGTCATAGTCGCCGTAATCCATTTCGCGCCAGCCGGCATCTTCCGGCAGTTTCCGCAGGAATGACCACACGGAATCCACCGTGTTGCCCACTTTTCCGTGACAGCCGATGCACTGCATCAACTCCTCGGTGGTCTGCGGGCGTAAGGCCCCGCGCCGATCCTCGATATAGGCCGAGAGTACCCATCCAGCATTGTTGTCGACCCAGCCCTGGCCCTCGTTGCCGATGACAAAATGGTCGTAATGGGCGTCTTCGTCGATGTCATCGATGCCGACCTCTTTCCATTTGTACATGTAGCGTATTTCCTTGACCCGGCGCGAACGGGTGCCGGGGAACTCGTACGTCTCGGTTGTGTTGTCGACGACCCCATCGACCCTGGCACCGGTTTCTCCGTCCGCATTGAGGTCCACATAGTGCAACGGGTGGGCGAATTCAGTCCCCACCGGGAAAAATCCCCTCGCCACCGCTACATTGGCGGCATCGCCGTAATAGTGGGTCTCCCTGTAGGGCCTGTTTTTGATGTTCTGTTCGAGAAGATAGAGATTTTTCCGATAGATTTCGCGGTTGAACGTGTTGCCTTCGCTCATGAAAGGCCGCGGCAGTCGAATGTAGATACCGCTGACGCTGCCCGAGAGCGGCGTGAAAATACCATAAGGGAAGAAGTTGACGGCGCGCCATCCTGTGAATTCCTGTTTTTCGTCGCGCACAAAGCCATCGGTATCGATAAAACCGTGCGTTCCGGCACTGGTGGGGTCTTTTTCACGGAAAGGAAAAAGATGCGAGGGGTTGAGCGCCGGAAACAGAATAAATTCGGATGATTTTTTGTTGAGCCACTCGGAGCCCGAGCCCGTGCGCGCTTTGGCATAGGCCGGTTGCCAGTTGTCCCGGCGCACATAGGCAACATCTTCTCTGTCCGGTAGAGCGATGCCTTCCTTTTTGAGCCGTTCCCCGATTTCCTGGGGAAAAATGGTGTTGCGCCAGAGCACCTTATTTAGATTCGGCGAAGGAAAGCTGTAAAGGATCTGATCTTCTCCAAGCGGAAAAGCGTTGCCATGCTTTATCTTCGCCAGATAGTCCGTGTGACAGTAAAGGCAGGCGTTCTGGGTTCCGTAATTGGTTTCGACCCAGCATTGCGCCGGAATCGATGGATCCTCGTTGTAGGACGGTTTGTAGAGGGCGCCGGTGCGTTGGAGGAAATTTCTGGGCGCTACCCCCTCATGGAAATCGGCCAGGCGCAGGGCTTGTCCGGTCAGGCCCTTGCTGCCCAATGCCTCCCGGGCCTCAAGCGTCGGGTCGGCCTCTCTTTCTTCGGATGCCGGCGCGTTGGCACCGATCATGGCCGCGGCCGCAAGAATAAAAAGGATCGTCCATTTATGCTTCATCATGTGACGCATTGATTCGCCCTCCCTGGTTTAAGTGACCGGTTAAGTTCAGAAAAGATTTCTGACGGTTGCCTGAAAAATTGCCTTATTTTGGTTTGTCCCGGAACATCTCGTGGCTGCTGGACGATTCGAGATGGATGTGAATGGGTAGTTAAAAACGATACCGCAGTCGAACCAAACGGGGCAAGAGGTTTTAAAGATCGTTCATCCCGGCACCCAGGATCAAGGCGCAGGAAGCTTTGGCAGGCATCATCAGCCTGATGCCCGGCACCAGTTCCAACCCGGCCTTCCGCCGCATCGACGTCGATCTGGCCACTGCCCTTGAACCTGATCCATCGATTTAGGTTTCGGACTTCTTGCGGTGCCGTTAAAAATGAATTGATTTTAAAGGCAAAAATAGTCTTTGGGGATCGTCGCTCAGGCGGGTAAAACCAAATTGTTCATAAAATTTTGAGGCGTTGTCGTTCATCGCATCGACCACTATGGCGTAGATGGCTATTTGATCGCTCACCGCCAAGGTGCGTTTGATGGCGTCGGCCAGCAACATGGTTCCAACGCCTTGCCCCTGAGCCGTCTTGTTGACCGCCAATCTGCCGATGAGCGCGGCGGGCACCGGGTGTCTGGGTAGTTTTTGTGCCAACTGATCAGGCAATTGTTTGAGATCTATAGACAAAGTGCTCAAAGTGTAGAAGCCGATGATCACCTGCGGATGCTGTAGATCGGTGGCTACATAGACGCGGCTGATACGGCGCTTCACATCCTGACCGGCCTGCTTTTCAAGATAGCGATCCAATATTTCGGCCCCGCATTTGAAGTCCTTTCGGCCATGCGTCGGGCCGAGCGCTGTGATCATCAAAGTTGGAATATGGATCATTTGCTGATCACACGCGCTTCATGTTCTTCAAGTGCGGAAAGCAATTTGCGATTGAAACGCACGGGTGCCGCCAATGCATCGAAAAACAGCCTGGCATTTTTAGCGTTCAAAGCCATCGTTTCATGGGTTTGAAGCGTATTCTCGGCTTGTGCCAAGGCGCTGGTCAAAATGAAATGGCTGACGGTCTTGCCTTCGAGGCTTGCGGCGCGCTCTATCAGCCGCTTTGCACTGCTTTTCATGCGAAGGTTGATGCGCTCACTATTCCTTTTCAATGCTGTTTCCATAATTAAAATCCTTTTTTGACCTCGGGTTAAGTTTATAAAATGTACGTCAAAAGGGTGCCTGAGTCAACGGAATTGACATTCTCATATGCCATTTGGCCCATTTCCCGATGCAAGGGGTAGGGGAAATTCGGCCACCGGCAAGGTGAGCGGCCTGTTCTAAGCATGACCGACATCGTTCAAAACATCAAACGCCCGGGCTTCGGCCCGGGCGTTTTTTTGATGCCCTCAGGAGCCATTATCCTTTCAGGTTTATCGCGATACAGATGATATGCATCCATACTTCTTTCTCTTCCGCCACAAGGTGACCCGGGATATGCTCAACTCCGCGGCCGCGGCGCCCAGGTGGCCGTCGTGCCTGGCGAGAGCGTCCACGATGGCGCGGTGCTCGCGCTCATGCCGTTTCGATGGATCGTTCATGACGCTCGCAAAGTGGGTCTCCTGGGCAGCCATCGGCGCCTGGAGTTCGGGATAGAGGATCTGCAGAGGGAGGCAGGCGGGCGTGATTTCCATCTCCCGGCTCATGGCCAGGGCGTGCTCGATGGCGTTCTCGAGTTCACGAATGTTGCCCGGCCACGGGTACTGCTGGAGTAGTTGCCGTGCGGCGAGGCTGAGGGTTTTCAGATGCCGGCGATCTTTTTTCTGGTGCTTGTCGATGAAGTGGCCGGCCAGCCGGAGGATATCCTGCGATCGCTCCCTCAGCGGGGGAATGAGCAGGGGAATCACCGCCACCCGGTAGTACAGATCCATCCGGAATCTTCCCTGGCGGACACCGGCCTGCAGATCCCGGTTGGTGGCGCAGATGATGCGCACGTCCACCGGGTAGAAGCGGTCCGATCCCACGGGGCGCACCTTGCGTTCCTGCAGGACCCTGAGCAGCTTGACCTGCATGCCCGTGTCCAGCTCTCCGATTTCATCCAGAAAGAGCGTGCCTTCGTGGGCTTCTCTGAACAGGCCGGCCCGATCCGAGATTGCGCCGGTGAAGGCGCCCCGCACATGGCCGAACAGTTCCGACTCGAGCAGCGTTTCCGGCAGGGCGCCGCAGTTCACGGCCACGAAAGGCTTCTCCTTGCGATGGCTCTGGCCATGGATGGCCCGGGCGGCCACCTCCTTGCCCACTCCCGTCTCGCCGTTGATCAGCACACTGGAATCGACCTCGGCACAGCGCACGATGGTTTCGAAGACCCCTTCCATTTCCCTTCCGCTGCCGATCATTTCGGTCTGCAAGTCGCTGCGGCGCTTCTGCCGCTTGAAGTGAAACAGCTCCCGCTCCCTTTCAGCCAGGCGGACGTTGTCGGTGATGTCGGTGAGGGTTTCGGCATGGGCGAACAGGCGGCCCTCGTGGTCGTGGATCGGGCGGATCTCCCCCAGGAATTGGCGGGCCTGACCATCCACGGTCAGGGCCAGTTCGACCGGCCCCTCGGCGCCCAGCGGCAAGAGCGGCGATGTCCGGCCGCCATGCAGGGCCGAACTTTCGGGGCTGCCGAACATGTAGCGTCCGTTCTCATCGAAGATCGAGACGCAATCCCGGATGCCGAAAAGGATGCTCTGGAGCATCCGCTTCTCTTTTTCCAGGTCGTCGCGCATGCGTTTCTGTTCGCTGATATCTACCAGAAGGATATTGACCGTGGCCGGTCGGCCGTTCGCGTCGCTGTTGAGCGATTGGTGAAACAGGATCGGTATCTTTTCCCTGTTGCGCGGTCCGTAGATGTAGAGCTCGTACTGGACCGTTTTTTCCCCTCCTTGAGCAGCCGGGCATTATGCTCCACCATTTGAATCTCTTCGACGCTGATCAGCGTGCGCATGTCCCGGCCGATCAAGTTCTTCCGGCTGACACCGGCAAATTCGAGAAAGGTCTCGTTGACGTCAAGGAGAACGAAGTTCAGATCGGTGAGCCAGTAACTGATCTTCAGATCGTCCAGGATCCGCTTGAAATTGACGTTGTCCTGGGAGGTCAAGGCGCTTGGGGGCATGGTGGCGTCGCTCCGGTTGTTTCAATTTTGTTTCTTGAATGTTTCATATGTTTCAGATGTGTGAAGCATAGATTGAAACAGGCCCTGGCGTCAATTGGCTTCCCGTCATCCATATTTGAATTGAAATCAATATAAAAATTTAATTCATGAATGTGGCACCATCCTTGAAAGACGCTTCCACTGAATGGGTGGGCCCTTGCACCTGAATTACAGCGTTACCGGCCTCGTCCATCCCCTTGACGCATCTCCCGGCAAATCGCGCAGGCACCCAAAAGGAGGCAGGCGGCACCATGTATGTGATCGAGTCCCGCATCGACACCCAATCGGATGGGTATCGCAGGAATTATGAGGCCATGACGGCGCGCGTGGCCGATTTGAACCTGGAATTGAACCGGTCGATGAACGAACGGGTTGTGCGATAAGCGCCTGATTCCTCTGGTGTTCCTGCAGAACATCACCGGCTTCATCATCGGCCGGGAATACGAGCGCGGGGGTATCACCAAGAACGGACACAAGATGGTCAATGCGGTGGCCACGGCCACGGTTCCCAAGTTCACCGTCATGGTGGGCGCCTCGTTCGGCGCCGGCAACTACGCCATGTGCGGGGGGCTTACGGCCCTCGCTTTCTGTGGACCTGGCCCAACCACCAGATCGGGGTTATGGGCGGCCGCCAGGCGGCCGACGTGCTTATCACCCTGCAGAACGACCAGCGGGCGCGGGCCGGCCAGCCGCTCCTGACCGTGGAGGAGGCCGAGGCCATCCGGGAGCCGGTCATCGCGGCGGCCCTCAAGGAGGGCGATGCCTATTACAGCACCGCCAACCTTTGGGATGACGGGATCATCGATCCGGCCAAGACTCGCGACGTCCTGGGGCTGGCTCTTTCCGCGGCTCTAAATGCGCCCCTGCGCAGCGATGTGCACGGTTACGGCATTTTCCGCATGTAACATCCATTGCAACTCATGCCCGACAGAGACCAATGCCATGGGGAACCGCATGTTTAAAAAGATACTGATCGCCAACCGCGGAGAGATCGCGGTGCGGATCATGCGTACCTGCCAGGAGATGGGCATTGCCACGGTGGCTGTCTGTTCCGATGCCGACCGGCACGCCCTGCACGCCCTGGAGGCCGACGAGGCGGTGCCCATCGGACCCGCCGAGCCGTCCAAGAGTTACCTGGACATCGACCGCATCGTCGATGCGGCCAAACAGACCGGCGCCGAAGCCGTTCATCCCGGTTATGGGTTCCTGGCGGAAAATGCGGCCTTCGCCGAACGCTGCGAGCGGGAAGGGATCGTTTTCATCGGTCCGCCCGCCCATGTGATCCGCAGCCTGGGGGACAAACTCACGGCGCGGCGGATCATGCAGGCGGGCGGGGTGCCCATCATACCGGGCATGATCGAGGCGGCCGACGCCGCTGAGAATTCCGCCGCCTGGGCGGCCGCCGCTTTCGGCAGCGGCATCATCTACCTGGAGAAGTTTCTGCCCAAGTCCAGGCACGTGGAGTTCCAGATCCTGGCCGACGGCCATGGCCGGACCCTCCACCTCCTGGAACGGGAGTGCTCGATCCAGCGGCGGCACCAGAAGATCATCGAGGAGACCCCAGCCCGGCCTTGAGCCCCGAGCTGCGCGCCGAGATGGGCCAGGCGGCCGTGGCGGCGGCCCGGGCGGCCGGCTACGTGAATGCGGGCACGGTGGAGTTCATCCTGGACCCGGAGGACCGCTTCTACTTCCTGGAGGTCAACACGCGCCTGCAGGTGGAACACCCCATCACCGAGATGATCACCGGCCTGGACCTGGTGCGCCACCAGATCGAGATCGCCGTCGGCCGACCGCTGGCCTTGACCCAGGACGAGGTGCGCGGCCGGGGGCATGCCATCGAATGCCGTATTTACGCGGAAGACCCGGAGCAGCGCTTCATGCCGTCGCCGGGACGGATCGCATTTCTGCGGGAACCGGCCGGGCCGGGGGTCCGCAACGATTGCGGGGTTTATGCCGGGTGCGAGGTCCCGGTGGAGTACGACCCCATCCTCTCCAAGCTGGTGGTCCATGCGGAAACCCGGGAGCTGGCCATCCGGCGCATGATTCGGGCCCTGGCTTCGTATGTGGTGCTGGGGGTGCGGACGCCCGTGGACTTTCTGCTGGATGTGTTGGCGTCGGCGCCGTTCCAGGCCGGGGAGACCTATACCGACTTCATCGCCGCCCATTTCGCCGACTGGGCGCCGGATCGCGAGCGCTTGGAACTGGCCGCCATTGCCTACGCGGCGGATGCCATGGCGCCCCGGGCGCGTCTGGCCGGGCCGGTCGCGGCGGCGAACCAACCCGGCCCCTGGCACACGTTGAACCATTGGCGGCTGTAGCCAGCTATCGACCACGACCGCCAAGCGGAGGATCGGCTGCATGGATTGGAAGCTGAGATACAAAGAAGAGACCATCGTCCTGGCGGTGGAACCGGCTGGAGACAGCGGGTTTATCGCGAACTTCGGCGATCGGGACGCCCATGTGGTGTTCGAGCGCCTTTCCGAGCACCGGCTGCACCTGATCGTGGAGGGCCGCCAGGCCGCGGTGTTCGTTGCGGAAACCGCCGAGGGCAAGGCGGTGATGGTGGAGGGACGCACTTTTTTCCTGGCGGACGACCGCGCGCCACAAATGCGTTCCCGGTCAGGGACCAAAGCGGGTCCCAAGACGGTCACGCCCCCCATGCCGTCGGTGGTGACCCAGATCCTGGTCGCCATAGGCCAGACAGTCGAACAGGGGCAGGGGCTGGTGGTGGTGTCGGCCATGAAGATGGACACCACCTTGACCGCACCCTACGCCGGAGTGGTCACGCGGATCAACGTGGCCGAAGGAGAAAAAGTGGCGCCCAAGCAGGTGCTGGTGGATATCGAACCCGAGGCGGCCGATGCGCCGGTGGCGTCATCCGCCGAACGGGCGTCGTAAAGATAGGCGTAATGATCGTCGAAATGATCGTCAAGTCGTAATGATCGTCAAATCGATCAAGGAGGGCGGTTCATGGCGGAAAAGGATCTGATCTATCAAGTCGACGGGCAGGTGGCCACCGTGACCATCAACCGGGCCGCCGCGCGCAATGCCATCACGCCCGAAGCGGTGGTCCTGTTCCACGCGGCCCTGGACCAGGCCGAGGCGGATGACGGCGTGCGCGTGGTCTGCATCACCGGCGCCGGCGACAAGGCCTTCTGCTCGGGCGCCGACCTGGGCGGCGGCATGCAGGACGACGCCGGCCGTCGCAGCCACTTCGACAGCTATGCCCGGCTCATCAGCCGCCTGGCGGAATTTCCCAAACCGACCGTGGCGCGGGTCAACGGTCACTGCCTGGCCGGCGGCACCGGCTTCATGCTGGCCTGCGACATCGCGATCGCCAAGGCGTCGGCCCAGTTCGGCACCCCCGAGGTTAACGTCGGCCTGTTTCCCATGATGATCGGGGCCCTGATTTTCCGCAACGTGCCCCGCAAGAAGGCCATGGAGATGATCCTGCTCGGCGAGCGGCTCACCGCCTTCCAAGCCCTGGAGATGGGGTTGGTCACCCGGGTGGCGCCGGACGAGGATTTCGACGCCGAGGTGGGCCGGGTGCTTGCCGCCCTGGCGGCCAAGAGCCCCATCGGCCTCAAGCTGGGCAAGGCGGCCTTTGCCGCCGCCGAACGGATGCCCCTGGCCGAAGCCGTGCGTTTCCTCGGCGGCCAACTGGTCGAGGTGGCCGGTACCCGGGATGCCCGGGAAGGCATCACCGCCTTTCTGGAAAAACGACCGCCCCAATTCAAAGGAGAATAATCCGCATGAGCGATCCTGAAAAACTGATCATCGCCAACTGCAGCGGATTTTTCGGCGACCGTCTGTCGGCGGCCCGGGAGATGGTCCAGGACGGCCCCATCGACGTGCTCACCGGGGATTATCTGGCCGAACTGACCATGGCGATTCTCTTCCAGAAGAGGCTCAAGTCGCCCGAGAGCGGCTACGTGCCCACCTTCCACAAACAGATGGAAGCCGTCATGGGCCAATGCCTGGAGAAGGGCATCCGCGTGGTGGCCAATGCCGGCGGGTTGAACCCCGCGGGCCTGGCCCGGGCGTTGAAGATCGCCGCTCAAACGATAGGGTTGTCGCCCAGAATCGCCACCATCGAAGGCGACGATCTGATGCCGCGTCTGAAAACGCTCCAGCAGAACGGTGAACCCTTCACCCACATGGACAAGGGGGTCTCCCTGGCCGATGCCGGCGCCGTTCCCATCACGGCCAATGCCTACCTGGGCGCCTGGGGCATCGCAGCGGCACTGGCGCAGGGGGCCGACATCGTGGTCTGCGGCCGCGTGGCCGATGCCGCCCTGGTGGCCGGCCCCTGCGCCTGGCGCTTCGGCTGGCAACGCACCGACTGGGACCGGCTGGCCGGGGCCTATGCCGCCGGCCACATCATCGAGTGCGGCGCCCAGGCCACGGGCGGCAACTATTCGTTCATCCACGAGGTGCCGTCCTATCGCAACGTGGGATTTCCCATCGCCGAGATGCATCCCGACGGCAGCTTCGTCATCACCAAGCATCCGGAGACCGGCGGCCTGGTGTCGGTGGGTACGGTGACGGCCCAACTGCTCTATGAAATCGCGGCGCCGACCTATCTGACCCCGGACGTGGCGGTGCGTTTCGACACCCTGTCGCTGACCCAGGCGGGGCCCGATCGGGTTCGGGGCGCAGGCACCCGGGGCGAGCCGCCGCCGGAGACCGCCAAGGTGTGTATCAACAATCTGGGCGGCTACAAGAACACCATGACCGTGGTGCTGACCGGCCTGGACATCGACCGAAAGGCCGAGATCGTCGCCGAGACGCTGTTCGACAGCCTGGGCGGCCGGGAGCGGTTTCGGACGCATGAGCGAGAATTTATATTTTTCAAGGGAACATGAGCAGGTGCGCGCGGCCATACGGGACTTCGTGAACCGGCGGATCAATCCGTTCGTCGACGAATGGGAGGAGAAGGGGGCCGCGCCGCTCCACGATCTGTTCAAGGAGATGGGTGAGCTGGGGTTCCTCGGCATCCGTTACGACGAGCGGTACGGCGGCGAAGGCCTCGACTACTGGTACGAAACCGTGATGCTCGAAGAGATCGCCCGCGCGCGCTGCGGCGGCGTGCCCATGGCCATTGCCGTGCAGACCAACATGGCGACGCCGGCCATCGCCGAGTTCGGCAGCGATGATCTGAAGGAGAAGTACCTGGCCGCCGCCATCCGCGGTGAGATGGTGGGCGCCATCGCCGTCAGCGAACCGGACGCCGGTTCGGACGTGGCGGCGCTCAAGACGTTCGCCCGGCGGGACGGCGACGCCTACGTGCTCAATGGCTCCAAGACCTATATCACCAACGGCACCCAGGCCGATTTTCTGACGCTCCTGGCCCGCACCAGCGAGGCGCCGGGGTATCATTCGTTCAGCCTCTTCGTGGTCCCCACCGATCTGCCCGGGTTCAAGATCAGCCGGAAACTCGACAAGCTGGGCATGCGCAGCAGCGACACGGCCGAGCTCTACTTCGACGACCTGCGCATCCCGGCCGATCACCTCATCGGCCAGGAAGGCGAAGGCTTCATCTACCAGATGCGGCAGTTTCAGCACGAGCGCTTCTCGGCCCTGCCGATCTGCTACATCGGCGCGGAAGAGATGATCCGCGAAACCGTGGCCTACATCAAGGGGCGCGTCGTCTTCGGCAAGCCTTTGATCACCAAGCAGGTCCTGCGCCACCGGTTGGTGGACTGGCTCAGCGAAATCGAGTGCCTGCGGCAGCTCACCTATCACATCGTGCGCATGAAGATGGCGGGCCAGGACGCCACCCGGGAGATCTCCATGGGTAAATTGATCGGCGGTCGCCTGCTCAACCAGGTGGCGGACGGCTGCCTGCAGATGCACGGCGGCATGGGATTCATGAACGAGATGCGCGTGTCCAGGTTCTTCCGGGACGCCCGGTTGATCTCCATCGGCGCGGGCGCCAGCGAAGTGATGAGCGATATCGTCGCCAAACTCGAAGGGTTTTAGGGTGTTGATGTCTTAAACCCAGTGGCAGTTCCATCCACTTCAGGAGGGTCGACGTGTAACCAAAAACCATTTAAAAAGGAGCTGGGGTCATGAAGATCAACATCGGTTATCTGCTCTACAAGCGGGCCATGCTGAGTCCCAAGCTGGAGGCCCTCGTGGTCGGAGATGTGCGGCGTTCTTTTCGGGAGTTGAACGACGGTGCCAACCGGGTCGCCAACGCCATGCGCGAGATGGGCATCCAACCGGGGGACCGGGTGGCGGTGCTGGCCCTGAACGACCCCGAATACCTGGAACTCTTCTTCGGCCTGGCCAAGATCGGGGTGGTGATGGTGCCGATCAACCATCGCCTGGCACCGCCCGAGGTGGCCTACATCGCCAACAATTGCGGTGCGGAAGCCCTCATCTTCGGCAAGGAATTCGCCCCGGTGGCCGAGGCCATCCGTGCCCAGATTCCGGCCAAGACCTTTATCGGCATCATGGACAGCCCTCCGGCGTGGGCCGGCGCCTACAAGTCAGTCATAGATACCGCCCCGGCCGACGAACCCGAGCACGTCGGCGGGGACGACGACACCCTGACCATCCTTTACACTTCGGGCACCACCGGCCGGCCCAAAGGGGCCGAGCTGACCCATCTGGGCTACTACCACACCTCGGTCAATCTCAAGGCCACGCTGGGGGAGGTGGGCAACCGGATGCTGATGCCGCTGCCGCTGTTCCACATCGGCGCCCTGGCGCCGGTGCCCATGTGCGTGCACTTCGGCTCTGCCATGATTTTCCAACGCGCCTTCGAGCCGGCCGAGTTTCTCAAGCTGATTCAGACCGAGAACATCTCCTGGTTCGGCTCCGTTCCCCAGGTGTTGATGTTCCTGCGATCGGTGCCGCAATTCGAAACCTTCGACTGGTCCACCATCAAGCTGGCACTGGTCTATGCGGCGCCCGTGCCCGTGCCCCTGATCGAGGCCTTTGCCGAGAAGGGCATGGGGGTGCGCCAGCTTTACGGCTTGACCGAATGCACGGGCCCGGCCTCGGTCATCAATGCGGATTGGGCGATCAAGAAAGCCGGATCGTGCGGTCCCCCGTTCTTCCATACCGATATCCGGGTGGTGGATTTCGAGGGAAAGACCGCCGCTCCTGACCAGCCCGGCGAGGTGCTCATGCGCACCACCCACCTCATGAAAGGCTATTACAACAACCCCGAGGCCACGGCCCAGACCATCATCGACGGGTGGCTTCATACCGGCGACATCGCCAGGATGGACGCCGACGGCTTTTTGTACATCCTGGACCGCAAGAAGGACCTGATCATCTCCGGTGGGGAGAATATCTATCCGGCCGAGGTGGAGGAGTGCCTGCTTGGCCATCCGGCCATCGCCGACGTCGGGGTGATCGGCGTCGCGGACGAGAAATGGGGCGAGGCCGTCAAGGCCATCGCGGTGCTCAAACAGGATGAGAGCCTCACCGCGGAAGCTCTGCTCGACTGGTGCCGGGACAAATTGGCGCGGTACAAGACGCCCAGGCAAGTGGTCTTCACGGATCAGATCCCGCGCACGCCCACCGGCAAGATCCTCAAGCGGCTGTTGCGGGAAAAGTTCAACTAGGGCAGCTCCAAGCCGGCCTTCCGCCGCATCGACATCGATCGTGCCCGGGGTGAGGTAAGCGGTTTATTCCAAGCAGCAGCGAAGCGTCATTTTAATTCAACGCCCGGGCTTCGGCCTGGGCGTTTTTTTATGGCTTGACACACAAAGGGTATTGATGCTTTTTTGCTTCAAAGTCTGGATATAAAAATCACATTCGAAAGGGCGCATAAGTATGTGCGAGCCCTGAAAGGAGCGCCATGATTTCCCGCATCGACCATGTGGCCGTGGCGGTACGAGACTACCCCGCGGCCCGCGCCTTTTTCGAAAAGGTGCTGGGCGCCATCCCCTGCGCCATGGCCCGGGATGACCGGATGAAGTATGTGTGGCAAAC
>DHGT01000057.1 GCA_002402905.1 Desulfatitalea sp. UBA4791 | reverse complement strand
ATGGCCGAGCTCGGATTCAAGGCGACGACCCGTTTAAAGCTGGCAATAGCCTCCTCAAAAGCGGACAACTTGTAATGGCATACACCCATCAAGTTGAGTGTGTCGGTGCGCTCGGAGTCGATTCCATCGGCATGATTCAATGCCGCCAGCGCTTCTCCATAGTTACCCAGCTCCTTGTGACACACCCCTAAATACGTATAAATACTAGCCAGATCTTCGTTCCCAGGCCCCAGCTCAACGGCCCGGTTCAGCCGGGCGATCGCCCCGGGATAATTTCCTGTGTTCAGGTCGATCTGGGACAGGTAGAAATGGAGGTAGTACTTATTCGGTAATTTTTTTTCCATGTCCAGCAACGCCTTTCTTGCCGATGCCGGGGCGAAGTTTTGATAGATGATTTTCGCACAGATCATGGCGACCGTCGGTTGCGCCGCGCGCTCTCGGAACAGGGCGCCGGGAATGATGGTGTAAAAGGCAGGAATCTTGAGCTTTGGGTGGTGAACATCGATCACGTTGACCTGCATCCCTTTTTCAGCCAGGGTGCCGACCAGGCGCTGGACTTCGATTTTAATGTTGATATCGCTCAAATCCGGCAATTTATGTAATTCGATGTCATGCCCTGGATCGATGACATAATCGGCTTGCGCCAACGCGTTGAATTTTGGCAGCCCACTGGCCACGTAATTTCCGCCGCTGTTGAAATCGCCCGCCAGTTGGGCGACTTCCGTCAGAGCACGGCAGAGCGCTTTGGCCGGGTTCGGTGTGGTGCCGGCGGTCCAGACGATTTCGCTTTTTTCAGGGAACGTCCCCGGGTCCCAGGCCAGCGCAGCAATGGAGGGGATGCCCATTTCAAGAGTGAAATCAGACAGGCACAGTTCAACTCCAGCCTGTTTAAATTTGGACAACAATTCCAGCGCCACAGGGTCTTTGATGGAATGTTCTGCAATGCGCGGCACCTTTAGCCGATTTCTGCTGACCAGGGCAGATACATGGCGTTCCACCACTTCGCATATGCCCTGGCAGACGGCCTCCTCGACACAGTTGCCGGCCGAAGAGCCGTTGAACTCGTTGATGGTCCAGAACCAGTCAAACGGTACGAGCACGGACCTGTCCAAGGTCAGGTTATAGGACCAGGTCCATTTGAGCGGCAACGTATCGAAGATATCGAGGGCGATCGGCAGATCCTCCGATTGGTCTGAAACGGAAAGCGCGATCTGGTCAAGACTCATTGCCGGTTCACGAAGGGCGTTTCGCGGAGCGGTCATAAAATTGTCACCGTCGCGCATGAAACTGAAAAGGCTGAATCGCTCCCCCAATTCCATGACCGCGCTGGCCTGGGACTGAAGCGGCGTGGCACCTTTTCCCATCTGTTTGTTTTTACCTATGATTTCCCGCGCCTCGTCGCCGCACACGCTGAAGTAGACCGGAATGCCGAGACGACCGTTGTCGATGCGCACAATGTCCTCGAGGATATGCAGCCCGCTTTCGGCGAGCCGCTGCTTGAAGCGGGCAATGGTGGTTTCGGGCGTCATGACCTTATCCTGGTCATGCTGGTAGGTTTTGTGGGCATCGTTGAGGTGGATGGGGTTCATTTTCATCGTTCGCGTCTCCTGAAATTATTCAGTGCCCATCCACAAATGGCCAATTGGCCCGATATCGGCGTTGCGCGAAAAATTCAATCCTCGGAATATCGACCATATGCCTGCGGTTAAATTTCCCGCGCGCCTTGATCTCGACCCAATTTGCCTATTTGTGGACGGACACTGTTTAGCATGCCTTCAAAAGCGACGCACCGCGTTTTGGAAGCAACCGCTCCGACTTACTGGTACGGAGGAATGAAATCAACCCTCTTCTTTTGGTCTGGAACGGTCCGGCTATCCACTTGCTTTATAAAACACAATGGGTTAGAAGAATACCCACGATGCGTCGGAAAACAGATGCCAGCCTGCCAGCACCAAAATCTTCCATATAAAAGGATGATTCATGAAGCGCAACGCCGAACTTGAACGAAAGACCAAGGAGACCCAGATCCGCATCAAATTGAACCTGGATGGCACCGGATTCTATGAAATCGACACGGGGATCGGTTTTTTCGATCACATGCTGACATTGCTGGCGGTGCATGGGCAATTGGATCTCGAAATCGCGGCCCGGGGTGATATCCAGGTGGATTTTCACCATACGGTCGAGGATGTCGGTCTGGTTTTGGGGGATGCACTCAGTCAGGCGCTTGGAGATCGCCGCGGCATATGCAGATACGGCTACGCGGCCATCCCCATGGACGATGCCCTGACAACGGTCATCATCGATTTATCCAACAGGCCCTACCTTAAGTTCCTTTTACCGGAGCGCGTACCTCGTCAGAACGATTTCGACACGACTCTCGCGTCGGAGTTTTTCAGGGCATTTGCATATAAAGCAGGCTTGAACCTGCACCTGCATTTTGCATATGGGGATAATTGGCACCATATGATCGAAGCGGCTTTCAAGGGCCTGGGACGCGCTCTGCGTCAGGCGTCGTCAATGGACAGCAGCGTCAAAGGGGTGCCTTCGTCCAAGGGCACGATGTAAAAAATCCTTCGATGACGGTTACATCGATTTGAATCGTGATTATATTCGCGTTTCAAGCGGACTATTGACAGAGCTTCGCGGATTGGATAGTATCGCGAATTTTAATTTTCAGGATGGTGTGCCCATGCCGGCGACAGCTTTGAAACAAAAAGAATTCGGTCCCTTGGCGGACCCTTAATACGATTCGAACCGGCATCAATCGATGCTCCTGCCCTGGTTTAAGGCTTGACCCTGGTCCGTCAGAATGGAGGGCGCGGTTCTTGGTACGTTCTATTCCAGACGACACAATCCAGAGAATAAAAAATGCCGCCAATATTGTCGATGTGATTTCAGAATACGTCGTACTTAAAAAGGCAGGTCGTAACCATTTGGGATTGTGTCCATTTCATGCCGAGAAAACTCCTTCCTTTACCGTAAGCCCCGAAAAGCAGATGTTCTATTGTTTCGGATGTCATGTGGGCGGGAATGTCTTCAGTTTTTTGATGCAGAAAGAGGGGCTTTCATTCCCCGACGCGGTTCGCGCGGTTGCGGGAAAATATGGCATCGAGGTGCCCGATGATCAGCTCACGCCCGCCCAGAAAATCCAGGCCAGCGAGAAGGAAAAGCTCTTTCGCATCAACGAGATGGCCATGCATTTTTTCCATGCGAATCTCACGGACGCCCAAAAGGGTGCCAAGGCGATGAGCTACCTGATCGGGCGGGGGATGACCCGCAAGATCATCACCGGTTATCAATTGGGGTATGCACCGCCCCGATGGGATGGTCTACTCAACTATTTCAGTGGCAAAAACGTACCCGCGACGCTGTTGGAAAAGGCGGGGCTGGTCATCCCCCGTAAGGACGGCAATGGGTATTACGATCGGTTTCGCGACCGTGTGCTGTTCCCGATCATGAATGTCAACCAGCAGGTGTTGGGATTCGGCGGACGGATCATGACCGACGAGAAGCCGAAGTATCTCAATTCACCTGAAACCCCGATTTTTAACAAGGGAAGGGGGCTTTACGGGATTCAAAAGGCCAATCAGGCCGCCCGTGCTTCGGGCCGGGTTTTTGTCGTCGAGGGCTATTTTGACGTATTGGCCATGCATTTGTATGGTCTGGGAAACAGTGTGGCGACCCTGGGCACGGCCCTGACACCGGAGCATGTGCAGGCACTGAAGGGGATGGTGGGCCAGGAGGGCAGGGTGTATCTGGTATTTGATTCGGACGAGGCAGGCATCAAGGCCGCCCAACGCAGCGTGCCGATTTTTGAGGAAGGATTCCTGGATGCCCGCGTGATCGTTTTGCCAACGGGACATGATCCGGATACTTTTTTGAGAGAATTCGGCCCTGATGATTTTTTGAAATTCGCCGATAATGGCCTGGGAATGGTGCCGTTCCTCATGGAAGCGGCGATCAAACGGCACGGTCTGACCCTGGAGGGCAAGATACGGGTCATTAACGACGTCCAGGAGGTATTGGCATCGGTCCAGGACGCTGTGGTGCGAACGTTATACATCAAGCAGCTCTCCGAACGACTCGACATCGAGGAAACGGCGCTGCTGGAGAAAATCCGCCAGGCGGCGGGCAAGCTTCGGGGATCTGCGCGGTTTCAAACGAACATTCGACCGGGGGTGTCGATGCCGGAGGCAAGCCGTCTTGAGCTTCAAATCATTGGGATGATGCTCTGCTACCCGCCGATGATTTCGGAGATCATCGGAAGGAATCTGCTGGATGCATTCGAAGATGCCAAGTTGAAGATGATTGGGCAGATGATCGCGAATCAGGGCGATATCGAACAAGAACGCACATCGAATCTCGTATCGGCGATCGACGATCCGCATTACAGAAACCTCGTGGCCCAGCTGGCCATGACAGAATGCCGGTGGGACCGGCAAGGATGCGAGCGCGTGCTCGCACAATTCGAATCCCGATCCAAGCGACGGATCACACAGGGTTTACAACGCCAGATAGAGCTGGCGGAAAAAAACAATGACAAGGAATTGGTGGAAACATTGCTGATGGAGAAACAACGACAGGCGGCAAGGGGATTGATCAATTCGTAAGCAGTGTGCAGGAGGCTCATTCAAATGGCAAAAAAGACCAAGCTTGATACCCAGACCAAGAATGCTGCCGGCAAGGATGCGACCCGTCAAGGTTCGGCCAAGAAAGGGGCAACTTCGCAGACTGCAGCGACCGAGATAGAAGCGATGTCAGATTCGACCGGAGATGCCAAAAGCGCAAAAAGTGTGAGCGAAAAAGCCATGAAAGCGCTGATCGCACAGGGTAAAAAACAAGGTTTTCTCACATATGATGAAATCAACGGTGCATTGCCCGATGACATGCTCTCGGGCGAACAGATGGACGAAACACTGATTATGTTTGACGATTTGGGTATCGATATCATCGATGAGAACAATCAGAACCTGACCAAGACCAAGTCCAAAAAGGCGGCTGCCGAAGCCAAGTTGGACGATTCGGGCATGTCCGACTATGGTTCGGTGACCGATCCGGTAAAGATGTATCTACGCGAAATGGGACTGGTCACCTTGCTCAGTCGCGAGGGCGAAGTCGAGATCGCGAAAAAGATCGAGGCCGGAGAGCAGGATGTCCTTAAGGCATTGCTGGAAACCACCATCGGTGTCGATTTCATATTGGATCTCGGGCGTCGGATCGAAAGCGGCCTGTTGCGACCCAAGCATGTGCTCAGGGACGTAGATGAAGGGGATACCTATCAGGACGAGGTCGTTCAAATCGAGTCTTTCATGACGACGATCAAGGGAATCTCCGAGATTCATTCGGAAAACATGGGCTTCAGGGAACAGTTGTTCGACGCCAACGGTAAAATGAAAACCGAAGAGCAACGCCGGATTCGACGTTGCATTTCGCGTCGAAACCAAAAAATATTCGATATGCTCAAGGATTGGCGTCTCGAAGGGAGTATCATCGATCAGATCGAAGAGGATATTCGAAACCTGATCGATTGGTTCGATGCCATGAACAGAGTGATCACCGCAACGGCCGAGTCTTTAAATGTGCCGGTGGTCAGTTTTCGCGAAAATCTGGCTTCCAAAACACGTTTCGTCAAAATGGCCTCCGGGCAGTGTGATATGACCCGCAAGGATCTGGAGTCGCTTTTCGGCCACCTGAGCGATATGCAGACGCAGATCCTGTCTCGTGAAAATGAGATCAAAGCCAACAGCCGAATTCTCAAGCGTATTTTGTCCAATGTGGATGAGGGGCGCACACGGGCCAAATTGGCCAAAAGCGAACTTATAAAGGCCAACCTCCGGCTCGTGGTCAGTATCGCCAAAAAATACACCAACCGGGGACTTCAATTCCTTGACCTGATTCAGGAAGGCAACATCGGGTTGATGAAAGCGGTGGACAAGTTCGAATACCGGCGCGGTTATAAATTCAGCACCTATGCCACATGGTGGATTCGACAGGCCATCACCCGGGCCATTGCCGATCAGGCGCGTACGATTCGTATACCCGTTCATATGATCGAGACGATCAATAAGCTGATACGCACCTCCCGATACCTGGTGCAGGAGATGGGGCGTGAGCCTCGTCCCGAAGAGATCGCGGAGAAGATGGAGATCCCATTGGACAAGGTTCGCAAGGTGCTGAAGATCGCGCGTGAACCCATTTCCCTGGAGACGCCCATCGGCGAGGAGGAAGACAGCCATTTAGGCGACTTTATCGAAGACAAGAAGTTTATGCTGCCCTCCGATGCAGCGGTCAGCCTGAACCTCGCCGAACAGACCCGCAAGGTGTTGGCCACCCTCACGCCCAGGGAGGAAAAAGTGCTGCGCATGCGGTTCGGTATCGGAGAGAAAGCGGACCACACTCTGGAGGAGGTCGGTCAGGATTTTACCGTCACCCGGGAGCGTATTCGCCAGATCGAAGCCAAGGCCTTGCGTAAATTGAGGCATCCGACGCGAAGCCGGAAGCTCAAAAGCTTCATCGAAAACTAGGATGCTTGACAAAGCGGCAGGCGACCGATAATAGAAGCCTGCATTTTCAAAGGGCCCATAGCTCAGTTGGTAGAGCCACCGGCTCATAACCGGTCGGTCCCTGGTTCGAGCCCAGGTGGGCCCACTTTTCGTTCTGATCATTTGCTTTGTCCAAGCTGCGCTTCGTCTTCCCTTCAAAAGCCCGATCACCGGGTCTCTCAGCACACCGTTTCGCTTTTGCCACCCGTTGCCCAGATAGGGGCCGGGCATGGAGGGCGGTTTTTCCTCCGGTCGGTCGATTTCAATATGTCATTGCAATAGATGTTTAAAATGATATAGAGCCAGTGCCAAAAAGGAGAGCGCCGCATGAGCACAGATTCCGCCATTCAGCCCGTGGCCGGCGATATCGTCAGTGTGATCGAAGACCTTGCGCCGCCTGTATTGGCTGAGCAATGGGACAACTGCGGCCTGCAGGTGGGTTCCTTGCAATGGCCGGTCAAAAAGGTCTGGATCGCCTTGGATCCGCTTCTGGAGGTGGTACGGGAGGCGGCCGACCAAAAAGTCGATCTACTTGTTACTCACCACCCCTTGCTTTTCAAACCGTTGCGGTCCATAGATGTGGAAACGCCCGTCGGTAAAATCGTCGAGACTGCCCTGACCGGCCGTATGGCCATCTATTCGGCCCACACCAACCTGGACAGTGCATCAGAAGGGCTGAATCATATTTTGGCCGGCCTCATCGGACTTCACGATCTCGTGCCGATGGTGCCTTTGGATGCCAGCGAAGCCGGCGGGCAGGGCGGGGCGACGGCTGGAATGGGACGCCTCGGGCGATTGGCGCAGCCGCTGACCCTGGCTGAGTTGGCCCATAGGATCAGGATCCGGTTCAAGCTTCAGGCCGTGAAAATCGTCGGGGAGCCCGAATCGATGGTCGATCGCATCGCGGTCTGTTCCGGTTCGGGATCGAGTTTACTCGATGCGTTTCTCGACAGCGACGCCCAGGTCTACCTGACCGGCGATCTGCGATATCATGACGCCAGAAGGGTCGAAGATGATGGCCGGGCGATGATCGATGTGGGCCATTTTGCATCGGAGCACATTTTCATCGATCCGTTGGTCGCCCATTTGAGGCAGGCGGTCCGCCATGCAGGCTGGTCGGTTGACATCGAACCCTGTCGCATCGAACGTGATCCTTTCAAGTGGATTGAATAGGCACTTGCCCACGAGCCTGGTTGTGAAGGCTTCAGTGAAAGAGACATGATGATGACCACAAGCATTAAAGAGAGTCTCGCCATATTGGCTGCCCTGCAACGGATAGACACCCAACGGGCATCTATCGAAAAGTTCTTGTCGGGAGTGTCGGAGCGGGTGGATTCACTGGGCCGGCAACTCGTGTCGTTCGAGGCACAGGTCGACGACGGGTTGCGCCACCTGGAAGATCTGAGGAAACAATACCGCCGGGACGAGTCCGAGCTGAAAACCATCGAATCGTCTGTTTTAAAGAGCGAACAAAAGCTGCATGCAGTCAAAACCAACAAGGAATACCAGAGCACGCTCAAAGAGATCGACGATTTGAAGCTTAAAGCGTCCATTGTTCAGGATCAGATGCTGACGGCGTTGGAGGCCATCGAAGCGGCCGAGAAACAGGTGGCCGTTCTCAAGGCCGATTTGGTCGACATGCAGAAAGAGATCGAGGAGAATCAGGCCTCCATTCGTGCCGAAGCGGACAGTCACCGCAGCGTGTTCGATGCGCTCGATGAAAGGCGTCATACCGTTTGGGCCTCGCTGGATGCAAAAATGCAGAAGATATACAATCGGGCCCTCCAACAAGGTCATGGGGTCGCGGTTGCAGCGGTCGTTGATGGGGTATGTCAGGTATGCCGAATGAATCTTCCACCCCAGGCGTACATCGAACTGATGCGGATGAACAGCCTGGAGATGTGCCCGGTGTGCCAGCGATTGATCTACCCAGCGGCAATGATAGACCCGACAGAGATCATAGAGGATGATTGATCTCTTTTTGAAAAGAGGAGGAAATGCGGCCGGAGCAGGCCGGGCGATCGCTGGCGTGGGTAACACCATGCCGGAGGAAAGTCCGAACACCACAGGGCAGGGTGCTCCATAACGTGGAGTCGCGGCAACGCGAAGGCAAGTGCAACAGAAAGCAAACCGCCCCGCCTCGGCGGGGTAAGGGTGAAACGGTGCGGTAAGAGCGCACCAGTTCTCCGGGTGACCGGGGAAGCTAGGTAAACCCCACCCGGTGCAAGACCAAATAGGGGAACGCTTGAGGACGGCCCGTCCAAGTTTCCGGGTAGGTCGCTCGAGGTGGCGGGTAACCGCCATCCCAGATGAATGATCGCCATCCCGATGGCGGGTAACCGCCCCGGGAGACAGAATTCGGCTTATGGCCTGCTCCGGCCCTTTCTTAATGCCATCGATAACCTGGAGTCTGCGATACTGATCGGCGCAGGGCCAGGAAAACCAGGGGATGCCAATGCCTCGGAAGAGGGATCGGCAAACCAGTGGAGTGGGTAAGAGGTGATCCCATGTTACTCATAGAAGAACTGCAGGTCGAAGTCGGGGGAAAAAGAATACTGAGCAATGTGAATATGGAGATTCCCGAGGGTGAGACCCATCTCCTTTTCGGTCCCAATGGGTCCGGTAAAACCAGCCTGATGATGACCATCATGGGGTTTTCCGGTTATACGGTGACCCATGGCAGAATCGTGTTCAAGGGGGTGGACATCACCCATATGCCCATAGACGAAAGAGCGCGCATGGGCATCGGGGTATCGGTCCAACGGCCGCCGACGATCAATGGACTGAAAACTCGGGACCTGGTCAACGTATGCGCCAAACAGAGCGGCCGCACGATCGATATCGAACGGTTAGCGGCGGAAGTAAACTTTTCGAGTTTTCTGGATCGGGATGTCAACCACAAGTTTTCCGGCGGAGAGATCAAGCGTAGCGAGCTGCTGCAGCTCAAGGCCCAGGATCCGGACCTTGTCCTGCTGGATGAACCGGAATCAGGCGTGGATCTTGAAAACATGGCGTTGATCGGAGAGACGATTAATTCATTGTTACATCGGGGCGTTACATACATGAAGGGGAAATCCCACCGCGCCACCATCGCCGAGCGTAGCAAATCTGCCTTGATCATCACCCATACCGGTCACATATTGGATTATATTACTGCAGACAAAGGGCAGGTCTTATACAACGGCGTTTTGTGTTGCACCCGCAACGCCCGCGAAATTCTCAAATGGATCGGGGAATACGGTTACGAGGAGTGTGTTCGATGTCAAATGGAAATGCTGACATAGAGAAAAATCCGGTCGATGTGGATGTCAACCAATATGACGTGGAAGCGGAGACGCATGCCTATGTGGAGAGTTTGGATCAAATCCAGGCCGAGGATGCCAGCCGGTTTCTCGATGTAGGCATCGATACAGCCGAAATCGGACGTGCCGGGACATTTATCCAAAAAGACATGTCGGTCATTCACTCGCATGCGCGCCAGGAAGGCGTTGAGGTCATGTCCATCTCAAAGGCACTGTCCAAACACGCCTGGTTGGCCGATTACCTGTGGCGGTACATTGATCCGGGTAAAGATGCCTTTACCAGCCGTGCCAAATCCGCACCCCATGAGGGTTATTTTATCCGAACAGAACCAGGCGCCCAGGTCAAGGACCCGGTCCAGTCCTGCCTTTACATCGCCAAAGAGCGGTTTTCCCAGAATGTGCATAACGTGGTTATTGCCGAAGAGGGTTCCTACCTGCAGGTCATTACGGGCTGTGCCAGTTCTGCGCATTTACTATCCGGTTTGCATGTGGGCGTGTCCGAGTTCTATGTCAAAAAGGGGGCAAAACTCCATTTCACCATGATCCACGAGTGGGGGGAGAAGGTCAATGTCCGGCCCAGGACCCATGTGCATGTCGAAGCCGGAGGAGAATTTGTCTCCAACTATATCTCCCTCAAACCGGTGGGGTCCTTGCAGATGAATCCCGTCACCCATTTGGCCGGAGAGGGTGCCGTGGCGCGTTTCAACAGTGTGCTGGTGGCCAACAAGGGGTGCCACATGGATGTCGGGTCCCGCGTCATATTGAGTGCCCCAGGGACGCGTGCGGAGATCATTTCACGCGCTATTGCAGCCGGCGGCACGATTGTGGCCAGGGGAGAACTGGTGGGCAAAGCGCCGGGCATCAAAGCCCATTTGGAGTGCAAGGGTCTCATCCTGAAAGAGGGATTGATGCACGCCATTCCCGAGTTGCGCGGTTATGTGCCGGGCGTGGAAATGTCCCACGAGGCCGCCGTCGGCAAAATCGACCGGGGCGACATCGAATACCTGATGGCGCGGGGGGTCAACGAGGAAGAGGCCATATCCATGATCGTGCGCGGATTTATGAATGTGGATATCGAAGGATTGCCGCCCGGTTTGAGACAGAACATCGACAAGATCATCAATGAGACCCAAAAAGATATGATGTAAATGGAAACGCAATACAACGACGATAGTAATTATTGTGAGATCTCTTTTGCCGAAAAGGTGCGTCTCTTTTCGCACGATTATTTGAAATGCTGCATCTATCTGTCCAGTGGGTCGCTGCCCGGCTATGTATTTACCAAAAAACTCTACTCCGAGCTGATCTCCACGTCCCAGGTGTTGGAGGATTTTTTGGATTTTCACGGGGCCAAAAACAGCGCGGAATGGTACTTTTATCGCGAATTGGCTGCAGCCGTCAGGCACCTCAGCCTGGGGGCCTATTCCCAAAAACACATCGCCAATCGGCTCATTTTTTACGATCTGCCGGAAAGCGAGGAATTTCGCGCCAGCGGGCATCAGGCATCGGCTTTTTTAAATGCATCTCTCATGAAATTGGCGCCGGTCATCATCGATGAGGCCCGACAGCTGAATATCCCCATCCCCGAAAGCAGGTTCGGTCCCGAGGATTTTCCGGGAACGACCACGACCGAAATGCTTCCCTACAGCATCGAAGACCAGGCCAAAGACGTACAAAAGAAGCACATCGTCAATATCGCCAGTGAATTTCTGGGGATCTCCTCGAGGTTCGACCAGCTGGGCTTCTATGAGCCATATAACGTCGAAGAAATCCGAAATCTTGTACCGGCGAAAGTGAATGAAGTCGAAGTACGCCGGTTTGAAATGGTCGTTCACAATTTGCAGTCCTCTTTCGACACCTATGTTATTCACGGTGGTTTTCGTTTTGGAGACCGGAAGCTGAAACAGCTGCGGAGCTATTTTTCGGTCGTCTTCCATCTGCTTCAGATGATGGGGCGCCTGCTGCATTTCTATGAACGCCATTTGCATCATGCCGGATATAAGAACATTTACAAACAGGTACAGGATCGGCTCTCCTCGTTGGTCGACCCGGATGACTTGCTCAAGGTCACGGTGAACTACGGTCTTTACTATGCCTGCCACTATCTGGGCACCGGCAAGGAAGTGGCCCACCAAATCTTGAATGAAAACATCGAGCGCGGTCGGATTGAAGTGAGTATTCCCATGCAGCTCGGGTTTCACAGCCGCCCGAGCCTGTTGGTGGCCAAGATCGTCCAATACTACGGCGGCCAGGTCGAACTGGTCATCGGCGATGATCGCTTCGATGCCAGCAGTGTACTGGACATCCAATGGGCCGGCGGAAAGATACAAAAGGAAAACATCACCCGGGTCGCCTTCGAAGGCGATGTCAGGGCGCTGAAAGACATCGAGGTGCTGGCCGCCGCCAATTACGGAGAGGATACCATGGGAAAGGGCGTCCCGCTGCCCAAAGAGTTGAAATACCTGCGATGATTACCGCTTTGATCGTGGCCGCCGGGCAGGGGAAGCGCATGGGCGGCGCCCGGCGAAAGCAGTACATGGAAATAGGCGGCCGTCCCGTTCTTCAGTGGACCTTGAAGGCATTCGATGGATGCCGGCAAATCGACGATATCGTTCTGGCGGTTCCCGAAGCGGAGATTGAATTTTGCAGACATACGATCGTCGCAGAAGCCGGGTTGCATCACGGTGTGACCGTCGTGGCGGGAGGCGTGAGCCGGCAGGACTCCGTTTACAATGGACTTAAAGCCATCGGAAACGGGGAATACGCCATTGTACTGATTCATGACGGCGTGCGGCCCTTCGTTTCCGGCCGACTGATCGCGGCCTGCATATCGGGGGCAAAACGTTGGCGGGCGTGCATACCGGCAGTTGAGGTGACGGACACCATCAAACAGATCGACGATTCCGGCATCATCCGCGGCACCTTGCCGCGGGATACCCTGCGGTCCATCCAGACCCCCCAGGCATTTGACTTGCAATTGATCCAGACTGCACATCAGATGGCGCTTGAAAAGGGGTGGCAAGCGACCGACGACGCCAGCCTGGTGGAGCGGCTGGGATACGACGTTCACACCATCACCGGCGACGTCCACAACATTAAAATCACCACACCGGACGATCTCAACCGAGCCGAATGGATTCTTCTTCAGTCAGGGAAAAACGCCTTTCAATAATTGCGACGGCCTCTTCCGCACTGGCAGCTTCGAACAACCGATGCGCGTAATCGTCGTTGCCGAAGCAGGGCCTTGCGTCATAGCCAATGGTGATGACGGATTTGCCGTGCTTGAGGGCCAGCGCAATTTCCGAGAGCGTGCCTGCGCCGCCCGGGCAGGCGACGACGACATCGCTGCTCAACACGTTGATCGAATTGCGCGCGCTGCCCATGCCGGTGCAGATCGGCACCCGGACATAGGCGCTCGCCTGGTCGGGGGTGGCATCCGGTAGAATACCGATGGTCAACCCGCCATGCTCGGCCGCTCCTCTTGCAGAGGCGTCCATGACCCCTGCATTGCGACCGCCGTTGAGCAATACCCAGCCGCGTCCGGCAATCAATTCGCCCAGACGATAGGCCGTGCGCATCGCGGCTTCATCCGCCTGGGCGCCGCCCATCACCCCGACGATGAACGGCCGCTTGGATGTGCCGGTTGCTACTGATCGGATGGCGGGCATCAGGCGCCATCCTTTCCGGGAAAAAAGATCGATGCAAACATGCCGGCCAATTTGCGCGAATCGTGTCGAACCACCTTGCCGTCGCTGTCCAGCAAATCCGCCTCGTAGAGCACGCGTCGATGCCAGAAGGGATCGTGCCGGTCCAGGGTGACATAATCCGATTTCTGAGTCCGATAGGCTTCACAGGTGGCATCTTCGGGCCTGCTGGTATTGTAGACGATGCCATCGACGCTTTTGCCGATGTAATTCTCCAGACGTTCGACAAAATCCCTGGCGTTGAAATTGTGGGTCTCACCATATTTGGTCATGATGTTGATGATGTAGATGAGCTTTGCGGAGGCCTTGCGGAGTGCTTCAGCCACCCCTGGAACGATGAGATTGGGGATGATGCTGGTGAACAGGTCGCCCGGACCGATGACCACGTAGTCTGCGGCGGCAATTGCCGATACCACCGGGGGATGGACGTGTATGGTGTCGGTGTGGTGCGGCACCAGAAATACATCACATATTTTCTCCCGCTGGTGTCCGCGCGGCACGTCGATGGCCTGCTCGCCGAAAATCCGCTGGCCATCGGTCAACTCGGCCACGAGGGTGGCTTGGTCGGTGGTCACGGGCAGGATGGTGCCTTGGGCATCGAGTATTTCCGAAAGGGCCGCTACGCCGCTGGGAAAGCTGCCTGTATACCGCGATAGCATGGTCAACAGCATATTGCCCGCATTATGCCCCTTGAGACGGCGGTCTTTCTGAAAGCGTTTCTGTAGAATGGCTCTGGAAAACGATTGGTGGGGCGAAAGGGCGACGATACACTTCAGAATGTCTCCCGGCGGCAGGGTGCCGAGTTCGTCACGAAGTCGTCCGGTGCTGCCACCGCTGTCCATCATCGAAACCACGGCGGTGATCGAAATGCCCTCCATGTCACGCAGTGCGGAAAGGAGGGCGAATTGGCCACTGCCGCCGCCGATGGTGACAATCCGCTGGGGGTGGGTGATTTTTATGTCTGGCATCTTGGACGATCTATTTTTGATCCATTGGGTATCAAACCATTGGGTTTCAAGCCATTGTGCCGCAGTCTCGGGAGATTTTCAGCTGCGGGCGATATTCCGTCTTGACGGATTGTTTCGCCATTCGCTAATTTTAATTGATTAGCAACGGTGGCGAAGAATATCAAGATCCACAAATCAAAAAGAGATCAAAAATGTCTCTCTTGACCTTCAAGAAAACCCGGGCACATGATCGACCGCCATTGCTCCGGGTTTTGTACCCAGGAGTTGACAACGGCGTTGCGGCATCCCATCTTATGGCCGTTTGAATTTCGATAAGGTATTGAAAAAAGGAAGGAGTTCGAGCATGGCCCCAGGAACGAATCAAACCGGCGAAGCGAATCGCAATACGCAACAAGCCTTTATCCGTCAACTGCAACAGACCTTTGCGTCACTTCCCAACGAGATCCCGCTCTTCCTTTTTGTGCAAAAAGGCAGAGACGACGTCTATGTGGACGCCTGCCGCCAAGTGGTTCGCGCATTTCGCGAGCTGACCGATAAAATCAAGATCAAGGAGTATTATCTGGATCACGAAATGGCCCGGAAATGGAAAGTGGACAGTTCGCCGACACTTTTAATCGATCCGGAGCGATACAATATCCGATGGATGGGGGCACCCATGGGAGAAGAGGGACGATCTTTTCTCGAGGCCATGCTGCTGGTGGGCATGGGCAAGAGCGATTTGAGCGATCAATCGCTTCAGGTGATCCGAAGGTTGGACACCCCGCGAACCGTCAAGATCTTCGTCAGCCCGACATGTCCCTATTGTCCTCAGCAGGCGGTCAATGGACTGAAGGCGGCCATCGAACGCCCGGACATGATTGCCCTTGAAATTATCGATATTCAATGTCGTCCTGATCTGGCTGAACAGTACGAGGCGCACAGCGTTCCCCAGGCCTATGCCAATGATGTGCTGATCGGCCAGGGCGCCCAGCAGGAGGAGGTGTTTCTCTCATCTCTGTTGAAGCTGGAACCTCAAACGATTTTCATACCCGAAAGCACGGCCAAGGTGGTGGATGTCGACGTTCTCATCGTGGGCGGGGGGCCGGCTGGCTTGACGGCCGGCATCTATACCGTTCGCAGCGGGTTGAAGACTGCGGTGGTCGAAAGGGAAGCGCTGGGCGGCCAGGTGGCGCTGACCCCGGTGGTGGAAAACTATCCCGGATTTGCCCAGGTGGGCGGTAAAACGCTGGTCGACATCATGGTCAGCCATGCCCTGCAGTATGTCCAGATTTTTCAGGGCGAAGAGGTGCTGGACATCAAACCGGGCGAGATCATGGAAGTGGCGACCACGCGACGCACTTTCCGGACCAAGACCATTCTTCTGGCGACCGGCGCCACCCATCGACATCTGGGCGTAACGGGCGAACAGCGCTTCTCGGGTCGTGGCGTCAGTTATTGTGCCACGTGCGACGGCCCCCTGTTCAAGGGACGCAAGGTCATCATGGTCGGCGGCGGCAATTCGGCGGTGACCGAAGCACTTTACCTGAAGCATATGGGCGTTCAAGTGACCCTGGTACACCGGCGAGACAAGCTGAGGGCGCAGGATGTGCTGGCCAATCAATTACCCCAGAACGACATTCCTGTGATATGGAACACGGAAGTAAAGGCCATCGACGGAAAAGAGCGGGTCGAACGGGTTACGCTGTTCAACTCCCAGACCGCAGAAACGACGGAGATGGCGGTGGACGGCGTCTTTATTGCCATCGGTTATCAGCCGGCCGTTGCTCTGGCGCAGAAAATCGGTATTGAGTTGAACGAGGAGGGTTACATTCGGCACGATGCCTTTCATCGGACCAATGTTCCCGGCATTTATTCGGCCGGTGATGTGGAGGGCGGATACAAGCAGATCGTCACCGCCACGGGGCAGGGGGCAGCGGCGGCCATGACGATTTTTGAAGATATCATCAATCCCTACTGGAAGCAGAACAAGGCGTCTTAAACCGACGGCGCCGTCAAGTGCTGGCGGTTGCGCCGATGATATCGGCAAGCGCACGCAACGCAAGATAGTACCCGTTTACACCGAGACCTACGATCTGTCCGGTGGCCACATCAGAGACAAAGGAATGGCGTCGGAACGGCTCTCTTTTGTGAATATTGGACAGATGCACCTCGATGATCGGGATCGGCAGCAGCAACAGCGCGTCGCGTATGGCGATGCTGGTATGGGTGTAGGCAGCCGGATTGATGATCAGGCCACCCATGACGGTGGCGGCCGATTGGATCCGATCCACGATGGCCCCCTCGTGGTTGGACTGAAAGCAATGGACGGTAATTCCCCATTGTCTGCCCAGCGCTTTTAGCTGGGCATCTATTTCATCGAGCCGGGTGGACCCGTAAATGCCGGGCTCTCGCAAGCCGAGCATATTCAGATTGGGACCGTGGATGACCAGGACCTGGTGGCCGCTATTCGGGGTGTCCATGACTGTAGTCCTTCACTTTAGTGTGCGGCTTTCAACTCGGCGATGGTGGCCTGGTAATCATCGCTGCCGAATATGGCCGATCCGGCGACCAGCACGTCTGCCCCGGCCCGGGTGATGTCGCCGACCGTTCCGCGGTTTACGCCCCCATCGACTTGAATCAACGTTTTCAGGTGGTTTTCATCGATCAGCCGGCGCAGGGCGCGAATTTTTTCGAGGCTGCTGGCAATAAATTTCTGCCCACCGAAGCCAGGATTGACGCTCATCACCAGCACCAGATCCAGATCGTCGAGTACCCAGTCCAGCGCCGTCAGGGGCGTGGCCGGATTCAGCACGGCGCCTGCCTTCACGCTGTGCTCTTTGATGAGATGGAGGGTTCGGTGCAGGTGCGTGCAGGTCTCCACCTGAACGGAAATGTAATCGGCCCCCGCCTTTGAGAATTCGGCCACATATTGATCCGGGTTTTCGATCATCAAATGCACATCCAGCGGCAGGGCCGTGGAGCGCCGGACCGCTTCGACGACGAGGGGACCCATGGTGATATTGGGAACAAAATGGCCATCCATGACATCGATATGAATCCAGTCGGCGCCTGCCGCCTCCACAGCTTGAACTTCCGCGCCAAGTTTCGAAAAATCCGCTGACAGAATGGATGGGGCGATCAAAGGCATTTACGAAATCTCCTTTATGCAGATGATGTCAGACATGCCATCCCGCCAGCATCCTCACAAAAAGAAGTGTGGCGCTTCTGGATGGTCTTTCAGGCTATCCTGGCCGCATTTTATTGCCGCACAGACCGCCGATTGTCAAATGGCAAATGGAACTCGCTCCCAACCCGATGTCATGACTATGCCTCTTTGGCCCCGATTCCAACTAAATACTATTCATTAAACTCGTCCCGGGTGGAACAGGTGGCCGATGCCACACGCCAGCGGTCAAGTGCCGGCAAAATGCACGGCGGGCGGCCCAGAAACTCGCTGCGCTCAAACAGTCTGGGCCGCTTGTCCGCCGTTTGCATTCAACCGGCACTTCCATGAGAAGGCTTGTCAATACGATAATCCGTTCACGGATTTCCTTTTTTCCAACGAGTCTCGACCGTCATGCTTCCATCCGCACTCTTTAATGGAGCTGCCGTTTGCTCCGGTGCATAGTAATATCCGGTGGCAGGGGCTGCAATCTAATGCTCGCAATCGATTTTGCTGGTGGCTGCCAGCAGTTGCTGTGCCGGTTGCGCAGTCCCCTGGATGAGACGTTGGAACTCTATATCACTTACCCCCCAAACCACCCCTCGGGGCCTCCCCTCAGGCGGCTTTTTTATAACCCTTGTCGCAAAACGGTTCGTAATCCTTTTCGCTTACCCATAGCCGGTGAAGTAATACCGCCAACTTGCGCGCCACGGCCACCGTCGCTCGCCTTTTGCCATTTTTACCTCCACGCGCAGCTATGGATAAACCATGGCGTCGTAGTGCGCTCTCCGGACCAAATGGCCCCAGGATATACTGCGAACTGCCCACCAATAGGCGGCGCAGGTATCTATTGCCCGCCTTGGTGATGTGCAACTGTTTATCTGTTTTGCCCGACTGGTCTCGCCGGGGCGTCAGTCCCAAAAATGGCCCCAACTGCCGGCTTTTTGTAAACCGTTTCGGGTCTTCGATGCTCAATATGAAAGATAGCGCCGTTATCGGCCCTACCCCGGGCACTTGCTGCAACCGCTGGGTCTCTGGGTATTGCTCCTGACATAACTGATCTATCTTTTTGTCCAGATCGCGGATCTGCTCATTGATGTGATCGATGGCTTTAAAAATCGCTTCAAGCGCCGGCCACAATGGCTCGGGCACATGCCCGGCGCAACGTTTGACAAAACTGACGCTGCTGCAGCTGGGTAGACGCTCTCCAGCGGTTTTTACCATAGCCCGGGCATGATTGATCAACTGGGTTCGGCTATGGACCAATATGTCCCGGGATTTGACCCGGGCCAAATCTGCGTGGGCCTGGCTGCTGCGATGGCGAAGCGGCCACAGCAGTTTGGGATCAAATCGACACACCATCCCAAGCATCCTGGCATCTCGCTCATCGGATTTATCGTTACTGTCCCAGATAAATCGTAGCTTGCGCGGGTTGCCCACATAGACTTTGCACCCCAACTGCTCAAGCTCCCGGCTGATCCATGGCGAGTGGGTGCCAGCCTCTATCGCCACCGTACTGTCTGGGTAGCGCTTGAAAAACTTGGCAATCCCCATCCTGGTGTTGGTGACAGTGGCCACCTCCAACTCATTGCCGTGGGCATCGAATACAATCGCTATATGACTCTTGTCTCCCAAATCCACCCCAATTGTGATAGCGTTTTTCATGGCTGATCTCCTTTATTAATGCAGCCCCTTGGGTGACTGCGTTTTCAGTGTTGAGCGTGATTTTATCACAGCTCGTTGGAGGTCAGCCTTCTCATTTTATCTATTGACCGCTGGCGTACGTGGCCCTGGCCACCTGCCCCACCAGGGCCTGCCAATACCGTTGCCATGTGAATTTTTGTTAACAAACCATGCCTGGAAAGGATGCCCTTCAGGATGAATCACACTCCGATAGAATTGATGCCTCACTGGTAACGTTGTGTCTCCACCAGTTCATCATCCACGTAACGCAGGATCGTCATGGGTTGATCGTACGGTATTAAAAGCCAGACGTCGCGTCCGGGGCGGACGAATCCGTTGAACATCTCGATCGTGGACAGCAGACGCACGACAATAATGCGGACATGCTGTCTCAAGAAACCGTTGGGCGCCCGATGCCGGAAGAGGACGACGCCATCCCGTTGTTCCCCAGTGGCGTAGCCGCTTTGCTGGTTGACCGACAGATCGACGCTGGTGCCGGTATTCACTGGATATCCAGACTTGGGATGATGGGCCACCACCATGTCGTCGGGTTTGGACGGGTCCCTAAGGTAGCGGATCTGGCCGGTCAGCAGATGGTGGGACTCCAGAACGGCGATGGCCTGGTTCAAGGTCAACCCCTGCAAGTCGGCCATAGTGATCGTCGTTGGAGGCGGCCCGGCACTGATCAGCAGGTCAATGTCGCTTCCTCGCAACCGGGTCGCGCCGCCGGGCGGGGATTGGGCCAGGATCTCTTCTTTGGGTCTGATAGCATCGCTGGTGTGGCTCAAATGGCCGATGCCCAAATCGTTTTCGGCCAGAAGGATGCGGGCCTGGGCCACACTCATGCCGGTCAGATTGGGCAGCACCACGGCCTGGGCGCCTCTTGAAATGACAAGTCGCACGTCCCGTCCCTGTTTGATTTCGGTACCTGGCTCCGGATCTTGTGCAATCACATGATGCTTGGGCACTATGGGGTCGTATTGCGAGGCTTTTACCTTGGTGTTGAGTTTGAGATCGCTGAGAATTTCCAGCGCATAGACCACCTCCTTGCCTTCCAGATCGGGGACCACGACCACATTTTCACTGCGAATTAGCAAATTTACGGTCAGATAGGTGCCGATGCCGGCCGCCATGATGAACAAAAGGACCAGAATCGAGAAGGTCATCAATCGTTTCAACACCAGGCGTTATCCTTCAGAAAGGAATGCGAAAGGCCAGAATAAATCGGTCGCCGGATCGGCCTTGCGTTAAGGGGTCAGAAGGAAGGCCATCCAGATAGTCCTGCCGGAGTTGGTCGGCATAACGTTGCTTCTGCCGGAGATTGTACTTATGGGCACCTGACATGGCCCCGTAGATATTGCTCGCGTAGAATCCGAGACCGACAAACGACAGCAGCCCACCGAGGGCATTGAGGTCCTGGTCGAACGATTCATATGCGGCCCACATCAGCGCGCCATTGACCAAAAATGCCATAAGGGCGTCTTCGTATCGTTCCGTGTAGAGTTGACCCGCACCGGGAATAACAGAGAGCATACCGGCAAGCGAAGGGTTTTTTCGGGGAATGCGGGAAGCCTGTTCGAGGCCGCTGTCCAATCGTTCCATCCGGGTGTCCGCGCGTGCTGCGGCCGACATGCGGCGGAATGCCCCTCTGGCCTCTTCCCATTCCATCTGGTCGACATGAATCCAGCCCATTCGCGCCAAGGCACGATCCTTCACCTGGGGATGGTCGGATAGCGCGATCAGGTTGTGCATCTGCAGTATCGCGCGGCCATGTTCCTTACGATAAAGATGGCATTCGGTCATCATGAAGAAGGATTCGACGGCGATGTCATCCAGCGGATCCACCTGGGTCAGTTGATTGAACCGTCGCAAGGCTGTGTCGCTGTCGCCCGCCTGGAAAAGAGATGTTCCGGCTTTGAACCCGGCTGTGCGCCGGTCGGGATGAGTGGGGAAAAAGTGGGTGAAGCGGTCAAATTCCTCGGCCGCGCGCCGATACTGCTGCTCCTCGTAAAGCTTTTCGGCATAACGATATTGCTGCTCGGCCTCGATCACGATCGCATCGGCACACGAGATGGACACGGTCAGGCAAGCGGAGAAAACGATCCACAGGCACTGCCTCAAGCACAGATCGACAGGAAATGGCGGCTTGATCGGCATCTTTTAAGGCTCATCCCACCAGAAGGTGTTGGCGTTTAGTGGGTCATAACTGGAAACCGTGCCGTTTTGGGTCACTTTGGCCGCCAACCGTGTCTCGTCCCGGCCGCAGCGCAAAAGCCGGTCGCAGGTCAGGATCCATCCGATCAAAAGACCTTCCTTCGCAAAGGCCTCTTTCGCATAGTGGGAGCAGCTGGGATACATGGGGCAGCGGTCTCCGTCGGCTCTGGAGATAATCCTCTGGTAAAGGCCGATGGGTGTGACCGCAGCCGGCCGTTCGTTTCCAGGGATCGAACCGGTTTGCCGCTTGGGCGGGTCAAAAATCCCATCGGCCAGAAGCAGGGGCGGCAGACCGCACGCGGCGGCCAGCAAAAAGACGATCCATCCGGTGATGCGCGGCAGCGATGGGTGCGGGGGTGTCATGAAACGTCTCATTTTCATCATGGTTTGAAGTAAAGTACAAAGTAGAAAAGGCTATTTTTGAGTGACGCGGATCACCTCTTCGATGGTGGTGATGCCGCGGAGCACCTTTTCGATGCCGTCGCGTCGCAAGGTGACCATTCCCAGCTTCAACGCTTCCTGCTTGATCTGGTATGAATCGAAGGTGCGCTGGATCAGTGTCTTGAGTTTGTGGCCCATGATCATGATCTCGTAAATACCGATACGGCCGCGATATCCGGTATGAAAACATTTGTCACACCCCTTGGCCCGGTAAAAGGTATACTTGCCGAGTCGATCGGGGCGCACGCCCAGTGTCTGCAACTCCATATCGGGTTTGTAGGGCTCCTTGCAGTGTTCGCAAAGCACGCGGACCAGGCGCTGGGCGATGACGGCGAGTAAAGACGAAGAGATCAGGAACGGTTCGACCCCGATATCCACCAGGCGTGTGATGGCACTGGCCGAGTCGTTGGTGTGCAGCGTCGAGAAGACCAGATGGCCGGTCAGGGCCGACTGCACCGCGATTTCGGCGGTTTCCCGATCGCGGATCTCCCCGATGAGAATCACGTCCGGATCCTGGCGTACAATGGACCGCAAACCCCGCGCAAAGGTCAATTCGATCTTGGGGTTGACCTGTATCTGGCTGATGCCCTTGAGCTGGTACTCCACCGGATCTTCGATGGTAATGATATTGATGTCCGGCGTGTTGATCGAAGAGAGCACCGAATACAGGGTCGTGGTTTTGCCGCTTCCGGTGGGGCCGGTCACCAGGATGATGCCATTGGGAGAGCTCACCAGGTCCTTGATCTGTTTCAGCTGGACTGTGGAGAGGCCGATTTCGTTCAGCTGGAATATCGAGGATGACTTGTTCAGCAAGCGCATGACCACCCGTTCGCCGAACGAGGTGGGCAGGGTCGATACGCGCACATCGATCATCTGGGAGCCGATGCGGACCTCGAAGCGGCCGTCCTGGGGCAGCCGTTTTTCGGCGATGTTGAGTTTGGACATGACCTTGATGCGCGATGTCAGAGCCGGTTGAATCCACTTGGGCGGCGATAACAGGTCGTAAAGAATGCCATCCACCCGGTAGCGCACTTTGAAGCTGTCCTGGTAGGGCTCGATGTGGATATCGCTGGCACGCGCCTTGATGGACTGGGAGAGGATATGGTTGACCAGTTTGATGATGGGGGCGTCGCTGGTGTCTTCCAGCAGATCGGCGGTATCTTCGATCTGGCTGATAATGTCGCTCTCGTCCTCCATGTTCTGTACCAGCTGCTGTGCGGAATCCTGGTTCAGATCGAAAGAGAGGTTGATGGCGGCCAGGATGGCTTGTTTGGTCGAGAGCACCAGTCGGTAATTGTCCAAATTCAGAAGACGGACCAGATCGTCCACCGCATTGAAGTTGCCTGGATCGTTGACCGCAACGATGAAGGCGGCGTCTTGTGTCCTTGGGTCTCCTGTCTCAGGTGCATCGGTCTGGGGCGATCTGGCCGGATTGGGAACCAGCAAAGGGACCATATGGTGCCGCTTGAGGAACTGGATCGAGATTTTCTTGGCGAAATCACCGCCCATGATGTTTTCCATGGGCAGTTCCGGCCAGAACGGAATTTCATACTGGATGCTCAGCGCTTCCAGCAGTTGGGTTTCGGTGATCGCTTCACGCTGCAACAGAATGTCACCCAGGCGGCCGCCTTTTTCCTGCTGCAGATGGCGGGCATCGGAGAGTGCGTCTTCCGCTATGCCGAAACGATGTTTGAGAATATGGTTCAGTTCCATGGGGATTCACTATAACTTTATCAGAATGGGATCATATGCGTCGGTTTTCAGACGCTGAATCATCTGCTCGGCGTCGGTCTGACTTGCAAAATACCCGATCCGTAACCGATACCAGGTTTTTCCGTTGATCTCGGAACGCACCGTATAGGCGGCATACCCTTTCCCGGTGAGTTCCTGCAGCAGCTCGGCGGCCTTGTCCGGATCCTGGACGGACGCCACCTGCATTGTGTATCCTGCGATGGTACTCGTATCGGCAATGGGTCTTTCACCCCCTGCACGAGCATTCGCCGGAGCGGCGGCACCCGTGGCATGGGGGACTCGGGTCGTTTCCTGCGCGGTGGTAACTACCGGGCTCGGGACGCGCGGGGCCGAAGCGGAAGTGTTTGTGGTATTTTCGATATCGGCTGGCGAAACCGTGGATGTCTGGGCGTACGATGCGCTCGGTATCGTAGCATCCGCCTGGGTGGTGTCGCCGGCCGCCGCCTGCTCTTCGATCCGACTGGTTCCTTGGGCTGGAACGATCGGCGCATCGCTTGTCGCAGAGGCAGGATTCTGTCTGTCTGAATCGACCGGAGACATGGATTGGCGGTCAGCCGGCGCTTCATCCAGCGCCCCCTCCGGCGCCGGTATCTGCAGGTCCTCCATTGGGGGTGGATCGTTGCGATCGAACAGATCGATGTTTTTGCTGCGCAGTTTTTCGATTTCTTCACGTTTGCTGCGCGACACCGCTTTGATTTCATCGGGCTTCTGGATCACGCGTGGGGTCATGAAGACGTACAGGTTTGATTTGTCGAATCCGGTGGAACGGGTGCTGAAGAGATAGCCTATGCCTGGAATATCGCCCAGGCAGGGGACCTTGTAGACCGTGGCCCCCTGTGTGTCGTCGATCAAGCCGCCGAGAACCACGGAGTGGCCGTCGCGAACGATGGCGGTGGTTTCGATGGTGCGCTTGAGGGTCGTGGGGCGGTTATCCACGCTCGACTCCAGGGCCGTGACCTCTAACGAGAGCAGCAGGCGGACCATGCGGTCCTTGCTGATCTGCGGGGTGATCTTGAGGGTTTTACCGACGTCGCGGTACTCGAACGAGTTGTACACTTCACCGGCGCTCGATGTGGATAGGGTGGCGGTGGTTTGAAAGGGGATGTTTTTGCCCACGTAGATCTTGGCTTCCTGGTTGTCGGTGGTCAGGATCTGGGGCGTTGACAGGATACGCACGTCGCGGTCTTTTTTATAGGCGTTGACCACGGCCTGGATGCTGGGAAAGGTGATGCCCGAAATGCTCAGCGCCTCTCCGAAGACGCCGAGGGCGAATCCCGACGGCAGGGTGGGGACGAAGGTCGTGCCTGCCGTCGTGCCGCTGATGATCGACGATTCGCCGCTGAAGCCGCCGCCGTAAACAACGTCTTTGCCGTCGATGGAAGAATCCTCTCCGATGCGCCACTCGGTGCCCAGTTCGAAGTCTTTGGTGACATTGACCTCCATGATCAACGCTTCGATATAGACCATGGCCCGCGGGATATCGATCTTTCTGATGATCGCCTCGAGCACCAGGTAATCGTCGGGTTCGGCGGTGATGATCAGGCTGTTGGTGGCCTTGTCGGCCGTAATGCGCACCTTGCTCGATACCACCGGTGCGGTGGGTTTGCCGGCCTGTTGGGCGTCATTGCTTTTCTGGGGAATATCCTGCAGCACCTTGGCGATATCTTCGGCAGTGGCATGCTCGAGGTAGTAGACATTGATGTTGCCCTGGCCCTTGGGCGTATCCTCGTCCAGGCTGGCAATCAACTGCCGGATGTTGTCCACTTCGCCTTCGCTGGCTAGTACCACGATGGAATTGGTGCGTTCGTCGGCGACAAAGGTGATATCCCTGGCGCCGGCGGTACGGCCTTTGGCGGCCGAGGGCTTGAAGACCGATTGCAACAACGTCACCATCTTGGCGGCGCTGGCATTTTCCACAGGGATGATGGCGATCTGTTGCCCGACACCCGTAATGTCGATGGCCTTGAGAATGCTGAGCAGGCGCTTGATGTTGGAGTGTACGTCGGTGATGATCAGGGTGTTGGTGGGGGCATACGCCTGGATGACGCTGTTTCTGGAAACCAGGGGCGTAAACAGGTTTTTGATTTCGTTGGGGTCGGCGTAGCGTAAGGGGATGATCTGCGTGATAACCGCATCGTCGGCCGTTCCGGCCTCTTCCTGAAGGCGGGTCTTGATGCTTTTCGAGCGCGCTTCCGGCGATGGTACGATTTTGGTAATGCTGCCGCTGGGAACGGTCGTATAGCCATATACTTCCAGCACCGACTCGAAGACCCGATACGCTTCGGCGACCGTGATTTTGCCTGGCGAAATGATGGTGACCTTGCCCCGAACCTTATCGTCGACGATGAAGTTCTTCTTGGTCAGGTCGCTGATGAATTTGATCAGAACACCGATGTCCACATTGTTGAAGTCGATGGAGACCAACTGCTCGCCGCTTCTCTTGGCGGCCGGCGGCTGGGCGCTTGCCCCAGGCGGGGTGCCGGGGCTCGATGGCTGCTGTGCCCGGACCGGCGACGCTGCCCAAAGGCCGGCGGCGACGCAGATCATCGTGACCATCGCACATAAGGCGTATATTCGTGTGTCGGGTTTCATATGCGTCAATTTATCCGTTTAATCCGTTGTCACGCCGAACGCTGCGTGCACATATAGGTTTCGGTACAATGTAAAGCCATTCAAACGGCCGGTTAATATAATTATTGATAATAATTATCGAATATTATAACTGATCGAGCGCTCCTGCCCCCGCCGCTTGAGCTGGACCTGGACCTCGGAAGCCGATCGGAGACCGTCATACAATTGCATGGCGTCCTCAACCGAGCGAATCTCTTTTCCATTGATGCCCAGGAGGATATCCCCGTTGCGCAGCCCCATGCGTCTGAATACCGAATTGGGTTTGATATTGCTCAGCGACAAGCCTTCTTCGTGGGGACGGATGGCGATTTCGCTCATCAGTTTGTTCACATCCTGCAAGGATTCGTCGATCATGCTGCGTTGAATGGAAATCCTTTGTTCCCTGGGCGGGGCATTTGGAAAAGGACGCGGCGTCTGGGCTGTCGGTAGAGCGGGCCGCGCGGTTGTCGAACCGGCCTGGCTCATCTCTTCCATGGCCAGCACCTCGTCCCTGCCGGCCACAGTCAGCACCACTTTCTCCCGCAGGATCATCTTCACGGTGGCGTCCTGAACGCTGTCGCCGACCCGGTAGAGGTTTTGTTCCCGTTTTTGCAAGTCCTCGATGACGGCGTAGGCGGTTTTGATATCGCCCGAAACCGTGCCCCAGAGTTTGAGATTGAGCTGTGTTTCTTCGAGGCCTTCGAGATCCACCGGCTTGGTTTGGGGTTTGGCGACGACCGCTTTTCGTGTCTTGAAAAGATCGCGGTCGACGACCGGCTGGTAAAATGAGACCGGCCGAGTTTCCGTCCGAATTTGATTGTCCGAGGGCGCCATGGCCTCATCGACCGGTGCCTTGGGCTGAATTTTCAAACCGACCCATTGGTAAAACAGACCGACGCCGACATAAGCAGCCATGGCGATCAGCACCAGGTTGGCAAGGGCAGAGATCCGCTGAACGGAAATCATTTTATCGTACCACATAGCTTGGGTTTCCCAGGGTGCCACTGATTCGAAAAACGACCCCTCTCTTTTGAGCGGATTCCGAACCCAGCAACGTACCGAGCATGTCGTTCTTGTGTTCGGCGGCAAAGGCGGGTTGGGGTCTCAGCACGCACGATAAGGTAATCCTGCTGTTTTGTATGGGCTCCCGGAAAATGATCGACCCCGTTATTTTCCCCTCGATTTGAGCGCCAAGGGCCTCGCAGCGGGTGATTTGGAGCATGCGCGGGGTAACGGTCATTTCCGCAATGATCTGGTTGAAATCCATCTGCTCGATGCCCACGAGCGGGGTGTTGAAAACAATTCTGGCCGGGGAGATATCCATATTGACGGCCGTGGATCCTTCGGCGCCCTTGCGGTTGTCGAAATCGATCTGGGAATTCATCTCCCCTACCAGTTTATATTCAGGCCAGATGTTCAAAAACTCCATGGATTCGACCGGCACCCGCGCCAGGTTCATGGCGACATTGATTTTGGGTTGTCGTTCGTCGAGGACCATGTCTGCGCGCCCTTTGAGGGATCCGGATCCGATAGGCCCGCTGAAGTGCATCTCTTTCTGCTGGCGGAACAAGGAGATCAACCCGGGTACGATCTTCAGATGGGCCATGGTTACGATGGGGATGTCATCGTAGGCCAATCCGAGCGGTGCCAGTCGGATACCCGGCGGAAAGACCGGATAGGCGCCGTCTGCGGTAACTTGCACCCCCGGCTGTGCCTGGGCGATCCGGGTGACGATCAGATCACGTACCGTCTGGGAGGGAAAGCGCAGGTAGAGAAAGAAAAGCACCGCCGCCAGAGCGTAGAGAACATAGAGAAATGTCTTTTTGGAAGTGATCATCTCTTAAGACTGGTAAGTTTCCACTTGTAAGGTCGCATTTAACACGTCATCTTCCTTTTCGCCCCTGGAGATGGAAATGCGCTTGATCCATACCATGTTGGGCGAGCTTTCGACACCGTGCAGGAAGTTGAGCAGTTGCTCCATCGTCAGCCCATCGATTTTCATCTCTACCATCGAGAGGGAATAGGGGCTGTTTTTCAGATTCGTGGTCGACGGTTTCATGTAAATGATATTGGGCTTGATATTGCTTTTGCCAGCCAGGTCGTCCAGAAAGGAGAAGAGCCGGAATCCTTTGGCCCGCGTGTCGAGTTGGGCCTGGCTGTTCCGCACGTTTTGGGTCAGGGATTGAAATTCGGCTTGGAGCTGTTTTATCTCCAGCAACGTTTTCTGCTTGGCCTTGATCTGGCTTTGCAGTCGTTCGCCCCGGTCGAGGATGGGAAAAATGATGAGCTGCAGAAAGATAAACAGCAGCAGTGCCGCGCCTGCAATGGACAAGGCGATTTTATCGCGCCGTTGCAGATTGAACGGCAACGTGAGCGCACGTATCGAGGCAGCCGCCGATTTCAACGAGAAAGAAGTCATAGTGTCAACTTTAATATGAAACGAACTTTGCTGCCTGATTTTTCCATGTTGGCCGAAGCGATGGTCACCGCCTGGAACATGCCGTTTTGTTCCAATCCATTCTTGATGTCATCCACCACGTTGAAAGCGGTCGTTTCGCCGGATAAGGTCAACCCGTCGCCTCCCAGCACCAGACGGGTGAACAGAACGTCGATCTCCTTGGGGATCGAACGGCTGAGCTGCATCAAGATGTCGATGGTGTTGACCTGCGGTACATCCTCGGCGACATCGATACTTCCGGTGCGGTGCTTTTTCAGTTCGCTTCTCATTTGATCGGCGGCGTCACCGACCCGCCGGGTTTCTGGAAACGTCTCTTTGAAAATCTCCTCGATCTGGCGGTCCAGGGCATCCACCTGCTTTTGAAGCAGATGGTTTTCGATCAAAACGCCGCCCAGCCCCAAAAGCAGGACCATCGCCAGTAAAATGGCCGGCACCCGGACATATTGCCGGTAAGCGGTCCAGTAATTACGGAGTGCCGACCCGGTCCGATGGAAACCCGGGCAGGGCAATCGCTCGACCTCCACCATGGCCAAGGCCAGTGCACCATCCATCAGCGGTGCCGACCATTGTTCAGTCACGGCACCGGTATCCACGATCGACGCCATTCGCTGCAAATCGACCGGCTGGGGCTGCATTTCCATAGCGGCCGCCAGCCGCTCGACCATGGACGGGTCTGCGCATGCCGGGCCGCCGATGTACAGGATATGGGGATCAAAGCCATCGGCGGCGCCCTCGGCGTAGACAATGAGCGTCTGTCGAATCTTTGAAGCCAGGTTGTCCAGTCCGGAGCCCATGGTGTGTTTGGCCACCATGGATCTGACGAGGGTGATTTTTTTTCGATCCAACAGAAAGAGCGTGGCGGTGTCCGTGTCCAGAGACAAAAAAAGCGCTTGATCCGGTACCTGATCACCGAAAGAGAGGATGGCCGAGGCCAACGGAAAATCCCCCGGTACGATCAGCTGCGGACGCAGGCCAACGGTTTCGAGGGCTTCGATCGCATCCTCGACATGTTGGCGATCGATGGCGGCGGTCAGAAGCGCGCCAACGCTCGTGTCATCGGTGACAATATAATCGATGACCAGGCGGTCCACCGGGACGGGAAGATTGGGTTCCAATTCAAAGGGCAGCACCTGCCTGATTTTTTTTTCTTCTTTGAACGGCACCTGAAGATTTCGGTAAATCGCTTGATCGGCCGGCAAGCCGACCACGACGTCGGGGGTCGTCATCGAAAACTGCCGGGTGATGGTCTCCAGGGCCGACGCGAGGGCTTTCTTGTTTTCTTCCGCCGTGTCGATGGGCACGCGCTGATACGCAACGATGGATGTACTCTTAAGGCCTGCGCTTAAAAGCACCGCGGCGATCGACTGGTGACGAATATCTATGGCGAGGACTTGACGGCTCATGCGTTTTCTTCAACCCGGAAGGTGTCGGCTGGCATCCATTACCCGCCGCACTTCAGGTCCGATGTTATACGTCCGGTGATGGACAGCTGCGCTGTATCGATTCCAAATCCGCGTTTTTAAGATGTATATAAGCTATTCAACCTTCCAATTCAAGACCTTGCATTGCCACGGTTCTGTTTCTGACGGTTTGGTGCGTTCGACCACGGCCGTGGTTTTTACCTGGAATTTATCAATAGCGGCCGTGGCGACGATGCGGAAAACGTGCGTCGCCACCGTGACGAGGGCGGTGTCGATGGTGGTGCCGGACAACCCCGGCACGCTGCGATACCAGTCCGGTCGGGTCAGGTCATTGATATAGAGGGATCCACTGGTCGCCTCCCGGTGCTCGATCAATAGCGGCGCGAAGTCGGCGCTTTCCAGGGGCAGCATGGCGGAAAGAACCGGCAGTTCGGCGGTGTTGATATTGATCTTTCCCGGGAAGGTGAATTTTTCTTCGCCTGCCTCTTCGGCACCGTAGACCGTGACATATTGTTCGAGGCCGGCGCTGCCCCCCAAACCCGAAAAGAGGACGGGGGTAATGCCTTTCACCAAGGCGACCTCCGAGAGATGATCGAACGGTCCGTTCTTGCATGCGTAAGGCGGATCGAGGCTTTCGTAGTAATCTGATTCAGCCCCGCTGAGCCCGGTGATGGCATCATCGTCTCCCGAGTCCAGCCAGTCTTTCATGGCGTTGATAATCGTTGCTGGATCGGTTTCCTCTATATCTCCGGCGTCATCCAGGTTTTCGAGGGCGGCCATCATGCCTAAGGCGAAGCGTTCCCACAGCGCGCGCTGGACGGTGTTAAACTGCTGCCCTTCGGGGAACTGCACCAGGGCGTTGATCTGGATTTTGCCCATTTCGTCGAAGATTTTTACCCCCAACGTACCCCGCTCGAAGGGAATCTCTTCGAGCAGTCCGGCAACGACTTCCTCGTCGGCCCAATCCTCCTGCAGCGAATCGCTTTCCGATTCCAACCGGTCCTTGATCAGCAGGGCCATGGCCAGGTGGACGCCGGAAGCGCCCATTTCCATCAGGGTGATCCGATCTCTTTTGACGGCGGATTGCAGCATGGTTTCGCGGGCGTTCATGTGCAGCTCCAGTGCCGCCGTTACCACCAGCAAAATGGTAGTCAACGCGAGAATGACGGCCATGCCGCTATGTTGTTTCAAAATGTGCTCGTTCATGGCTCATCGCTTGGGTGAAACATCACGGAAAACCGCCAGGTTGATGCCGGCCTGGAATTCATATGCATTTTCCTCGGTGCCCAGCTTGAGTTCGATACGGATGGCCCGGGGGGTGCTGTATTCGTAATCATCGTTGTCCGAGTCCCACGCCTCGAATTCACGCCCCTCTTTGTCGTAATAGGTCAATTTTAGCGATAGAAGTTGTTCGCACACGATCGGATCTGTCTCTTTGGGTTCAAATTCCGGATAAGGGTAACGATTTTCCGCCCTGTAGAGACGGTAGATGCCATCGTCCTCCTCCTGGACGTAGTAGACGATTTCGAAGATACCGCCGCCATTTTCATCGGGCGCCAGACGGGCCAGGGAGGTGAAACGCAGTGTGGCGAAAGACTTTCCCCCCATGATCTCGTTCGTCCCCACGACACGAAAAATGTCCGGTGTTTCGTCCATGTCCGGCGTCTTATGACGAGGGGCTTGCAACACATGAACGGCCTGAAGATCCTCGGTCATCCGGCCCAGGCAGACATCGGCCATTTCGTGAAGCTCGCCGCTGGCATTCAGGCGGTCGGCATTTGAAAAGACGCCGTTGAAAGACCCGAAGACCAATCCCATGATGAGGGTCAAAATGAACATCGCCACGAGGATTTCGAGGAGGGTGAAAGCGCCCCGGCCGATCGATTTGTGTTTGGCCGGAGATCTGGCCGGGTATTTGGTTTTATTGCACATGAAAGCGATAGGTCCTGAGGACATAGCTGCGTTCTTCGTTATGCTCGATGGTGACATCGATGCGGGTGAGGCGCTGATTGTCACTGGTGATCATATCGGACGGCACCTCCTCCATCCTCACGGTCCAGCTGTAGCCCGGATAGGCCTGTCCGAAGTCTCCCGAGTTATCGGACGCATTTTTCAGCCCCTCACGCTCGATGGCGGCCAGTCGTTTCTGGGCCAGTTTGGGCGCAATGGTGTGGAAGCGGGCCTCTGCGGTCATCGAATAGGTGAGGCTTTGAAGCCGATAGACACTGGTCAGTGCGATCGTGAGGATGGCCAGTGCGACCAGCACCTCGATCAGGGAAAAACCCATACGATGGATCGCCTCTTTCCGGGGCGTACGATCTTCTATTAATAGGTGACCCATTGTTCGAGGCGTTTCACCTTTGGCAGCAATGGTTCGATTTTATATGAAAAACGAATGTTGTCGGCGTACTCCGCATGCACCAGCGCCTGATCCGCATAGCCGCTGGGGTAGAACCGCAGCGTGACCGTGCCGGATGAGGCCCGATCCGCGTCGGGGAAGATCACCCCCACCAATTTGATGGAACCCGGCAATTGGAAGGCCTTTTCCGCGGCCGCCGCCATGGCCATTTCATCCATCTGCGCATCGGCTACCCACATGCGTTGTTCGTCCAGGTCCAGCACGAGGATTTGGATGGCTTGCTTTTCCATGGCCATGGCGCGCAGGGTACGTACGGTATTGACCATCCAGCGGTTGAGATGTTTTTGCGGATCTTGCAGCATCCCCTCGCCCAACCTGGGGACGGCGACGGACATGACGATGGTCATCAGGAACATCACCACCATCAGCTCCATCAGGGTAAACCCGCCAATCCCATCTCCATGGGGCTTCGGGACGGGCAACGCCTTGGTATCGGGCATGGAATTCGGAGCGATCTGGCGACGCGCCATCGTCATCGGCAGGGGAGGGGCGTTATTCATTCAGGGACCAGCTGGTGATATCCTTGTTGTACTCTTCCCCGCCGGCCACACCGTCTGCACCATACGAGACGATGTCAAAGTCATCGTGGGCGCCTGGAAACAGGTAGACATAATCGTTGCCCCATGGGTCTTTCGGCACCGTTCCCTTTTCCAGGTAGCCGCCTTTCTTCCATTTTTTGGGGATATCGCCGCTTTGGGGCATCGTCACGAGCGCCTCGAGCCCCTGTTCTGTGCTCGGATAAGTGCCGTTGTCCAGTTTGTACATCTTCAGCGCTGAAGTGAGACTTTCGATTTGAATCTTTGCGGTGCTGACCTTGGCGTCATCGGTTCGACCGATCAATCTCGGGCCCACGATGCCGATCAACAAGCCGAGAATGAGAATCACCACCATCAGCTCGATGAGCGAAAAACCCTGGCTGTTTCGATTTAAACGCATCGGTTTCATTTTTCCTTCGTATCCTCCGTTTGTTGTTCATACCCGATCGTATGGGCGTCGGACTAACGTATAAGCTGGTTCATTTCGAAGATGGGCAGGCAAATGGCCAGCACGATGAAGGTGACCAGGCAGGCCATCACCAGGATCATGACCGGCTCGACCAGAGCCGTGAGGCGCATGGCCGTGGTTTCGACTTCCTTTTCGAACACATCGGCGACCTTGTTGAGCATCTCCTCCAGATTGCCGCTTTGTTCGCCCACCTGGATCATCTGGATCGCCATTGGCGGGAACGCACCGTCCTTGTCCAGGGACTTTCCCAGTCCCTGGCCTTTACCGACCTCTTCGGCGGCGTTGGCAATCGACTGGCTGATAAAGACATTGCCCACGATGTTTTGCACAATGCCGAGGGCCGGCAGCATGGAGATTCCGTTTTCAAGCAAGGATCCAAGCGTCCTTGCAAATCGAGCGGCCGCCATGCGGCGGATCAGTGAGCCAAACAGCGGCATGCCGAGCACGTGGGTATCCATCCATCGGCGCCCCTCCTTGCTTTTTCCCATGGCCCGCAGGCCGATCAGGGCCGCAACGATCAACAGGACCAGCGCCCACCAATACGATTGAAAAAGCTCGCTGATGGCGATCAGGATCTGTGTCGGCAAGGGCAGTTCCTGTTTCAGACTTTCAAACATGGACATGATCTTGGGCGTCACATAGATCAGCATGAACGAGATGATCACCGCGCTGATCATCAGGATCAGAATAGGGTAGATCATCGCCGTGATCATCCGGTTCTTGAGTGCTTCCTGCTTTTCCATGATGTCGGCGAGACGCTCCAATACAATTTCAAGGGTGCCGGAAGACTCACCCGCATCGACCATGTTGACATAGATCGAGGAAAAAATGTTGGGGTATTTGCCCAGGGACTTGGCAAAAGGGGTCCCTTCGACCACGGACTCCTTGATGCCGGCCAAGATCTTTCTAAAAGCAGGCTTGCTGGTCTGTGAGATCAGGGAATCCAGAGCCGACACAAGGGGAAATCCAGCGCCGATCAGGGTGGACAGTTGCCGCGTCATGATCGAGACTTCAACGGGTCGGATTCGGATGAAGCGTTGCGTAAATGGGCGTCCGCCGCGATCCCCCTGTTGGGCGACCCCGTCGATCACCTCCCGAAGTTCCACCGGGTAATATCCTGAAGTCCTGATTTTCTGACGCGCGGCCGCCGCGCCGTCGGCATCGATGATTCCCGAAATGGTTTTACCTTTGGCATCGTAGGCCGTGTAATCATAGACTGGCATTGGTTGCTATCCCGCGTGATCTCGTGTCCGTCCACAGATGGGCGATTGGCCCGAATCTGTTTTGGGTATGTTCATAAACGGCAATTGTTCAGTTTTTGTGTGCCGGTTACCCGTGGTCGCTCGAATGGCCGGTTACGCCGCATCAGGGGGCTTTGATCAACACTGCCGCGAAGAAACCATCCATTCCTTCGAGGTGCGGCAGGGTCTTGGAATATCCTTGCGGCGTGATGAACCGGTTGGCCTGAACCGTGCCGGCGATTTTTGGAATATCAATAGCAAACTCAGGATGTTTTTGCAAAAAAGCTTCGATAACACCTTCATTTTCCTCGGGCTCGAAACTGCACACCGCATACACCAGACGGCCGCCTGGCCGCAGGCGTGGGGCCATCCGTTCGAGAATGGCCGTTTGGCGTTGGGCTGATCGTGAAATATCCGCTTCGGACACACGCCACTTACCGTCGGGATTTTTTTGCAGCACGCCTAAGCCCGAACAGGGCGCATCGACTAGAATGCGGTCGAATTCGGGAAGTGTTGCATCCGTTGATATCCCGGTCAGGTCCATGATACGCGGGGTGACGATGGCGATCCCCAGACGTTGCATGTCATCCTTTAATTGCGCCAGTCGATGCGGATGGACATCGGAAGCCAAAATGACGCCCTGGTTGTTCATCAGTTGCGCGAGGTGAGCGGTTTTCGTGCCCAGCCCGGCACATGCATCCCAGACCGTCTCGCCGGGCACGGGTGCGAGCAGGTGGGAAACCAGTTGAGCCGCCTCGTCCTGCACCTGAAACCAGCCATCCTGATACGCCGGCCACTGG
>DHGT01000003.1 GCA_002402905.1 Desulfatitalea sp. UBA4791 | reverse complement strand
CCACCAGGCCGGCGGCCAGGGCGTCGTCGCCGATGAACACGCGGCCGTCGGCCATGTCGGTCCGCACCCGGTCCGGATCGGTCGCCCGCTGGGCGGCCACCGCGTCGATGAAGATGCCGTAGATCTTGTCCAGCTCGCACTGCAGCACGGCCCGGTCCTCGTCGGACAGGGGGTTGAAGTCGTTGCCCACGGCCTTGTACTTTCCGGCGGTCAGCACGGTGAACTTGACCCCGGCCCGGTCGTCGGCCCTGGAGTAGTCGGCATGCACCATGATCACGCCGATGGAGCCGACCATGGCGGTGCGCTCGGCCACGATCATGCCGGCGGCCGATGCGATCCAGTAGGCGGCCGAGCACATGCACCCGTTGGCATAGGCCACCACGGGCTTTTGGGCATTGGCCGCGGCGATGGCCTCGGCCAGGGCGTCGGTGCCGGACACGGTGCCGCCGGGAGAGTCCACGTCCAGCACGATGGCCTCGACGTCCGGATCCTGGAGGGCCTCGTCGATCATCGCGGCGATCTGGGCAAAGGTGCGCCCGCCCAGCAGCCAGGTGAAAAAGGACATGCGCTTGGATAGCGGCCCGGAGATGGGGATCACGGCCACGCCGTCATGGACGCGGTAGGGCTTGTCGTCCGAGGACCGGCCGGCGCGGACTGCCGCCGCGGCGGCGTCCGATCCGGCGGCCTCGTCCATCCGCTTCCAGATTTTCGGATCGTTTATGATGCTCTCCAGGTATTCGGGCCGGATGGCCCACGGAGACCAGTTGGCGCTGTCAATCATCGTCTTTGCCTTCCTCGGTTTCACCCTGGACGCTCTGCGTGGATTCGCCGGCGGCCGGGGTTTCTTCATGGAGGCCGTTTTCCTCGAGCAGCGCTTTTTCCTCGGCCAGCTCTTCCACGTTGGAGCGGAAGTCGCCGCCGCGCTCGATGGTGGCCTGGGTGCGGGTCTTGAGCCGGGCGTCGATCAGCAGCTTGTCGGCCTGGGCGGCCTTCACGGGCTCGATGTCGCCCTTGGGCGCGCCGCGCCACTGGGCCCGGGTGTAGGCCTCGCGGTACCGGTAAAAGTCCGCCCCGTAGCCGATCTCGCCGCGCAGCCAGGCCTCTTCCATGAGCATGGAAAAGACCGGCTGCAGCGATGCGCCGGCGTGCCACTGGCGATCGGCTTCAAACACGCGCCAGGCGTCGAGCATGGCCGAGCGGAACCCGGCGAAATTGGTGCCCTCGACATCCTTGAAGGTGACCACGTAGGGCAGGTTGACGGCCATGGATATGGATTTCTTCACGGTCTTGATGAACGGCTCGAAGGTGGTGCCCGGCCTGGCCGCGGCGAGCAGGTGCGGCTTTTCTCCGGCATTGCCGTACATGATCATGCCGGGATAGGTCTCCTGGTAGCGCTGGACGCGGCGGGTGCCGTCCGGGTTTTTGTATTCGTCGGCGTGGGTGGTGAAACTGGCGGCCAGCTGGTAGGGGTCGTTGTTGGTCTCGATGAAATAGGCCAGGGCGGCGGTCACGACGTTTGAAACCAGCTCGGCCGACAGCAGGTCGTTCATGTCCCGCAGGTACTTCATGGCCGGCGCCAGCACGGGCCAGCCGCGCACCTGCTCGGGCTCCTTGCAGACAAAGCCGTGGATCACGTTCAACCGATGGCCGGTGCGGATGGGGATCCGCAGGAAATTGGCCGATGTGTCCGGCAACGACAAGACGGTGGCGCCGCTTTTCTTCACCCAGATGGCGACGGGCTGCCCATATTCGCCCAGCTCGATGCCGTCGCGCATCTTGGGGTCGGCGACCATGTTGTTGGGGGTCTTGACCCGCAGCGGGTGAATCAGCTGGCAGGCCAGGTAGTAGGGGCGGGCCGGATCGTCGATCATGGGCAGCAGTTTGAAAAACTCGCCGTAGCGCATCAGGCTCAGCTTTTCCAGGTACTGGATCTGCCCGGCGCTCATGCGGCCGCCGGCGTCGGCCCGGGGCGCCCAGCGGGTGTGAACGGCCCGCATCTGGCGCTGCATCTCGCGGATGCGCTCCTTGGGCAGGTCCAGCGAATCGCGGTCGATGGCGGGCACGGGCACGAGGCCGGATCCGATCACGGTGGCCGCCACGTTGTCGATGATGCCGGCGGCGTGCGGATCGTTGTTGGCCAGGTCGATGGATCGCTCGACGATGGCGGTGCGCTCCAGGGCCTCGGCCTGGTTGGAAAACACGGCCTGCGGACGCCAGTTTTTAAACGACCCGACGTTTTTGGAGGCATCGCGGCGGTAGGTGTAGTCGGCCATGGACGGCGCCAGCGGCTTGCCGTTGGGACCGTAAAGAATAGGCTTGCCGGTGATGGCCGACATGGCCGCCATCGCCCGCTCGAAAAGGGCGAGTTGCTGGGCCTGCCGGTTCGAATATGGTGCCGCCGTTGATCTCATTTAGTCCCGCTTGATAAGGCCGGTGACGGCCGTCATGCCGCGCCCTTGCTCGTTATTGTAGCGGGCGAGCAGCATCTCTTCCCGCTTGTTCAGGGCGTCCAGATCCGCCATGCGCATGCGCTTGCCCCCCACGGCCACTTCCTGGCCGCTCATCACCGCGCTGATCGCGCTTTGAACTTCCTCCAGTTGCTCCAACGTGGTTTTGACAGCCATAAAAAACCCCATGCATGGTGGTGTGATTTTTCACGTCCACCATAGCATGGGGTTTTGGGCCAAAACCGTAGTCAGACCATTTCCAGACTATTACCAGACCATTTCCAGCCTATTATAGCCCCTTGACACCTATTTTTTCAGCAGTCGGAATCGCCCTCCATGATGTCGCGGATACGGTCGCTGCTCGCCTCGATCGGCGGGCCGACGGTGACGCGCTTGAAAAAGTCGCTGATGTTTTCCTTGTGCCCATACCAACGGCCGGAAATTTTGCGCATTGGCATCCCGAGGCTCAGAAACATATAGAACTGATCCTTATTGATATCGAAGGCGTCGCACACCGATTTCATGCCGATCATAAGTTCTTTTGAGGTGGACAAAACGCATCTCCAGTCATCTACTGTGTAGCCACGCCGGCCGCTCGAACGCTTTTTGCTCCTTCCAATTGCCTGGCGGCGCAGGTTTTTCCGTCCGGATTTGCCTTTTGACTTCCGGCCGCGGCCAGAATTTCACGCCGCGCAGTTCTCGCGCCGCCATGATCAACACCGAACAGTCCCAGCCATGGTTCGCCCGGCCGGCGGTGATCGGCTCCCACACGCCCTTGTCGTTAATCCCCTCGGCCACCATGTGGCGGGCCCACTCGACGTTGAGACCCGCGTGATAGGTCCAGGCGCCCGGATCGCCGGGCTTGACCTTGAGGATCCCGTCGAGCAGGTTTTTAAAATAGTTGGTATCGACCTTGACCAGCTGCAGGCCGCCGGGGATCGCCAGCTTGCGCCCTTTTGCATCCGGCGGGAAGTACTCCAGGTTGGTGTAGGCGACCGGCGTGGCCTGGTGGATCCTTCCCTGGCTCGGCAGGATGCGGCCGCGGTGCTTCATGCAGAAGTGATAGACCTCGCCGGTGCGGTGCCCCATGGCGTCCTGGAGGGCGAAGTGAACCGGGTAGACCGTGCCGGCGGCGTCCTTATATTCATCATACCACAGCACGCGCTCAAGATCTTCAAAGCTGCGCAAAAAGCCGCAGCGCACGCCCCAGGAGTCCCAGGATTCAAGCCCATAGCCGACGGCCCGGATCTCGAACCAGAACCCGTCGTCCTGGGTGTCGATGCCGGCAAGCAAACACGCGACCTGGCCGCTTCCGGGCACCCGGCCCTCGGGCCTTTCGTCGCACAGCTCGAGGATGGTATTCTCCGCCCGGTCCGAGGCTGTGGCCCGCCAGGGCCTGGCCGCAAAGCCGTTGTTAAAGTCGCGCAGCTTGATCAGATAATCGGGCTGGCCCTTCTGGGCCTTTAAAAAGGCCGCCGCGCACTCCCACATGTCGACAAAGGGCGATACCCAGGCCGGGGCATGGAAGCCGATCCTGAGCGGCCGCACGGATTCGAGGGCCTCCTGGACCGGGCGCTTTTTCTTGCGATCGCGCCACTGGCCGGCCCGCACGGCCTTGTTGCGCTGGCCGTCGTCCCATTTACTTTTACAGTGGATGCACTCGTACCAGACATCGCGCGTGGCCTCGATGACCATGGGATCGCGCACCCCGGCGGTCCATTTGATCTGCTCGAAGGTCATCAGCTGTTCGTGGCCGCAATGGGGGCAGACGACATAATAGTCGAAAATCAGGTGGCAGCTGTTCAATGCCACCCAGATGGCGCCGTCCTCGACCGTGGGGGTGGATGCCCGGAACATCTTGCGCATATGGCCGAAGGTGCGCATGCGTTTTTGTGCCAGGGCGTAAGGCGAGGATTCTTTTTTACCGACCGTGGGCGGGTACTTGTCTTCCTCGTCTAAAAAGACGTAGGGCAGGGGACGGTTGGCCAGGCGGGCGGCCGAGGTGGCCCAGGCCATGGTGATGCGCATGTGCTGCAGGGTGATCTTGATCCCGGTCTCGTCGTCGGCATAGCCGGTGCGATAGGATTTTAGCCGCGGCGAATCGTTGAACATGGGGGTGATGCGGTCGCCGGCATTGTCCTTGGCGTCGATCTCGTTGGGAAAGACCACCAGCCAGTTGCCGGGCCGGCGATCGGCGGTGTAGCCCATGAAGGTGTAAACGATTTCGGTTTTGGCGCCCTGGGGGGCAAAGCACAGCACGATCTCCTGCACCGAGGGGTAAAAGGCCGCGTCCATGATGGCCGGGGCATAGGGCACGGTGCTGTTTTTCCAGCGGCCGGGGACCGCGGCATCCCGGGGAAGATAGCGGTGCTTTTCGGCCCAGATGCTGGGGGCGATCTTTTTGCGCTTGCGCAGCACGCGCTTTTCTTGGCGGGAGAATTTGATCCGGGCTGTTCCGCCTTGCGGGTCGATGTGATACCGGGTCAGGGCCTTGAAGTCGCCGATGGCCGGCAGCCACTTGGGATCGATAGGCAGGGGTTGGGGAATCATTGGCTTGAGCCTCTTACAGGTATTCGAATTCGATACGGTTGACCGCGTCATCGGATCGGCATCCATGGGTTTTGCAAAACATTTGAATGAACCATTCGCGGGGCATGGTGCCAAAGCCTTCCCGGACCACGTCATCGTCCGTGATGGCGCTCAACGGCTCTTTGCGGGTGGAGACGATCCGGATCCGACAAATGGGCCGGATCCTTTCGCCCTTGCGCAGGCCCATTGCCTTTTCCACGGCATTGACGACGTCTCCGGGTTTTAAAAACCACCATCCCACACGGCGTGTCACCGTCTTTTGACGCTTGCGAACTTGCCTGGTGGTCAGGGAAAAACTCATATTTCTCGGCATGCATCCCCCCTATCTTTAGTCTGAGCCCTCGAGCCGCAGCACGATCTGCAGTTCGTCCAGATTGGCAACCTCGTTGAAAGCCCCGTCCACATCCTCGAATGCCCTCTCTTGAAATTCGGGTGCCTTTTTAGGATCCCCGCCGACAATCTCGATATATTCCTCCTTGTTGACGGCGAGCGTGTTCTTGATCTGGGCTTCCAGCGCCCCCAGCTTCATCGCCCACTCCGCCCGGGCATCGGATGCCAGGATGTAAAGGCCCATCTCGCGCTCGTGCTCGAAGCGCAGCTTGGCCTCCCGGGCCCGCAAGAGATCCAGCTCGGCCGAGGCCTTGTCGGCAAAGATGCGGTCATCGACCTTCGTGCTTTTGTCCGGGGTCTTTTCAAGGCCGGCCCGGACCGCGTAGGCGAGCACATCGCTTTCGAGCACGCCGCGGTCCTCCTGGACGGCCAGGATCCCGCGCTGGGCGTCGGCGTACATCTTGGACTTGGCGATCTTGTAGCCCTGGGCCTTTAAAAACTCCAGGGCCTCCTTGACGTTGGCAAAGGCATTGGGCTTGCCGCAGTACTTGGCCTCGAGCTCGATCACCATCTGCTCCAGGGCCGCGTCGGCCGCCTGCCAGTCGCGCAGCCTCGAGGCGCTGTTGGCCTCCTGGTAGGCTTTTAGCGTCGACACGGTGGCATTATACAGCGTGCCGATGGCCGTCTTTTCCTCGGGCGCCACCAACCCCAGCAGATGCTCGACCCTGGACTTATCCATTACCGATCCTTTTTGACTGATGTCCCGTGAGCAGGCTCGAGTTGCGGATAGCTCTTTCCACCAGGGCCACCGGTTTCATGGTCGGATGATCTTCGCTTTTCAACGGCTTTTCGATTTTCCAGATGGACTGGATGGAGTCATCACCAGTAAATAGAACTTCGAGACCAGAGACGTTAAAGACCACCCGTTGCAGGCCGATGTCGACGGTGATCAGCGCCGAGCCGTTGCCCTTATCTTCCACGAGCACGCCGTCGGGCAGGTCAATCACCGTGTCCTGCTTTCTGCCCCCGTGCCATTGGTGGCCGGCGCCCGGGTTCCAGCCATACAGGATCGGCTCATGGCGCCAGTGGTAATCCTGCCGGCCGATGACAAACTGGTTTTTTTCCCAGATCAGGCACTGCTTGAGCATCCAGCCGGCATCCTCCAGGCCGCCCCGAAAGGCCCGCCACTCCTTGTCTGCATGGCACACGTAGATGGCGCCGCCGGGGGCAACGTAGCTTCTCATGTTAAACAGGGCCCGGCGGATGAGGCTGGCAAATTGGGCGGCTTTCAAATTGTCGTTTTTGATCTTAAGCTGGGCCTTGGTGCCGCCCACGTAATCGACATTATAGGGGGGATCGGTAAAGACCATGGCGGCGAGATCTCCGGCCATGAGCCGGCCGGCCGCATCGGCGCAGGTGGCATCGGCGCAGATCAGCCGGTGGCCGCCAAGCTCCCAGATGTCTCCCGGCTGGGTGATGGGCGGCTCGGTTTCGTCGATCTCGGGCACCTCGTCCGGATCGATCTTGCCCCGGGTGCCGAAGGTCAGGATCCGGTCGACCTCGGCCAGCTCGAAGCCGGCCAGCTCGAAGTCGGCCCCGTATTCTTTAAGATCGATCAGAAGGGCCCGGGTCCGTTCCTCGTCAAGGTAGGAGAGCTCGGCGATCTTGTTGTCCGCCAGAAGATCCGAGAGCTCGGCCGCCTCGTCGGCATAGTGCTGGTATTCCACCGGGGCGGCGCCGAAGCCGGCGAATAGGGCCGCGGCCAGCTTGCCGTGCCCCTTGGTCACGAAGCCGGAAAGAGTGGAGACGGTGATCGGGGCCCGCCAGCCAGTGACCATGATGATCCGAGCGAGCAGTTCGATCTGGCGGTCGGGATGGACATTGTTTTTTTTCGGATGGGGAGTTAACCGGTCTATAGCCACCACCTCGTCAAAGGCGCACCACACGGGGATCAGTCCGGCCCTGGTGCGTTCGATGGTATCGATGCCCGGATTCATCATGTCAGGATCTCCGCGGGCACCTTGCCGGTCAGGTCGATGCCGGATTGCAAAAACACCTTCATCAGCTCGGCCTTTTTGAGCTGGTGAAAGTTCGTGTGGCCATGGGCGGCCACGGTGTAGGTCATCACCTGGTCGTCTTCGAAGATCTCCAGCTCCTTGCCCATGGCCAGCATCTCGGCGATGGTTTTCTTTTTCAGATACGCTTCGGTGATGGCCCACTCGGCGGCCAGATCGATGCCGATCCGGTCGGCCAGGGCCCGGCGGATCACAGGCGAGGCATGCTTCATCACGATATCGATGGCGAGCTCATGCAGAAGCTTGTCGGCCTGCTCGTCATTCAAGGCGAAGACTTTTTCCAGGAACTTGTCCGTGTTCCAATGGTCTTCGATCTCGTTCATGCCCAGGCGCTCGCGGATCCAGTTGGAGACTTCCCAGTGAATGACGCTAAAGGCGATGACGGTGGCCTGCAGCACGGCCAGGTGGCCCGAGACCAGGTCCATGAACTTTTTTGGCAGGGCCTCGGCGTAAAACAGCTCCCGGAACTCGGTGCCGTGGTTTGCGGCCCGGGTCTCGGCCTTGGCCTGGGCGGTGCTCTGCGGATCGGCATCGTCGGAGGCTGAAGATTTCGCCCGGTAGACGCCTTTAAAGCAGGCCTTGTCGCCGTTGCACACGCGCTTGCGATAAGATTGCACGCTGCCGTCCATCTCGACAACGGTCACCAGGTGGGGGCATTTTTTGCAGGCCGCCCGGATTTTTCCGTTGATCGCTTCGTAATCGTTCCAGCTGATGGCCGACTCGAAGACAAAGCCGTTGGTGCCGTACTGGGGCTTGAACTCCTCTTCCCAGTGGGCGAGCAGGTGGTTGTTTACCTGCTGCTTGTAGCATTTGGGATTGAGGCACTTGAGGTCCTCGTCCTCGTCGGATGCAAAGAGCTTTTTCTGCACGCTGCTGTTGCTGTAGCACTGCCGGCAGCCGGCTTTCTTCTGATCGAAGATGGTGGTTTTAAGGCTGGGCGACTCCATGTCGATGTCGTGCTTGAGCTCGCGCACGGTCATGGCGCCCTCCCAGCTTTTCCCACCGGACGCGCGGTGGACGATCTGGGCGACAAAGCGGGCGATCTGCTTTTTGTCCTTTAGCCGGCGCAGCTGCTCCAGGTGTCCGTAGGTCATTTGGCCCCGCTGCCAGGCCTTTAGCGCCGGTTGCGGAAGGTCCAACACGGCCACGCGCCTGCGGATGTACGATTCGCTCACGCCGATGCGGTCGGCCAGATCGGCCGCGGCATCGTCGCCGCGCTTTTGCAAAAACTGCTTGAACGACTGGGCCTCTTCCAGGGGGTTTAAATCCTGGCGCTGCAGGTTTTCGATGATGGTCAGGTCAAAGGCCTCGTCGTCGGTCAGCCGGCGGACCAGGGAAAGAATAGTGTTTTTCGCCGGCCCGCCGTTTTTGCCGGCGATGGCAAGGCAGGCCTTAAAGCGCCGCTCGCCGCACACGATCTCATGATCCACGCCCCCGGTTTCTTCGACCGGCCGCACCACCACGGGCTGGATCAGGCCCTTTTTCTCGATGGAGGCGACCAGCTCCTCGAATTCGCGGCCACAGTAGCGGGACCGGGACTTGGTGTTCCAGGGGTTGGGCTTGATCCTGGACAGCGCCATGGCCGTCAGCTGGTCGCCGCCGGCGCTGTTGGTGTGACGTGATGCGGTCAGTTTGATCAGGCTTTGCTTACCCATGTTGATGTCCTCCTTGATTTGCGGTGTTCGGCGCCAAGGATCCGCCGATCAGGTAGTTGTGGCCGTGGACCAGCTCTTCCGGGTGGCCCAGCAGGTGCGCCCGGCAGTCCGGATCGAAAAAGACCAGGGTCGATATGCGTTTTTCTGCGGCATCGTTTCTGAACTGGCTCGGCTTTTCGATGGCGGTGCGTTTTTCGGTGTTGATGATCCTGACCGGGTACCGCCGCAGCAGATCGCCGAGCTCGATGACGGTTGCGGCAAGGCCGCGGCCCTGGGGTTGCGCTGGCTGCGGTTCCGGATCGGGAATAGGGGGCCTTGCCGGCTCTTCTGGGGCCGGTTCCGGATCCGGGGCAGGGACGCTTTGCGGTGCCGGCGGTGGCGCATCCGGATTGGGGATGGGATCGCTTTGCGATTGCGCCGGCGCCTGGGCTTCGGTTCGTTTGAGGCCCTGGGCCGCAAACGGCGATATTTGGACATGCCAGGCGGGCGGAAGGCCGGCAAGGACCCAGGCCCGGATGTCCACGCCGGCACGGCAGGCGTCTCCGGGGTCCTTGCCGACCGGTACCGGCCAGCGCTCGGCCTGGGGATAGGCCGCCTGCCACTTGGGCCAGGCCTTGCCCCCGGCCTGGTCAAAATCAAGGGCGTTTAAGATCACCAGGGCCTCGGAAAGATGCTGGTGGCAGTAGTCGTCGGGCATGTTGGACGCGGCGCCCAGCGACAACACGCCCACCAGGTCGCAAGCCTGCTGGTCGACCAGCAGGCCATCGAGCTCGGTTTCGATCACGATGTAGGCCCGGCGCTTTTCTCCGATGAGCCAGGGCATGCCCGATGAACCAGGTAGCATGTAGTAGCGCGGGTCCTTTTCGCTTCGAAGATGCTCCTTGGGCCGCCGGATCCGGATGCGTTGCAGCACGCCATCCCGTCGGTAGGGGATGACCAGGCCCCGGGGGATCCACAGCTTCTTTTTCTTGCCGTCCTTTTCGACGGTCGCAAGGCCCCAGGCCTCCCGGGCCCGGAACAGGTCCTTGCCGTCTTTGCCGGGATTCCAGCCCAGGCCCCAGCGCAGCACGGTGGAAGGATCGATGCCCCGGCCGGCAAGGTACCGCATCTGATCCGGATGGTGTTCAACCAGCTGCTCGTGGGCCCAGGCGGCGAACTTTTCGGCATGCGCCCGCCACTTGTCGGCCGGTTCCTGGTAGGTGCTGGCCGGCCGGTCGGGCGATGGGCGGTGCCGGCCGGGGGATCGAGGTTTGATGGGAACGGATGGCGCCTCGGGCATGTTGACGCCCAGCGCCGCGCAGGCCTCCTTGTAGGACAGACCGTCCATGGCCATCGCCAGGGCGATGCGGTCGCCGCCCTTGTTTTCTACACGGCACCACCAGGATCCTTTGCCCCCATTTTGTGCCGGCCAGATATGGAATCGGTCCGACGCGGCGCCCTTGCCCCCGTCGCCGCAGATCGGGCAGCTGCTGTGCCACTCGCCGCCCTTGGCCGACGATGCCCGCCGGGGTTCGATGCCTTTTCTGCGCACCAGGTCGATGACGTTCATGGTGTTTTTGCCCCATCAGGACCATTGAGCGATTTTGGGGACCATTTCGGCGATGGTCCAGCAATGGTCCAGCCGGAAAAGTACCTGTTATCTATTATTATTTTCTTTTTTTAGGACCATGGGACCATAAAAACATAAAAAAAAGAAAACATTAGTACCCTCAAAACATTCTAAAATTTGGTGAAAAATGGTCCCATGGTCCTGCGCAGCTGTGGTGCATTCGATTTTGTGCGGCGTTTCAGCGGGTTAAAAGCCCGCTTGCCCCTGGACGATCGGCTGGACCATCGGTCAAATGGTCCCCAATTCGCCTCAATGGTCCTGCCACAGCTCCGGCTCGTCCTGGTCGGTGGAGAGCAGCCCGATGCCGTAATAGCGGTAGATGCCGCCTGATTTTTCGCTGCGGAAGCGCTTGCGCATGGCCTGGCCGAAGCGCTTTTGCTTCATGGGTTTGCGGCCGATGAACTTGAGCCACCAGGCCTCGAAGGCCTCGTAGAGCTGGGTGGCGCCGGTGTGCATCTGATCGTTGCCCGGGTCGATGACGCAGCAATGGTCGATGAAGGCCCCGACGTTGTCCTCGTCGGCCTGGTACTGGGCATTGGCTTCGACCACCTGGGGCGGCGGCCGCAGCCCGATCTGCTGCCACTGCAGACACCCGCGCACCAGCCAGGAGAGGATCCCCGAGGCCTCGGCAAGCAGCCGGGCTTCGAGATCCGGATCCGTCTTGCGCTCGTTTGATTTTTGCGGCTCGCCGCTGACGAACGATAATTTGAAGGGAACCAGGTGCATGCGCTGCCAGAAGGCAAAGTCCTCGGCCGGCGCCCCGGGCCGGCTGTTGGTCATCAAAAAGAGGCTGTGGGTGGGATGCCAGCTCACCTCGTATTTGTCGTGGGGATTTCTGCCGGTGAGCTCGTCGCCGCCGGTCATCCACTTGACCCTGGCGGCCGACACGCGGCAGCCCTCGTCGGTCTCCGAGGCAAAGGCCATGCGCAGGCCGCGCAAGGTCATGATGTCCGGGGTGGGGCCGGCCGATGAGATGTTCCTGGACTGCTCGAGCAGCATCTCGGATCGGACCGGGCCGGCCAGGTTGCCCAGCACGTGGATCATCACCCGTTGGATGGTGCCCTTGCCGTTTCTCCCCGGGCCCTCGAACACGGCAAAGATGTGCTCGGCCGTTTCTCCCACCAGGGCATGGCCGAGCAGGCGCTGCATGAACTCGCACATGGGCCGGCCCTCTTTGGGATCCAGGTGGTCTTCTTCCAGGATCTGGGCCAGGAACTTTTCCCACTCCGGGCACGGCTCGTCGATCCCCTTCCACTCGGCCGCGGCGTGCTTGTGCAAAAAATCCTCGGGCCGGCCGTCCCGGGCCTTGCCGGTGCGAAGATCGACCACGGCGTTTTTGCAGGCCAAAAGCCACGGCTTGCGGTCAATTTCTTCGCCGTGGATCGCGATGGCCTCCTCGCAGGTGTGGGCCATGCCCAGGCAGTTGTTGCGCCGGCGGGTGGTGCGCAGGGCCGAGATCCGCTGGTTGAACGCATCGCGCAGGGCCCCGAGCGACCGTTCCCGGGCCGGGTCTTTTCCGTCAAGCTCCCGGATCTCGGCGCACACCCGCACCACCTCCCGGATGTACTTGGCCACCACGTTTTCAACCGACATCTTGGCAAGCTCCATGGTGTCAATGTCCCAGTAGTGGCCGGACCAGATCATCCAGGCGTCCATCGCCTTGTTGAAGATGAACTTGCCCCGGTGAAGCTCCCGGAAAAGGATCCCGTCCCCGAGCTCGTTCATGCGCAGGCAATCCCGGACAAAGGCGCTCGAGACATCGTCGCCGCCATCGTCGCCCTTGCCGAACTTTTCGGCCTCCTCGGCTTTTCTGGCCTCGACCTGGTCGCGGATTTCTGCCACCTTTTCCTTGCCGGCCACCCGTTCGGCCAGCGGGATCACATTGCTCTCCATCGATACCCCCTTGTCCTTGTCGCCCCGATCGTCAGCCATCGAGTGCCAACCCCGTCAAAAACGGCCGTGATTCCGCGGCCATTCCATTTTCCGCGCCGAATTTATTTTTTACCTGGACGCACCGCGGGCGCTGGTGGAAACCGTAAGTCCAGGGTGCCAGGAAGGACCCGCGACCCCTGTAGGCCATCGGACCATTGGCTTGTTTTTCTTTTGTCGGGGGTGCGGGGGCGCAGCGACGGTGGCCGGGCACAAAAAAAGCCGCGGGCGGCCGTCTCGAGCGACCGTCAACGCGGCGATGCGTCAAGGGAAACGATGTAAAAGGAATGCTGTCGATTTGATGATGGATGGTATCGCATTCCGCGGCATCAAATAATGGCTTGGGTGTTGATTGAGCTAGGTGGGCACAGGACTCAAAAGTGGACTCAAAACGCGCCTGATAAAGAGGATTAGTTGTCTGCTGAGGAAACGATAAACCTGTAATAAGTGGCATAATGGGCTCGAAACCGAAGTGCGCCCTGCGTTTTTCAACGCCGATCCCAGGCAATTTTCGCTGATGGCCTTGAGGTTTTCCGTGTCGGCCAGCAGCGCCGAAAAGCGTCGTCCATCGCAGACGATTTCTCCATTCGCATAGACCGCCTCGGCTTTGAATACGCCGACATGCTGCAGTGCTTCGAAATCTTTACGCGTCAAATAGGGATGAAGAGTCTCCTGTTCTATCATCCATGCCAGGGTCTCCGGTGGGATCTGGTCCTTCAGCTTGCCCTCGTTGATCAGACGCTGGACGCCGGCATGGTGATAGACCTTGCGCTTGATCACACCCCCTTTGTACAGCTGCAGGAAACCATCCACCAACATTTCGGTCGATCCATAGAGTCCCTCTTCAAAGGTATCGGTCCCGCCCACCTTGTTGATCAAATCACCGTAGGTGGCGCTGATGCCGCTTTGATCGAGGAGTTTCCGATACGCTTCGTTCTGTTTGTTACGCAGATTCAAGCCATAGGCGATGGCGTCGCCCAAGGCGCCGATGCCGATCTGAAGGGTGCCGCCGTCCTTGATCAGGCTGCTGACGTGCAGACCGATCATATAATCGGCCACGGAAACCGGCTGACGCGGCGTTTGGAACAGCGGGTAGTTCAAATCGGGGTCGTCGATGATGATGTCATACAAATCGGCAGGCACTTCTGCATCGCCATGCATGAAAGGCAGGTTGGTGTTGACCATTCCAATGGAGAGCTTTTTGATACCCTTTTGATTGTATCGTCTGAACTTGCCCAAAGTCTCCAACGCGGTATCCGCATTGCAACTGGTGCTGTAAATCGTGTCGCCGTCCTTGTCTTTCTTGGCGATGATTTGTGCGAAGATATCATTTTGATAGGCGTCACAATCCCGAACTGTGTGGGTATAGTTGGTGCTCATGAAGTTTTGTTGCATTATCGGGTCGTTCCGGTATGCACCGGCCTTGCAGAAGAGTTCGCGGATGGTGACGTTACCCGGCAGATCCCCTTTTCGCAGGTCCACCAGGTAGTCCAGGTCCGGGACGCCTTCCCATGCACGGTTGACGACGGGTTCCAGAAAACGGCGTTCGAGATCGTTGTGCCAGACCGGTTTTTCCAGAGAGAGCGCCGTATATATCGTCAGATTGAGCGCCGGGTCCTTTTTCACCCGCTGATACAAGGCGTTGATCAGGGGTACCGGTTTTCCAAGTCCGAGCGGCATACCGATTTTGATATCGTTGCCGTAATTTTCGATGATGTGATCGACGGTTTGTTCCACGTCAAGGTACAAAGGCTGTTTGTTTTCCATTCCAATCCCCATGAAGCTGATAGTGATTATCCGACCCCATCGCGCTGGATGAGCGCCATCCCATAATTCAGAGCAAAATTCGCGACGCTATATCAACGAATGGGTGGACATGCCAGCACTTTGTTGGGTTTAATTAATCATTTCAAAATATTATAAATAATTGACGTTCAGAAAATAGATGATGGTAAGCATGCGACGGGCGGGGTTCGACGATTGATTTCATTTGAAAAAGAGGCCAGTCGGCGAAACTGAAACGGCCGTTTGGACAACCAAACGGCCGAGAAATGGTGGGTGCTAATTAAATGAGATGTTTAATCGGCTGCCCCGCTTTCCGCTTTTTTGGTTTTGGGCTTGGCCTCTTTCTTGGTTCCTTTTGCGGCGGTCGCCTTGGGGGCTTTTGCAGTGGGCCGGCTTTGGGCTTCCCGTTTGGCCGCGGCTTTCTTTTCCTTTTCCTCGCGTTTTTGCGCGCCGAGCTTTTCCATGGCCGCTACCTGGGTCAATCTTCGCTTGGCTTGACGCATCGAGGCCTTCAGTTTTTTGACCACCGGGTCTTTTTCAATGACCGCCGCTTCCACCCCCTTTTCTTTTAAGAGGCCGATTCGGGCGGAAATCTTGGCTGCGGCGGCATCCTTGTGAAGTTGTTCATAGATTTTTGCCTTCAGGTTCATTCTCGACTCCTTTTGAGGTTTCAAGCAACTTATGGAAAAAACTACGAATAAATAGTCCAAGAAATAGGGTTTGTCAATTCGGATCGAATGTTCGGATCGAATGTTCAGATCACCCCTTTTTTCTTGAGCAAGTCCGACAACCCGGCAAATGGCGTGTTGCCCGAGTCGGAAGAGTGGTTCCGATCGGACGGGCCGGCGTCATAGGATTCGGCCACGGCGATGCGGTCGTGTTCATTGTCATGGCAGTAGATGCAGAGCAACTCCCAGTTGCTGCCGTCGGGAGGATTGTTGTCGTGATTATGGTCCTTGTGGTGCACTGTCAGTTCGCGCAGGCGTTTGCCTGAAAATTCGCGGCCGCATCGTGCACAGATCCACGGAAAGAGCTTCAAGGCCCGCTCCCGGTAAGTTTTTTCCTGCTCCTCGCGGTGCCGTCGTGCTTCCGCCACAATTTTGGCCAGACGTTCACGGTCTGCCGAGCCCTTTTTCGAAGTCATGTGAAATACCTTCAATGTTTGGCGAGTTTTTCATAAGCGGCTTGGATCTCCTTAAAGCGCTTTTCGGCAAGTTCCTGGAACTCTTTGCCCAAATGGGCCACCTTGTCCGGATGATACTGGTTGGCCAATTTTCGGTAAGCCGCTTGGATCTCCTCTTTTCCAGCGTTGCGCCGGACACCCAGAATCTCATATGGATCGGTTGGATCGTTTTCATTGGACTGGTTTGTATCCCGTTGCTTTTGTTGATCCTCATGATCATCATGGTTTTGCCGAGGCGATGGTTTCGTGCCCCGCAGCCGCATGATTTGGCGCACCATGAGAAAGAGAACCACGAGGTCATCGAGCCAGCCGCGAAATGGTATGAAATCCGGCAGCAGGTCATAGGGCGAGAGGATGTAAATCAGCGCCAGGATTATCCAGATCCATGCCATATGCATATCCGCTATGTAGGAGGTTTACTCCCAGCGATTGCCACCCCGGTGTTTGAGATCGATGATATCGACCCGCCCGCTTTCACCGACCAGCGTATTCAAGGCAAAGCTGACCAATCCAATGATCAGGGCACCGAATACCGCCGTCCAGAAACCATACACTTCAAATCCGCTGATCACGCCGGAGGCCATTTTCAACATGACGGCGTTGATGACGAAGGTAAATAGACCAAAGGTGATGATATTGATCGGAAGGGTCAGAATCAGGGCGATGGGCCTGAAAAAAGCGTTAAGAATCCCCAACATTGCAGCGGCGCCGAGGGCCGAAAAGAAACCACTGACGCGTACGCCATCCAATAGATATGAAGCCAACACGATGGCAAATGTGAGTGTCAGCCATCGAAGCGCCAAGCCGCGCATGAATGTCCTCCCTATAGATGTGTCATTTGAGCTACAGCAACCACCTGCGGCAACCATTTTCTGCGGTTCCAATTCGACAAACGCCGAGTAGTTGCCCTTTGATTTGACATACAAGATAGGATGTCTCTGCAAGCTTTGCAAGATGACAGATCTGTTTCGAGTGATCAGCGATTGGGGTTTTGTTTGCGGAACATTGAGATTGTTTCACCGTATCCGCCCACCCATCGGCCTTCTGTGGATTGCCGCGCGGTAAGGGCTGTTATTCGGGTGGGGAATAGGTTTTGGGTGCCTCGATTCCCGAGGCGCCATCCCGGTAACATTTGCCGGCGTACCAATCGATTTGCCGGCAAATGCCGCGGATCATGCTCACCTCGCCGGCGCGCAGTTGAAGCCGGGTAAAAAAGCGGCGCAGCTTGTTCATCCAGTAGTCGGGGTTGTCCGGTAGAATATAGTCGATGCGCACCAACAGGTCTTTGACTTGGTCGTACATGCCGTCCAGCTCGATCCTCGTGGCCAATCGGGGTGTTTGGTGCTTGGGTCCCGGCCGGCCAGTCTTGAAGATTTCATAGCACATCACCATGACGGCCTGGGCCAGATTGAGCGAGGAAAACTGATCGGTGGGAATGGTGACCAGGTGGTGGCAGAGGCGAAGTTCTTCGTTGGTCAGGCCCCGGTCTTCAGGGCCGAAGAGCAGGGCCACCTCGTTCTCCTGCGAGATCGACACCAGATGTTCGGCGGCCTGCTGCGGGTGCATCACGAATTGGCGTTCGCGACCTTGTCGGGCCGTGGTGCCGACGACATAGCCGAACGGCTCCAGAGCCTCCTTGAGGTCATCGAAACAGCCCATCTGTTCGACCACCTCGCTGGCTGCATGGGTCGCCAAACGCAATACCCGTGTCAAGTCGCATAGTTCGGGTGAGACGACCACCAGGCGCCGCATGCCCATGTTGCAGAGGGCGCGTGCGGCGGCCCCGATGTTTTCGGGATATCGGGGCCGGTTCAATACGATCGTAATGTTCTCGAGGCGAACGCCCGTCACCATCAGACACGTTCCAGGGCGTTGAAAAAGTAGCCGGTTTCGAAGGCGGCGGTTTCAGGTGCATCCGATCCGTGAACCACGTTTTTTTCAATGTCGGTGGCAAAGTCGCGGCGAATCGTGCCTTCGGCCGCATCTTTATAATTGGTGGCGCCCATCATGTCGCGCCAGGGTTTAATGGCGTTTTCGCCCTCAAGAACCATCACCACGACCGGACCGGAACACATGAAATCGGTCAGGCTTTGGAAAAAAGGGCGTTCCCGATGCACGGCATAAAAACCCTGGGCCTGGGTTTTGGACATTTGAATCAGCTTCATGGCCTTGATCTTGAGCTTGTTGCGTTCGATGCGGATGATCACCTCGCCGATGAGTCCGCGGGAAACGCCATCGGGTTTGATAATGGCCAAAGTTTGTTCCATGATATCAGTTTCCTTTCTGTTCGGAGGTTGCGGCTGCCATAGCAGAAGGCAATGGTCAAGTCAACGACCGCCAGTGAACGGCAGCGGTTCTAACTGAATGTGATTCACGTTGACGGGCATTCTTCCCAGGCGTTGTTTGAGGCAAAAATTCGTTTGGGAACAGTTGCGGCAGGCCCGGGTCACCTGTCCCACCCGGGCCGGGTCTAACGCATGTCATTCCGTCAGTAACGCTGCCGATCGTTGACAACTGGCGCCAAATATCATAATTTGATGAACGAAATCAGTGCAATGGAAGATACCCAAACAGACTCCTACATGAGGTGATGCCATGCCCATCTACGAATTCTACTGCGATCGATGCAATACCATTTTTAACTTCTTCTCCAGATCCATCAACACGACCAAACAGCCAAAGTGCCCCCGGTGCAAGACCCACACCCTTTCCCGCCGGATGTCGGCCTTCGCGGTGACTGGGCGGGCCAAAGAAGATGGGGATATGGAGGACCTCCCGTTTGATGAAACGAAGATGGAACAGGCCATGCAAATGCTGGCCGGCGAGGCGGAAAAGATCAACGAGGACGATCCGAGGCAGGCGGCCAATCTGATGCGTAAACTGACCGATATGACCGGGATGGAGCTGGGCAGCGGCATGCAGGAGGCCCTCAGCCGGATGGAAAGAGGCGAGGATCCGGAGCAGATCGAAGCGGAGATGGGCGATATCCTGGAAAACGAAGATCCGTTTCAACTGTCGGGGAAAAAAGCTGCCCGCGCCTCCCGGCGTCAAGCGCCTCGCAGGGATGAAACGCTTTACGATTTGTAAATATATTTTAAATCGATCTCAAGGTGTTAAATAGTGTCCGTCCACAAATAGGCAAATTGGGTCGAGATCAAGGCGCACGAAAAATTTAACCGCAGGCATATGGCTGATATTCCGAGGATTAAATTTTTCGCGCAACGCAGATATCGGGACAATTGGACATTTGTGGATGGGCACTAAATAGCATTGGGGGGAAACATGGACCCGTCAGTTCTCGACAGAATCGACATCCGGCAAGGTGACATCACCCGTTTACAAGTGGATGCGATTGTTAATGCAGCCAACACCTCCCTATTGGGGGGTGGCGGTGTGGACGGCGCCATTCATCGGGCTGCCGGCCCCCAGTTGTTGGCCGAGTGCCGCACCCTCGGTGGTTGTCCGACCGGTGAAGCGCGCATTACCGGTGGCTACAATTTGCCGGCCAAATATGTCATCCACACGGTCGGGCCGGTCTACAGCGGCAAACCCAAGGACGCGCATCTACTGCAAGCCTGCTATCAGAACAGTCTGGCATTGGCGGTGGCTCATCAGGTAAGAACCATTGCATTCCCGGCCATCAGTTGCGGTGTGTACGGCTATCCCATCGATGCCGCCTGCCGCATCGCCCTGGAAACGGCAGCGACCTTTTTGAAGGATCACCCCGAATTGGAAAAAATCATCTTCGTCCTTTTTTCGTCACGGGATCGCGAGGTATACATCGAACGATTCAAGGCCCTGTCCGACAAATGACAAACTGATTTTGACAACCGCAACAGGATCGGATAGCTGATCAAATTTCGATGTCGATGGCATCTGGATTTGACATTGAGACCGGTTATGGTTAGGTTGGCTTGCGCGTCGCAAAAGGCGCGCAAAAATCTGCGCCCAGCGGCGATGCATATTATTGAAGGAGGCAATCATGTTCGAAGTAACACCTGCGGCCACGGAACAGATCGCGGCCTATTTTAACGGTAAAGAGGTCAAACCCATTCGTATCTTTTTGAATGAAGGCGGGTGAGGCGGCCCGGGCTTGGCCATGGCTCTGGATGAGCCGAATGATCAGGATCAGGAGTTTGATGTGGACGGTTTCAAGTACGTGGTGAACAAGTCGTTCCTGGATCGGGTTCAACCCATCAAGGTCGATTTTCACATGTATGGTTTCAAGCTGGATTGCGGCGTGGATTTTGGCGCAGGCGGATGTTCGGGATGCAGCTCCGGATCCAGCTCTTGCAGCTGCTGATATTTTTTTGATCGGGTTTTAAACAGGAAAGCGGGATGCCATGCTCCCGCTTTCTTTTTTGGGAATGGACGTGACCTGTCAAATCGCAGCGTTGCGTTGCCCGCCGGTTTGCCTTTATAGTGATGGAAAGCGGATTCGAAAACAGTTGGGAGTAAAGGATGGCCCTGGTCGATTTTGAGTTGGACGGTCATGTGGCCGTGGTCACCATGAATGATGGTGAAAACTGGTTCAATCCACCATTTCTCGTTTCTCTTCAACAGGTTATGGACGCCATAGAGGCTGATACCGCCGCCACCACGCTCGTGGTCACCAGCGGCCATGAAAAGATTTTCAGCAATGGCATCGATCTGGCGTGGGTGGCGCAGCGGATCGAAAGCGACCTGCCTGCGGTGAAGCGCCTCTTTTATCAATTGAACCGAATGTTCAAGCGGGTTCTCAATTTTCCCCTGGTGACCATTGCTGCGATCAATGGACATGCCTTCGCCGGTGGCGCCATTTTCAGTTGCACTTTCGATTTCCGCTTTATGCGATCGGACAGGGGCTATTTCTGTTTGCCGGCCGTGGATCGTGAATTTGCCTTTTTGCCGGGGATGAATGCGCTGCTGGAAAGAGCCATTCCACCCTACCTGTTGCACGAAATGCAGATCACCGGCGGGCGGTTCACAGCCGAGACCCTATGCGCCCATCATGTGATCAAGGCCGCCTGTCCCTTGGACCGGTTGATGGAGGCGGCCATGGCGCTGGCCCGTCAAATGGATAAAAAGCGCGAGACGGTGGCTGAGATTAAAAAGCGCCGAAACGGATCCATCGCGCATGCACTCGATGTCGACGATGTGCCCTACATCGAATCCGGGCAATTTATCTTTCTCAAACCCTGAAAGAAAGGGTTGAAGAGACGTTATGGAGGCCCCTTATGCAGACGTTGATCACGGGTGGAACGGGGTTTGTGGGTCGCTCTCTATGCGCCCATCTCATAAACCAGGGCCATCGTGTCACGGTGATCGGGTCGCGCCGAAGATCTGATGGTGAGAGCGATTCCGATCCATATTCGTACATTGCGGCGGATACCACTCAACCGGGCGCCTGGCAGCAAGCCGTTGCGCAATCCGATCTGATCGTCAACCTGACCGGGCGAACCATCTTCAAGCGTTGGTCCCGTCGCTATAAAGAACAGATATACGACAGCCGCATTTTGACGACCCGCCATCTGGTTTCGGCTTTGCCGGAAAAGAGCCGTGCGATCTTGCTCAGTACCTCCGCCGTGGGCTATTACGGCGATGGCGAGGAACGGATCCTGACCGAAGAGGCCCTCAATGGAGAAGGTTTTTTGGCGTCACTGGCCAAGGACTGGGAGGCCGAAGCACGCAAGGCGGTCGACAAGGGGGCCCGGGTCGCGTTGATGCGGCTGGGGATCGTACTGGGCACGGATGGCGGCGCTCTGGCCAACATGCTGCCGGCCTTTCGCAAATTTGCCGGAGGGCCTCTGGGCTCCGGTCGCCAGTGGTTTCCCTGGATTCACATCGACGACCTGATCGCCGCCATGCAATTCTTGGTCGAACGTAGCGATCTGAGTGGGCCATTCAATTTGTGCGGCCCGGAACCGGTGCGCAATCGCGATTTTGCCAAGGCGCTGGGAAGGGCCATCGGCCGGCCCGCAGCCGTTCCGGTACCGCCCCTGGCGCTCAAATTGGCCTTGGGCGAAGCGGCCGGGGCGCTGCTGGCCGGTCAACGGGCCGTCCCGGCCGCGTTGCAGGCGGCCGGTTTTGAATTTCGGCATGGCCGGTTGGACGCAGCCCTTGAAAATTTGCTGAAGCCAAGCTGAACTTTCTGCTTAATTGTTGCCGGCAATCCTGGTAATACGAATCATCGATCCATTTGAACGGGACGAAATAGAGCGATATCATGATGTACTTCCTTCTCATTCCTCTTTTTATCGCCGTGTTTGTTTTTATCGCATGGCGACTCTTGACCTTTGCCAGACCCGAGACCGCACCCGAACCCGAACGTGAGGCCCCGGAAACCTATGTGTGCCCGGTATGCGACGACCAACAATGCGATTGCCATAAAAAAGAAAATCTCTAGCAAAAGCCGCTGTTTTTTGACATTCAATACATCACCGACGAGGAGGATCCTACATGACCGACCTGATGAACCTGATTCAAGAGCGACGCAGTATTCGAAAATACGAGGATCGGCCGCTTTCCGACCAGATCTTGCAGCAACTCCTGGATGCCGTGCGATGGTCCCCTTCCTGGACCAACTGCCAGTGTTGGGAGGTGATCGTAGTCAAGGACGCCGCCGCCAAGGAGAAGCTCCAGGCCTCTTTGCCACCTAAAGGCAACCCTGCCAGCAACGCCATGGTGCAAGCCCCGGTGGTGCTGGTAATGTGCGCCAAGGCCAAGGTTTCGGGATATTACAAAAATATGGCGTCCACCAAATTCGGGGATTGGATGATGTACGACCTCGGGCTGGCGACCCAGAACCTGTGCCTGACGGCCCACAATCTCGGCCTGGGCACGGTCGTCGTCGGATTGTTTGATCATGACAAGGCGGCGCAGGCCATGCAGGTGCCCGACGGGTATGAACTGGTCACCATGATCCCGGTGGGATATCCGGCCAAGGTCGGCTCGGCCCCGCCGCGTAAAGAGACCGTCGCATTCACCCATTACGATAAATGGTAAACCGAATGGGCCTGTCGGGACGTCCATATCCGCCGTTGGGCCTCCGGCGACATGGGCGACCCGATGCCAGCCGTTCATCCCTTTATCGGCAGGGTGACCATCTGCGAGGACAGTGATGCCATGGGCAGGGACTGGACCATCCTGGACTACCACGAAGCGACCAAGCATCATTTCCATCGCTACGCGCGGTCGGCGGGGTACATGGACTGGCAGAACCAGCCCCAGCCCTTTCGGTTTTTCGAAGGGGCAAAAATGGTTCGTCTGCCCCTGCCCGATGACATACCGGATCTGCCCTATGCGGATCTTTACGCCGCCGTGCCCGCGGCCCACCGTGCGTTGAACCTTCACACGTTAGGGGATTTCTTTTATCACAGCCTCGCCATATCCGCCTGGAAATCGGCGGGCGGGAGCCGGTGGGCGCTGCGCGTCCATCCCTCATCCGGCAACCTTCACCCCACCGAATGTTACCTCATTGCGCCGGCCGTCGACGGGTTGGCCGGGGGCGTCTATCACTACAATGCCCTGGGCCACGCCCTCGCACGGCGAATCGACCTTCCCGCGGAGATCTGCTCTGCCTGGCGAGACCATTTTTCGGGCGACGGGTTCGGACTCGCGCTGAGCACCATTTTCTGGCGGGAGTCCTGGAAGTATGGCGAGCGCGCCTTCCGATACTGTCTCCTGGACGCCGGCCACGCGGCGGCGGCCATCGCCATCGCCGCGCGCCTCAACGGCTGGCAGGCGCATTGCCTCTCCGGGGCCGGCGACCGCCAGATCGCCGAGATACTGGGGTTTGACCGCACCGTCTGGCATTCTCTCGAATCGGAGTGGCCGGAAATGATCTTCTGGATTTCCGCCGTGCCGCAGGCCTCGGCCATACCGCGAACCCTGCCCGAACACCTGGTGCGCCCGTTGGCAACCCTTCCAGTCAGCGGCCGGCCGGAACCTTTGAGCCGGAAACCCAATCCATGGCCGATCATTCCGCGGGCGGCAGCGGCAACGGAAAAGGAGCCCACTTCGGCGCTCGTCTTCGATCCCATGCCACAGAGCGATTCCTGTCCCGGGTCCGGATCCAGGCGTGCGTCGGATGTGATCCGCAACCGCCGCAGCGCGGTGAGTTACGATCCGGACAAGCACATCGCGGCGGACACTTTTTTTGCCATTCTCGAGCGCACGCTTCCCCGGGCCGCTCGCTCTCCGTTTGAAGCCGGACTTCCCGGGCCGGCCGTTCATCTGCTGCTGTTCGTTCATCGGGTGGAGGATATCTCCCCGGGCCTCTACTTCCTGGCGCGTTCGGCGTCGCCCGACACCGTGTCGCAATGGCGGCCCAGATGCCGGCCCGGGTTTTCATGGCAGCCCGTGCGGCCGGACTTTCCCCTTTTTCTGCTCCAAAGCGCCGATATGAGCTACGACGCCATGGCGGTGAGTTGCCACCAGGAGATCGCCGGCCACGGGGCCTTCGCCGTGGCCATGGTGGCCCCCTTGACGGCTACGGTCGCCGAACGGCCGTTCATGTATCGCCACCTGCACTGGGAGTGCGGCATGATCGGTCAGATGCTCTACCTGGAAGCCGAAGCCCACGGCATCCGCGGTACAGGCATCGGCTGTTTCTTCGATGACGCGGTCGCAGATCTGATGGGCATCACCGACGGCAGCTTGAACAGCCTCTACCACTTCACCATCGGCCATCCGGTCGAGGACCGCCGCATCACCACGCTACCGGCGTATCACCACCTGCACGCCACCTGACACGCCAACCGCTTTTATCCCGCTGATTTGCAAACCGGTAACCGGGTTCCTATATTGAACGGAAACGGTGGAAGCCCCAAGCGGGCGCAGTATACGAACCTCTGCCGGTGACGATCATGGCCGCAAGGTATTCGGCTGCCGGTCACGCAGCCCCATGCATCTCTATTTGGGCGGCTTCGGCCTGAATCCCGAAAAATACAGGAGGCAAACCCATGCCCAACTTATTAATAAACGAACAAAGTCCCTATCTGCTGCAACACGCACACAACCCGGTGGACTGGTATCCCTGGGGCGACGCGGCGTTTGAACGGGCCCGCATGGAGAACAAACCGGTTTTTCTCTCCGTGGGGTATGCCACCTGTCACTGGTGCCATGTCATGGCCCACGAATCGTTCGAAGATGCCGAGACGGCGGAGGCACTCAACCGCAATTTCGTGTGTATCAAGGTCGATCGCGAAGAGCGGCCGGACATCGACGCGGTTTACATGGCCGCCTGCCATCTGGTCACCGGCAGCGGCGGATGGCCCCTGACGGTCATGATGACGCCCGACCGCAAGCCGTTTTTTGCCGGCACCTATATCCCCAAGCACAGCACCGCAGGCCGCCTGGGGCTCATCGATCTATGCGCCCGCGTTAACGATCTGTGGACCCGCTCCCCCGATCGCGTGATCGAATCCGCCCAGGAGGTGGTCAGCCACCTGGGCAGTGCCTTTGCTTTCGAACCGCATGCGGACGCGACTCCCGAACGGGCAGTCATCGACGCGGCCGCTGCCGGTGCGGCCCAGCGCTATGACGCCCAGTTCGGCGGCTTCGACGGCGCGCCCAAGTTTCCGTCGGCCCACCGTCTGCTGTTTTTGATGCAGGTCTTCAAACGCACTGGAGACCGTAAACTGCTCGATATGGTCTCCCACACCCTCGTCGCCATGCGCCAGGGAGGGATATGGGACCACGTGGGATTCGGATTCCACCGCTATGCCACCGATCGCCAATGGCTGCTGCCCCACTTCGAAAAGATGCTCTACGACCAGGCCATGCTGGCACTGGCCTACCTCGCGGCCTGGGGGTCGACCCGCGAGCCGCTTTTTGACCAAACCGCACGGGAGATTTTCACTTATGTGCTGCGCGACATGACCGATCCGGCCGGCGGCTTCTATACGGCCGAGGATGCCGACAGCGAGGGCGAGGAGGGTAAGTTTTATCTCTGGTCATCGAGCGAGTTCGAGCGATTGGCGGCTGAAGACGCCGATGACATCCCATGGCCGCAGATTTTTCGTCTCGAGTCCGACGGTAACTTTTTTGATGAGGCCACTCGCCGCAAAACCGGCACCAATATCCTGCATATGACCCGTTCCTGGTCCCAGTGGGCGAAACAGCTGAACGTTTCCCAGGAGACTCTGGAGCGGCGATGGGAAGATCTTCGCAACCGGCTGTTTACCCGGCGGGTCGGGCGCGTGCCGCCGCTCAGGGACGACAAGATTCTGACCGATTTGAACGGACTGATGATCGCCGCCCTGGCCGAGGGGGCCAGGGTGCTCGAGAGATCCGAATATCTGGACGCGGCGGGCCGGGCGGCCGATTTTGTCCTTGAGCACATGACCGATGAGCGGGGCGGTCTGCGGCATCGCCTTCGAAACGGCCAGGTCGCCATACCCGCCACCGCGAACGACTACGCCTTTTTCATCGACGGATTGCTCGGTTTGTCGCGCGCCTCAGGGGATCGCCATTGGGCCGATGCGGCCGTCCGTTTGCAGCGGCAAATGGATGCCGCCTTCTGGGACCGGGAACAGGGCGGATACCATCTGACCGATACGGCCGCAGAAGAACTGCCGGTGCGACCTAAAGAGGTGTACGACGGGGCGATTCCTTCGGCAAATGCCGTGGCACTCCACAATCTGATCGGATTGAGCCGCCTGACATCCGAAGACACCTGGTTGTCGCAGGCTGGTCGGCTGATCCAGGCCTTCGGCGGATCGGTGCGCAAGCAGCCGTCGGCGTATTTGCATACCCTGGCGGGGTGGGAATCGCTGTCGGCCAACCCTCCTCGGCAACCCACCTCAAACGGATCAACAAATTGATCATCCCCAAAAGGAATGCGGTTATGGACATCAAAAACCTGACACCGGAATCATTGCGCGAGTATATCCGCACCCACCACGAAAACGACTATGTGCTCGTGGACGTGCGGCAACCCCAGGAGTACCGGATGGGCCACATCCCCGGTGCGCGCCTCATGCCGCTTCCCGATCTGGTACGTGGCATGGATCAATTGCCGGCGCAAAAAGACCTGCTTTTCTATTGCCACAGCGGCGGACGATCCATGACCGCGGCGGCCATGGTGGCGGAAGAGGGGTTCGGGGAGCGGATATACAACCTGGAAGGGGGGATGCTGCGCTGGGACGGCGCAAAGATCGAGGACCTTCCCAGGGTGGCTCTGTTTGCCGGTCAATCGTTGGCCGAAATGTTCCAGACGGCCATGAACCTGGAGAAGGGGGCGCAGCTGTTCTACGAATCCGTGGCACGGAAATGGGCTGGGCAGGATTGGTCCCAGACCTTCGCACGTCTCGCCCGGGCGGAAATCGCCCATGCCCGCACGGTGCATGGATACTGGCGCCAGATCGACGAGACGATCGACCCTTTCGAGCCGATCTATGAGCGAATGAAAGGTGATGTTTTAGAGGGCGGTCTGGCACTCGACGAGGCGCTTAAGAGGGCGTCCGGCGTGAAGAAGGATGCCTGCCTGCGCCTCATCGAAATGGCCCTGCAGATCGAATATGCCGCCTTCGATCTCTACCGCAGCCTGGCCGACGAGGTCAACACCGAGGAGGGGCGCCAGGCGTTCCTCGGCCTGTCCCATGCGGAAAAAGCCCATATGGAGGCCCTGATCGGCGCCATCGAGGCGTGCTGAAGCGTTTCACTTCTGTTGTGTGAAATAATCCGCCAGAACTGCCCTCAGCGTCTCTTCGTTAAACGGCTTGTGCAGGATGGCATTGACACCGGCCGCCATGGCGGCCTCGTTGTCCTGGGATTCGTTCTGGGTGGTGACCATGACGATGGGCAGCTCTTCCCTGCTGAACCACGCACGGATCTGCCGGGTCAGATCCACGCCGCTGATATCCGGCATGTTCAAATCGGTAAAGATCAGATTGGGCTTGATGCTGCGCACCTGATCGATGGCCTGGGCCGGGAATTCGAACAGGATGGGTTCGCAACCCAGATTGTGCAGGACGCTGCGATAGATATTGAGGATCATTTTGGAGTCGTCCACGGCAAAAATCTTCAGGATATCCAGGCTGGCCGTGCAGGTCTGGCTTTCGATGGCCGCGGCCATTTCGGCCTCTCCATGGGTCTTGAGCAGGGCGCTGAAATGGGAACGGATGTCGCTGTGGGCTTGACGGCAAAGGTACTCGATGGCGAACTGCCGGAAGACCTCCTCCTGGATCAGGTCCATGAAGATTGTATCGCACTCGGTGTCCATCACCGTGCGGCTGATGCGGCGCTCGGCCGGGTCTTCGTCGCGGATCATGTTTTTGACCCCGGCGGCCAGAACGGTGTTGTAGTTGTGATCGATGGCACTGGCAGCGGCGGACCGCACATTGTCCACCGGGTCGTTGAGCCCCTGGGCCAGGGCAAAGGCCCCTTTGGCCATGGGCAGCTTGCCCAGGGCTTCGTAGGCGGCAAAGCGTACATTGGCATCTTTGGGTTCGTTGTGCAGCAGTTTGCGGATCGGCGAAATGGCCGATTCATCGCCGATGTCGCCCAGGACATTCAAGGTATGGATCAACAGGTCCGGGTCGTTGTAGCGCAGGTTGTTGATCAATACCGGTACGGCCTTGCGTCCGATATCGAGCAGCCGCTGCTTGCCGGCGTTGCGCAGGTGCGCCATCTGGGCAGACAGCGTATCGTTGAGACGATCCAGGGCCTCGGGTTCCTGAGAAGTGGCAAACAGGTCCAGAATCATATAGTCGAGGTCCGGGTCGGCTCCCAGCTTTTCCGCCAGGCGCTGGATGGCGGTAGGGGTTCCCAGGGTGCCCAGAGATTGGATGGCCGCGATGACCAGTTCGACGCTGCCGGCGTATAAAAATTCGGAAATCGGCGTGGTGGCCGACGGATCGCCGATCATGCCCAGGGAGACGATGGCCCCCCGCAATGCCTTTTCGTCCTGGTCTTCGTTGAGGATACCCAGCAGCACCGGAGTGGCCTCCTCCAGCTTGATGTCACCGGCCACTTCGGCCAGAACGACGCGATGGCTGGGTTTGACTTCGCGCATGAGCATATGGTTGAGCATCTGTGGATTGTCCAGGGCCCTTGAATAGAGAAGCTCCTTCAGGGCCGGGTCGGCTTCATGGCCTGCTGGGGGCTGGGCCAGGCACGCCACCAGAAGCGGGAAGATAAACGCATCCGGTGCCTTGCTGAGTTCGTACAATGCCTTGCGCTGGATCTGGGCCTCCATCTGGGAATAGTGGGCCATCACCAGGCGGGCCTTGATCAAGTCGTTGGTTCTGATATCGAAACGCAGCTCTTCGAGAAAATGACCTGGATCGACACGGGCCATGGATATCCTCCCTGGAGCGGCCTGGCATTTCCCGCCGGGCAGGCTCTTGTATGCTTGGGGTGACCGGTCGGCGGTGCCCTCGGAGATTGGCGCAGGGGAGTCGAAGGGGTGGTGCAACGCGGACCTCATCTTTTACATGGTTCATATCGGCACCCCGCAGCCGGGTCTTGAGAGCCATTATCAGTTTTATTTGTGATTCCGCAGAAACGATGTCCAGTCATCGGCCATTGGTATGCCGATGGCATTTTTTTGTTGATTTGCACTGATCGATTGATGCAGGGCGCAGGGTCAGGGTATAGTCAGTGTCCAACTGAACCTCGGATATGGAAGGCAACGCTTTGACCTCATCCCTTATGGCAGCAGACGATGCGAGCCTTTCTCCAGATCTGTGCGACGGCATCAGGCGACAACTGGGCGCCTGGTACGACGACCTCAAGCGCGATCTGCCATGGCGCCGAACGGGTGATCCATATGCCGTCTGGGTGTCTGAAGTGATGCTGCAACAGACCCAGGTCAAAACCGTCATTCCCTATTATCATCGGTTCATGACGCTCTTTCCCGATGTGCGGCATCTGGCCAGGGCGGACGACATGATGATATTGAAGGTCTGGGAAGGGCTGGGGTATTACACCCGGGCCCGAAACATGCATCGCGCGGCTCAACAGATCGTCAAAGTTTCGGGCGGTGAAATGCCCAGGGAGTGGCGCGACCTGCGGCAATTGCCAGGCGTCGGGGACTACATCGCCGCCGCCGTTTTGAGTATCGCTCATGGACAACCCTACGCCGTCGTGGACGGCAACGTGAAAC